>DATDIE010000466.1:0-21687 GCA_036521235.1 Acidimicrobiales bacterium | reverse complement strand
GGCCGCCACCGCGGTGGGCGGCGCGGTCGGGGCCGTTGTCTGCTCGCCGCCGTACATGCTTGGCCGGTTCGGGATCCTGATGCTGGGCTGGCGCGGGTTCTTCTGGCTGGGGATCGTCTTCATCGTGATCGGCGCCGCGCTCCAGACCGGGGTGACGAGCGCGGTCAAGGCCGTGAAGTTTTCGGCCAAGTTGATCGGGAATCCGCCCCCCAATGCGGGTGACGGGGCGGTCGGCGGGTCGCCGGCAGGGCCCTCGACCGACGGCGCTGGCGCTGGCGCTGGCGCGGCAGCAAAGGCGTAGGCAGAGGACATGGCACCAGCGACGCTGGAGTGGTTCGGGACCGCGACGTTCCGGGTGCGTGACGCAGGGCTCAACCTGTTCTTCGACGCGTATCTGGACCGGCTCCCTGGTCTGGAACCCGTCGGCCTCTCGACGAGGGAGGTCGGTCAGGCCGACTTTGTCTTCGTCAGTCACGCGCACTTCGACCACCTTTACGGCGCCGATTTGCTGGCCCTGGACGCAGGCGCGACCGTCGTCGCCTCGCCAGAGTCGGCGCGCTGCCTGCGCGACGCGGGGGTCCCCGAGGCCCAGCTCCTCGTCGTGACCGGGGGCGAGACGGTGCAGTGCGGGCCGACGACGAAGGTGCGCGTGCTGCCGGCCCTGCATGCGTGTCTGTTCGCCCACAGCGAGGCCAACACGTCGGTGCCCTGCCTCGGCGACCTCGACGTGAGCGCGCAGGACCGCGCCGCGGCGATCGCCGGATTGTTCGCCGTCATGGACGCCGTGCCGGCACCGGCCGGACCGGCACTCGTCGCCATGAACGACAGGTGCTCGCGCCACGACGGCGGCCAGCTGGCGTACCTGCTTGTGACGTCGGGCGGCACGATGTTGGTGAGCGGCAGCGCCGGTTACTGGCGCGGCATCTTCGACGGGCTGCGGCCCGACGTGGCCCTCCTCTCGCTGGGCGGGCGCCCGAACGTCGACGGCGAGCCGTTCCAGGGTTCGTCGGTGGATTACATGCTCGAGCAGGTCAGCCTGCTGCAGCCGTCGCAGAAGGTCGCGTTCTGCCACCACGACCCGCTCTTCCCCGGGCTGCCCGGCGTCGACATCGAGCCGGCGGCGGCCGCGCTGCGGGTGCCCGGCGCGCCGGCCACCTACTTCGAGATGGAGTACGCCACGCCCGTGCCGCTGTTCGGCTGAGGCGCCCGAGGGCTCACCCGAGTCGCAGCGTCCGCGTCCAGATCTGGCACAGGACCGCCGTCGGCTGCTCCACGTCGACGCGGTCGTGCGCCCAGTACACGTCGAGGAGGTAGCTGTCGGTGAGGACGGCGAGCGCCCGGATCGTCTCGATCGGATGGTCGACCGTGACCCTGCCCGCAGCCGTCAACGCCTGGACGTGCGATTCCACCGGGCCGATCAACGTGCTGACCGTCTCGCCCCACAGGTCCTTGAGGTTCGGGCTCCAGCCGGCGGCGTCGTCGAAGGCCTTCATCAGGCGCCCGTGGTCGCGGTACACCGAGGCGAAACGCCGGATGGCCTCGCGCAGCTGTCCCGCTGCGTCCTCGGCGGCGGAGGAGGTCCAGCTCGATGACGCCTCGTGCAGCTCGTCGACGAGCGCGCCCATCAGACGCACCACCACCGACTCCAGGTCGTGGAAGTAGCGGTAGAAAGCGGTCCGGCCCAGGCCCGCCGTCGCCATGACATCCTCGACGTTGAGCTCCCAGAAGGGGCGCTCCTCCAAGAGCGCCTCGGTGGCGTCGAGGATGGCCTGCTCGGTCGCGGCCCGGCGCTGTTGTGCCGCTGCACGCACCCCCGAGCGGGTGGGCGTCATGCCCTCGTTCGGCCGCCTCCGAGCGGCGCCGTGCTGTGGCCCGCCGCCGCCCAGCGCTGGGTGTGCGGGAGGTGGTCGTCCAGCCAGTAGGCGTCGTCGCCCGTCACGACGAGGAGCTCCTCGAACTTGACGCCGGTGCCGTCGCGGCCGATGTGGGGCTCGATCGCCCACAGCCCTGGCGTCGCGGGGTAGTCGGTGAATGCGCTGTCGTTCCACAGCGGGTAGCAGGTGCCCTGATCGAGGGCCTCGATCCCGGCCGCCAGCATCTGCTCGGCGGCGGCGGTGCCCCACCCGGGCAACGGTGACGAGCGCTCGGGATCGTGCGCCAGCGGGAAGACGAGGTGGCCCAGGGCGCGGTCGGCGTAGCGGTGGTAACAGCTCACCCAGCCGTGTTCGGCGAGTTGCTCGTCGAGCTCGTGGTACAGCATGAGCATCGACTCGCCGGCGCGGATCCCCTCCACGATGGTGGCGCGGATCCGGGCGAGGCCCGCATCGAGCTCGGCGAAGACGTCGTTGTGCCCGAACGTGCACGAGTAGGCGACGTCGGACGCGACGCCGTGCGCCACCGGGGCGAGGTCGAGGATGACCGCGTCCCCGTCGACGAGGCGTTGGTCCGTCGGGAACATCGAGGCGCTCGGCTCCACGCCGGTGGCCAGGTCGACGGCGTTGGTTGATGGAGCGCCGGCCACGTCCTCGTACCCGGGCAAGGTGTGCTTGCCGAACCAGGCGTAGGGCCGGTGGAAGACCTGGATCACCTCGTGCTCGGCCTGGGCCGAGGCGATGAGCGTGCACGCCTCGGCCTCGGTGATGCCGGCTTGCAACTGCGATTCGACGCGCAAAGCGATGTCATAGGCGACGCGCTGGACCTGCCGGAAGCGGTCCAGGTCCGCGGCGGAGTACGGAAAGGTGCTCCTCGGCACGAAATGTTCCCCAATCAGATGTTGCTGCGTGGTTCCGCCCTCCACACACTCAGTGACGCATTGTCACCCATTGTGTCACGCCCGTGGCGGGCCGGTCACGCCACAGGGTCCACAAGGGACCAATTCCCCTGGTCGGGAGGCCGCTGGTCCGTCAAGGTGTCCCTCATGGTGGGAGCGGATGTGAACAAGCGCGTCTTACATGCGCTCGCCGACTCGCTCGCCGACGGCTCGGGCTACGCCTTCACCGGGGTGGACGTCCGCCTCGGCTGGGGCGGCGTCGTGACGGTGACGATCTTCGGCGAGACCGACGACGGGGTGCCGGGCTCGCCCGGGCGCGCCCTGCGCCAGGCGGTCGAGTCGGCGCTCGAAGGCGAACGCCACACCGTGCGCCTCGAGACGTCGCGCCGCACCTGACCCGCCAGAGGGCTGGTTATGGCGCGACGAGTGCGTCGCTCAGCGCGTTGATCGGCGCGAACGCGGCCGCCTGCTCGGGCCCGAGGCCGTAGCGCGCGGCGAGCACGGCGGGATCGACGTAGCTGATGCGTGCAGCGCCGTCGTGGTCGGCCCAGACCAACAGCTTCAGCGGCAGGTCGAGCGCCGCGAGCGGTGCAGCGACCATGACCGGCGTGCCGGCTTTGGGGTTGCCGAAGACGACGAGCGTGGTCTCCGGCATATCGAGCCCGACGGCCTGCGCCTCGGCGCGCTGGTCGATGACGGCGAAGAGCTTCAGGCCCTTTGCATCGAGGAGCTCGAGGAGGCGCGCCACCGTGTCGGACACCGAGCGCGGGCTCGATTTGGTGATGGCGCCCGCGTCGCCGGTGCTCCCGGCACCCGCCCCGGCGTCAGGCAACTGCGTCCCTAACGGTTAGGAGGCCACCACGCGCGCCGAGCGGGAGGCGTGGTTGTCGCGGAGCCTTTCCGCCGTCTCGCGGTCCTGCAGCGGCATGCCGATGCCGATCGGCAACTCCGATTGGGTGTCGTTCCGACACTGCGCACAATCGACCACCCACATACGATCCGGACCCTGGCTGATCTTGGGGTAGTGAGTCTGCAACGACCGCTCCTGAGGTTGTGCCCCGACTGAGAGAAACCTTAGCGACGGACCGCCCGGAAATCGAATTCCACACCGAGTTGGTAGGGAATCGAAACAGGGGCTCCCGAATCTGGCGTCCCAGCGGCGGTCTCTGCCCTCCCACCTGGACCGCATCGGCCTGGGCGCACGCCCCGGCCCCCGGGCTGGCCCGGCGCCCCCGGGCCGGTGCCACCGCCATTGCCGCCGAGAGGTCCGACCCCTACGCCGTGGTCCCCGCCTCCCCGATCGAAGCCCCCCTCAGGTGGCCAGCGCCGCGTCGGCCGGCCGGAAGACGATGTACATCACCGCCCCGACAAACGGCAGCAGAAAGATGATGATGGTCCATGCGGCCTTGGCCGCCCCGCTGTGGTCGCGCCGGCGGAAGTTGTCGATGAAGCACCAGATGATGAAGAACACCAACAGGACGACCCCGGCGAACATCAGGAACGTCCACAACAGGTTCAGCAGCGGCCAGGTGTAGGCAAGCATCGATCGTCTCTCCCTGTCGCCCCCCGGGCGAGAGCCGGGCGGCGCCGTCCGGTGTACCACGCACCCACTCTGGAACCCGGGATGCTCGGCGGCCGGAGTCGGGGTCCGCGATCCGCCGGGCGCCGTGACGTACCGTCACCCCGGGTCCCGCAGGGGCGGGGCGGTCAGGGGGTTCGACTCATGGTGACCGGTCAGCTGGTCAACATCGCCGGGGGCGCGGCGGCGGGGCTGGCGCTGATCCTGGCGTTCATGTCCGCGTTCGTGCTCGTGCTCGTCATCGTGATCGTCGCCAACCGGGCCGAGCCCGACCCGCGCGGCATGCGGCCGCACACCGTGTACCTGTTCGGCATGAGCTTCGTGACGCTCCAACTCACGTTCGCCGGGTCGGTGTTAATCGTGACGGCGCTGGCCTCCCTCATCGCCCCGCACTACTCGCCGCTGGGCAACAGCGTCACCCGTGAGGTCGTCATCGGCGCGCTCTTCGTGGTGATCGCCGGCAGCGTGTGGGCCACCCACCTGCGCCGGGGCATCGACACGGCGAACGGTGACGAGGGCCTGGTGCGGCCGAACCTCCGGGTCATGAACTCCTACGCCGGCGTGGTCGGCTTCATCTACCTCTTGCAACTGATCGTCACGTTCGGCGTCGCCGTCTACCTGCTGCTGGCCCTCATCGCGCCCGGCGTGTTCGGCAGCATCGGGTCGAGCCGCAGCGGCACGTTGTCGCTCCTCGTGACCGTCGTCTACGTGATGGTCGCCTCGGGCGTCATCCTGATGATCCACGCCAACCTCGGGCCTTCCGTCTTCCCGCCCCGCCGCGGGCCGGAGGTCGTCGCACCGACCACTCCTGCTCCCGCTCCCACACCCCAGCCGTCCGCCTGACGCCCGCAGGCGTCCCGCGCCGCTAGGCCGACACCAGCCCGTAGACGGACTTGGCGGTCAGATAGAGCCCGAGGGCGAGCGAGAGAAAGACGATCGTCTCGTCCCGGTGCGTGTTGATCCAGGTGAGGATCGCCTGCAGGCGGGGCTGCACCTTGTCCGGCCGCACCGCCGCGTACGTCTCGAGCAGCAGGTAGCTGGCCGAGCACCAGACGCAGAACGTGAACACCAAGATGTATTCGCCCGCCGTGTCGAACTTGCCCTCGACGATCGTGGTCATGCCGGCCGCCACGAGCACCCACGGCTGGAGCAGGAACGCCAGGCCGGCTGCGGTCAGCGGGTTGACCCGGTCGATGTACCCCATCCATCGGGGCTGTTTCTTCGGCGCCTTCGGCTCGCCCGACGACCCCAGACGCCTCCGCCGTCGCTCGGCGATACCGATCAGGACGACACCTGCCGCGAGCTTGATGACCAGGGCCGCCGTCGACGGCGAGGTCTTCGGGATCAGCGGTTTGCCACCCGTGATCACGACGACGACCGCCACGATGACAACCAGCGTGCCGAGCCAGCCGAACACGTAGCCCAGGCCCTTCAGCAGGCCGCGCTCCGACGCCAGCAACAGGATCATCGCCGTGAGCGGTATCGGCTCGAGGGTGACCACGAGCCCGATCAAGAAGAGGTCGAGGATCAATGTGAGCTCCCGGCGTTCGCCAAGACCGGAAACGTACCGGACGCCGGGAGTCACATTGCGTTTTTCCGCTCCCCGTGCGTCGGGAGCGGTTCGCTCGACGGGTTACCCGGAGCGAGAACCACCCGCACGGGGAGCGGATCCCGCAAGGCCGGACCCGTCACCCCCGGGCCGGACCATTGCGAAAGAGGACGACGCGCCGGGGGATAGGGTCCCCACTCCGCGAACGAAACGATTCTTCTCCGAGAGAGATCGAGCCGGATCTGTTGTTGGCGAGCTGCAGCGCCGGCGACCGTCGTCCATGTGTTGCATCCTGAGGGATCCGTGCATCAGCGCCTAGAGGCGGAGGTCCCGGTTCGAAGGTCCCTTTGCCCGTGACCACTCCCTCCTCGGACGGTGACAGGCACCCGTCGCTAACGTCCGCGACCATGACCGACAACTCCGCCACAACCTCGTCCTCGCCCGATCCCAACACCCTGCGCGACCTCATGCCACTGGCCAAGACGATCGGCGCGACGTTCTCGAGCTACACCAAGGACGAGGTGAAGGGGCGCCTCGACTGGAGGCCCGAGGTGTGCACCGCCGGCGGGTTGCTCCACGGCGGCGCCATCATGGCGCTGGCCGACAGCACCGGCGCCGCGTGCGCGTTCTTGAACCTCCCGCAGGGGTCGGCCGGCACCACAACCGTGGAGTCGAAGACGAACTTCCTACGTGGGTTGCGGGAGGGTTACGTCGAGGCCACGTCGCGCCCGCTGCACGTCGGGCGCACCGTCATCGTGATCGAGACCGACGTGCGCGACCCGCAGGACCGGCTGGTCGCCCGCGTCGTCCAGACTCAACTCGTCCTCACCGCCTGAGCGCCCCGGCGGCCGCCGGGCCGACCGGCCGCCTACGGCACCGTCTCGAGCCGCGCCCGCACCTCCGCCCCGAGGTCGAGCGCCGTCACCGCGGAGAGCGGCAGCCGCTCCGGCAGCGTGACGGTCAGCCCACCGGTCGGCTCGACGACGAAGTCGAGGAGCTCGTCGGTCGCCACCAGGCGCACCCGGCGCACCCGCTCCCCGTCCACCGCCGGCATGGTCACCCGTCGCTCGGCGGGCATCCCCATGACAAACGCGTAGACGCCCTCACCGCTCCGGGTGAAGCGCAGGGGCGTGCCCTCGGTCGTCGTGGAGTCGGTCACCACCCACGGCCGCGACCCGTAGACGGCCTCGCCGTTGGCGGCCAGCCAGGCGCCCAGCCCGCGCAAGGGCGCCTGCTGGCTCTCGGGCACCGTCCCGTCGGGACGCGGGCCGACTCCGATCAGGAGGTTCCCGTTCTTCGCCACGACGTCGCAGAACATCTGGATGAGCTCGGTGTCGCCGATGATGTCCTCGGGCAGCTCGTGGCGGTTGGCGCCGAAGGAGCGCCCGACGCCGCGGCACATCTCCCACTTGCGCTCCGAGACCGTGTGCAGCACGTCGTACTCGGGCGTGCGGAAGTCGCAGTGCTGCGGCGACGAGAAGGTCAGGCGCTTGCGCCTCGCCGGGATCAGCGGCCACGCCAGCTGCGTCAGGTCGCCCAGGATCCGCACGACCGTTCGCCCGACGAAGCTGTGGGGCACCTTCGACTCGCGCCAGCGGTCGTTGATGACCCCGTCGGGAACGGCGTTGTAGTAATACGCGAACAGCTCGGCCAGGTTCCCGCCGGCCGGCCAGCCGATGTCGTTCCACAACACCGACGGCTCGTAGCGGTCGATCAGCTCCCGCACGTGCGACGACGCGTAGTCGCGGTACTGACGGCTCGACGGCACGGCCAGCACGGCGTCGGAGGCGCGCCGCAGCAGCGCGTTGTTCGCCGGCCAGTCGTAGCCGCCCGAGTAGTAGAGCCCCATCCGCATGCGGCGCGCCCGCACCGCCTCTGTGAGGTCGCCGACGAGGTCACGCCGCGCGTGGTACTCCCCCTTGACGGGATGCGGGATGGCCGACGGCCACAGTGCGAACCCCTCGTGGTGCTTGGTCGTCAAGACGACGTACCGCGCCCCCACACCTGCACACAGCCCGGCCAGCGCGTCCAGGTTGGCGACGGCCGTGGCGTCGTCGAACGTCTTTACGAAGTTGTCGTAGGGGTACGCGTCGCCGTACACCTCGGCGTGGTGCCGAGCCGTCGGGCTGCCCTTGATACGCATCGAGTTGAGGTACCACTCGGCGTACGGGTTGTCCCGCAGCATCCGCTTGGGCCCCGCCTTGACCAACATCTCCTGGATGTCGGGCACCCGCGGCGCCCATCCCGGCACCGAGTACAGACCCCAATGGAGGAAGACGCCCAGCTTGGCGTCATCGAACCAATCCGGCACGCGATGGGTGCCCACTGAGTCCCATGTCCCCTCATACATGGTCAATGCACTCTCGCATCTCTCGATACCCTGCGAGACCCCCTCTCGCACTACTTTCGCCGCCATGTTGGCACGCGGCGCAACGGCTGCGCTCTCACACCCCGATTTCGCCCCGCCGAGATTGCGCATCAGGCACACTCGGCCCCAAAAACTTGCAGCTTGAGTGTGATCACCCGGCGTCACGCAACGAGCACCCAACTTTTCGGCGCTCGTGCCTCGCGGCCCGCGCGCTTCTGCCTCCCTGCTTGCCGGCGGGGCCCTGTGACGAATCGTTCAGGCGCCGTCAGCGCGCCGTTCAGCCTGTCGCGAGCGCTGTTCCCGTCCCTCCGGACCCGCCGGCGTCGTGGCGCGGTGGGCCGTAGCGCGCCCGGAAGGCCATGTAGGCGAAGGGCCCCACCAAGATCGGCAGCCAGTACGAGATGATCCGGTACGCCAACGTGGCCACCACGGCGTCGACGCCGGGCACGCCCGCCAGGATGAGCAGACCGCTGAGCCCCGCCTCGACGATGCCGAGACCGCCGGGGGTGATCGGGATGAGCGCGAGCAGACCGGCCACCGCGTAGGCGAGGAGCACCAGCGAGGGGTTCGGTCGCGCGCCGGTGGCGCGGATCGTGGCGAGCAGGCATCCGAAGTCGAGGAAGAGGCGCCCGCTGCTGAGCAGCGTGGCCGCCTTCCATCGCCGGCCCAGCACGTCACGGATGCGATTGCGCTCGCGTACGAGGCGGTCGGGCAGATCGGTCATCGGCGCGGCCTTGCGCCGCCAGCGGTTGCGCGCCGCCTGGATGACGCGGCCCGCCCAGCGGATCGGCCCGTCGAGCACGAGCACCGCGGCGGCGAAACCGGCAAAGAGGATGAAACCGACGAGGCCGAGCAGCGCCGCCGTCTCGAGCCCGCCGGCGATCGGCGTTCCGGCGAGGATCGCGGGCAACACGAAGATCGGAAGCGCCAGGAGCCCGGCGATCCCGAGGAGCGAGAACGCGGTCAGGCCGCCGACCGCGGTGGTGGTGTCGTTGCCCGCCGTCGCCAACATGCGGAACTGCGTCGCCGCGCCCACCGCCGCGCCGCCGGGCACGACGAGGCTGATGGCGTTGCCGGCGAGCTGTGACGTGGCCACCGAGAACCATGCCTTGGTGCGCAGGGCGATGCGCTGGAGCGCGATCGTGCAGACGAAGTGGCCGACCTCGAGGGCGACGGCGACGGTGAACCAGATCGGGTCGAGCGAGGTCAGTTTCGGAAAGGAGCTGAAGACCTCGACCAGGCTCGGAAAGACGAAGTAGATGGTGATGCCGAACACCACCGCGGCGGCCGTCTTCTTGGCGATGGAGCGCCACGGGAGTGGCTCGTGGACGTCCGTCTCGATCTGAGTGGCCAGGCGCTCCGAGGCGTCGGGCGGCGCGTCGGCGGGTGCGGCCGCCGCTGGGGGCGACGGGCCGGTGCCGGGCGCGGACGAGCCGGCGTCGGCCTCGGTTGTCTCCTTCTCGTCTGGCGTCACCGATGCGCCGTCCCCGGTGACGAAGTATGGGAGGAGCGCGGGGTGGGCTGCCCTAAAGCGCCAGCAGCTTGGCCTTCTCGGACTGGAACTCGTCCTCGGTGAGCACGCCCTGGTTCTTCAGGTCGGCGAGCTTGGAGAGCTGCGTCGCCGTGTCGGCGCCCTGGGTGCCGGCGGCCTGGCGCACGTAGGCGTCGAAGTGTTTCTGCTGGAGCGCGGCCTGCTGGGCGGACCGCTCGTGCATCGAGCCGCCGCGGAAGATCAGGTAGAAGAACACCCCGAGGAACGGGAGGATGATGATGAAGATGACCCACAGCGCCTTTACCCAGCCTGACATGTCGTGGCTGCGGAAGATGTCGAAGAACACCATGATGGCGAGCCAGATCCAGACGAAGAACAAGAAGAAGTAAAGGATCGTCAGGAACGCGTCGAGCACCGGGTACTGGGTAGCCAGCATGGGACCTCCTCGTGGTCTGTCCTCGTCAATCCGGGGTCACGGGTCTGTGCCCTGGCCATGTTCTAGCCGGGTTGTCCCGCGCAGCGCTGGATAGGTCGGGTCCGCCCGGGGCGGTCGGCGCTGGCTCAGTGGTGGCGGAGGGGCACGTGGTGCGACGCCGCGTGCACGACGTGCGCGGCGTGTTCGGCGGCGGTCTGCGGGCAGCCGTGCGGGTGGGCCTGGCCCTTCACGGCGAGCGTCCGGCGGCCGCAGCGCGAGCAGCGCTCGACGCGTTCGCCGAAGACGGCGCCCATGAACCCGAGGAAGAGTGTGAGGGCCGTCGCGAGCAGAAGGAGCGCAACCAGTATCCCTGCGATCACTTCTGCCCCGACGGCCATGGGTCCCTATCCCTTTACTCCCGGTTTCTCTCCGGATCGCCTCGATCTACCGACTTTGCGTACTTGTACTGTAGTGGGAGATGTACGCGTACGCAACGGATCACGACCGATAGGGTGAAGCCTGTGGCGGCGAGGGGCGCGGAGAGCGCGAAGGCGCGGCCACGCAGGTCCCCGGGCCAGCGGGCGCCGCGGGGCACAATCTCGCGGGCCCAGATCGTCGAGGCCGCCCTGCGCGCGCTGCGCACCGTCGGCTTCGAGCAGATGACGATCCGGAGCCTGGCCGCCGAGCTCGACGTGGCGCCCATGTCGCTCTACCGCTACATCCGCGACAAGGACGACCTCATGGACGAGGTGGTCGAGGAGCTCTTGATCCAGAGCCAGCCGATGCCGGCGGCGTCGGGGTCGTGGCAGGCGCGGCTCAGCGCGGCGGCCGAGGGCCTGCGCCGGTTGCTGGTGGAGGAGCCGGGGGCGCTCTACGTGTATCTCCGCCACCCGGTGATCTCGGCGACGGCGATCCGGCGCATGGAGACGATGCTCAAGATCTTGCGCGACGCCGGCTACGACACGGCGGCGTCGAAGACGGCGTACGCGGCGATCCAGACGTACACGATCGGGTTCGCCGCGCTGGCGACGTCGCGGGCGGGCTGGACCCCGCCGGAGGGGGCGAGCCGCGCCGCGTCGGAACTCGCGTCGATGACGAGCCCCACGCAGTTCGCCAGCGGGCTGCAGTACCTGCTGTCGGGGATCGAGCGCGATGCCAAGGGCGGCGGCGGTTCCTAGGCCGCGCTCCGGCCTAGTAGTGCCAGGGGAACGGCGACCAGTCCGGGGGCCGCTTCTCCAAGAAGGCGTTGCGGCCCTCGGCCGCCTCTTCTGAGCCGTAGGCGAGGCGGGTCGCCTCGCCGGCGAAGAGCTGCTGGCCGACCAACCCGTCGTCGATGAGGTTGAAGGCGTACTTGAGCATGCGGATGGCGGTCGGGCTCTTGGCGTTGATCTCGGCACCCCACTCGAGGGCGACGCGCTCGAGGTCGGCGTGCGGCACCACGGCGTTCACCGCCCCCATGCGGTGCATCTCCTCGGCGCTGTAGGCGCGGGCCAGGAAGAAGACCTCGCGGGCGAACTTCTGGCCGACCTGGCGCGCCAGGTAGGCGGAGCCGAAGCCCCCGTCGAAGCTGGCGACGTCGGCGTCGGTCTGCTTGAAGCGCGCGTGCTCCGCGCTGGCGAGCGTGAGGTCGGACACGACGTGGAGGCTGTGCCCGCCGCCGGCGGCCCATCCGGGCACGACGCAGATGACGACCTTGGGCATGAAGCGGATGAGGCGCTGCGCCTCGAGGATGTGGAGCCGGCCCGCCCGACCCGTGTCGGCGGCGTCCTCGTACTCGTAACCGGCCGCGCCGCGGATGCGTTGGTCCCCGCCGGAGCAGAAGGCCCACCCGCCGTCGACCGGCGAGGGCCCGTTGCCGGTGAGGAGGACGCAGCCGACGTCGGAGGAACCGTAGGCGTGCCCGAGGGCGATGATGAGCTCGTCGACGGTGTGGGGCCGGAAGGCGTTGCGCACCTCGGGCCGGTCGAAGGCGATCCGGACGGTCCCGTGGTCGACGGCCCGGTGGTACGTGATGTCGGTGAAGTCGAAGTCGAGGACCGGCTTCCACGCCACCTCGTCGAAAAGCTCTGAAACCATGCCCCGAGCCTAGAAGACCTGGTGAAGACGTCCGATCGGGGCGGCGTGGCCGGACGCGATGCCCACGACCCGGGCGTCGGCTGAGGCAGACTCGGGCCCACATGCGACGCCTCCTTCGAACCCTGCACCTGCGCGCCCTCGTCCTCGGGGGCGTCCTCACCGTCGCCGCGCTCGCCGTGGGGGCCTTGGCGCCGCTCGCCTCGGGGCCGGTCCCGGCCGCCTCCGCGGCGAAGACGCCCACGTACTACGTCTCCCTCGGCGACTCATATTCGGTCGGGTACCAGCCGGGCCTCGGCGCAACGCCCGGGTACGCGACGTACGTGGCGAACCGCACGCACCTCACGCTGGCGAACTTCGGGTGCGCCGGGGCGACGACGACCTCGCTGCTCACGACCATCGGGTGCCCCGCCGTCCTGCCGCACACGGCGGGCGGCATGGCATACCCGACGACGACGCAGATCGCGGCGGCGACCGCCTTCATCGCCGCGCACAAGGGCCACGTCGGGCTCATCACGGTGTCGATCGGCGGAAACGACGTCGTGCCGTGCGCGGAGAAGCCCAACCCCGTCGCCTGCGTCGCTACGGCGACCGCGGGCATCAAGATCAACGTCGCGTCGATCGCCTCGCAGCTGCGCGCCGCGGCGGGCGCCAGGGTCCCGATCATCGGCTCGACGTATCCCGACGTGATCCTGGGCGCGTACGTGTTCCCGACGCACCCGGCCTCGACCGCGGCGGTCAACTTGGCCAAGATCTCGGTGGTGGCGTTCAAGGCGCTGGTGAACCCCGCCCTGTCCAAGGCGTACGCCACGTCGTTTGGCGCGTTCGTCGACGTGACGAAGGCGACCGGCGCCTACACGCCGTTGACGCGCACCGTGCGCACGAAGGCGTACGGCGCGATCCCGGTCCCGGTGGCGAGCGTGTGCGCGCTCACGTGGTTCTGCAAGAAGGGCGACATCCACCCCATGAACGCCGGCTACGCGTTGATCGGGAAGCTGATCGTGGCCAAGTACGCCGCTCTTCGAGGCACTAACCGGTAAAGGGCCAGGAACCTGTGGCGATCGCCTTGCGGTCATGGCCGCCGTCCGCCACGGCGAGACTCGATACGACGATCTGCTGATGTCGGGCGTCGACCGGCTGAATGCGAGGAGCCAGGTGCAGGACGAAGTCCCCGCATGTCCTCCGGTCCTGGTCAACCCCTTTACTAAGCCATTTCGCATGTGTTAGCGCCATATTGGCGCTAACCTCCAGAGCGGTGCCGAGTATCCAGGTCAAAGACGTCCCGGACGACGTCCACACCACCTTGCGCAGGCGCGCGGCCGCGGCTGGACAGTCCCTACAGGAGTACCTGCTCGCTCTCCTCGTCGAGGAGGCCCGCTCGCCAACGCTGGACGAGTTGCTCGATCGCGCGGGCGGACGCGCTGGCGGCCGGGCCGGATTCGAGGCCGCCGCGCAAGCGGTCCGCGCCGACCGCGACGTCCGTTGATCGTCGTCGACGCCAGCGTCATCGTCACCGCGCTGGCCGACGACAATCCGAATGGAGATCGTGCCCGCTCGCGGTTACGGAGCGAACAGCTGGTTGCCCCGCATCTCCTCGACGTCGAGGTCGTCTCCGCCTGGCGACGCCTCGCTGCCCATGGGGACCTCGACGATCGCCGAGTCGAGCTCGCGCTACGCGACCTCGACGGTCTCCGGGTCGAACGGGTCCCTCACACCAGGCTTGTCGGCCGCGCCTGGGAGCTCCGAGAGAATCTGACGGTCTACGACGCCGTCTACGTCGCGCTGGCCGAAGCACTCGACATCATCCTGGTGACGGCGGACCGAAGGCTTCAGGAGGCTCCGGGCATCCGTTGCCCAGTCGAGATGCTGGCGTGACAACTTCGTCGGCCGGCGAGATCACCGGGGGAGACGAAGCCTTAACCTGAGCCGCGCTACGACGGCTCGTGCTCCTCGAGCGCCTTGACCAACAGCCGCCGCAGCTCGGCGCGCTCCGTGGTGCTCAACCCGCCGAGGATCTCGTCCTCGATGCTGCCCTGCGCCAACTCGGCGCGCTCGAGTGCCTCGATGCCGGCGTCGGTGATGTTCACCAGGTGGCGGCGTCGGTCGGCCGGGTCACGCCGGCGCTCGGCGTACTCGAGGTCCTCGAGGTCGTTGAGCACCAGCACGCCCGTGTTCGAGTCCATGGCGAGGTCCTCGGTCATCGTCTGCTGCGAGACGCCGGGGTGGTCGCGCAGGTAGGCGAGCGTCACCATGTTGCGCAGGTTCATCCCGACCAGGTCGACCGAGCTGCGCAGGAACACAGCCCGGGAGAGGCGGGTCAGCAGCACGATGGTGCCGGTGCCCGTCCCCGCGCCGGTCTCCGGACCGCGCGACGCCGACGGCCCGGTACTCACGCCGTCACCCCCACATCCGCAGGCACCCCACCAGCCTGCACGACCTCATCCATCACTCCTCTATGATAGTCCCGAAATCATGACTATCCCCGAATCCGAGATCATCGCCGACCCGGCGGCCCTGGCCGACCTGACGGACACCGCCGCCGGCGACCGCCGGCGCTGGATCGCCCTGGTCGTCGTGTGCCTGGCGATGTTCATGAACGCCCTCGACGGGTCGATCGTCAACGTGGCGCTCCCCGACATCCAGAAGAGCCTCCACTTCAGCCAATCCGGCCTTACCTGGGTCGTCGACGCCTACCTCATCTCCTTCGGCAGCTTCCTCCTCATGGCGGGGCGACTCGGCGACCTCATCGGGCGCAAGAAGGTGTTCCTCAGCGGCGTGGCGTTGTTCACGCTGGCCTCCATCGTGTGCGGGGCGGCCACCAGCCAGGCGATGCTCGTGTCGTCGCGCTTCGTGCAGGGCATCGGCGGCGCGCTGTCGTCCTCGGTGATCGTCGCCATCATCGTCACCGAGTTCCCCAGCGCGTCCGAGCGGGCCAAGGCCATGAGCGCGTACGTGTTCGTGGCCGTCGGCGGCGGCTCTGTCGGGCTCCTCGCCGGCGGCGTGCTGACCCAGGTGCTGTCGTGGCACTGGATCTTCTTCGTGAACGTGCCGGTCGGGATCGTCACGCTGTGCGCCGGCTACGTCCTCCTGGTGGACAACGTCGGGTTGGGCATCCGCCAAGGCGTCGACTGGGTCGGCTCCGCCCTCGTGACGTTGTCGGTGATGGTGTGCATCTACGCCATCATCACGTCGTCGAACGTCGGCTGGGGCTCGGCGCACACGCTCGGTCTCCTCGGCCTCGCGGTCGCGCTGATGGTGGGTTTCCTCGTGCTCGAGTCGAGGATCTCGAACCCGATCATGCCGCTACGCATTCTCAAGCTCCGGACGCTGACCGGCTCGGCCGTCGTGCGCGGGCTCCTCATCATCGGGATGTTCTCCACGTTCTTCATCGGCGCCCTCTACTTCGAGCACGTGCTGGGCTACAGCCCGGTGAAGACGGGCCTCGCCTTCCTCCCACAGGCGCTCGGCATGGCGGGCATGTCGACCGGCATCACGGCCTGGCTGGTCGGTCGCTTCGGCAACGAGCGGGTCATGTACCCGGGGATGGTGCTCGCGGCCGGTGGACTCTTGCTGTTCGCCTCGGCCGGCGCGCATACGGCGTACTTCCCGCGCATCTTCGTGGCCTTCCTGATGATGGGGATCGGCGCCGGCGCGTCCTTCATGCCGCTGCTCCAGATCGGCATGTCCGAGATCCCCAACGAGGACGCCGGGCTCGGCTCGGGGGTCGTGAACGTGTCCCAGCAGATGGCAGGCGCCATCGGCCTGGCCGCGCTCGGGACGATTGCAACGAACCACTCGAAGTCGCTTGCGGCAGCCGGGCACGACGTGATCAGCGCCCTGGCCGGCGGCTACCAGTTGGCGCTGCTCATCGCGGGGTGTTCCGTGTTGCTCGGCCTCGTCCTCGCCCCGGTCTTGCTGCGGACGAAGGAGTCGTCCGAGGAACGGGACGCGCACATCAAGGAAAACATGGCGAACCCCGAGGCACGCGAGCACCTGGTCCTCTAGACGCGACCGGCGCGTGATGCACCGCTTGACGCTGGGCGGCGGGTGGCCCGTCGGCCCGGGCTGACACCAAACGTCTGTTCCGGGGGGACTTCACGCGTCGAGGGGTTCGAATTGCCCTTTCGGGAGGCCCTCGGACACTTCGGTCGCTCACCGGGGTTCTGAACGCGGATCTGAGCTATTGTCCCCTGCTCAGGCGACCTTTTGAGGCACCGCTGTCCACTGACGAGGAGGCGGCATGGCGAAAGTTGGCAACAAGAGCGCCCCCAGCACCGCACAGGTGGTCTGCATGGCCCTGCCCGTCGACGTCGAGGGCCACCAGGCGGTCTGGATCTTCACTGAGTTCGAGACGCAGCAGTCCCTCGACAACCTGCGCGAATGGCTCATCCCCGACCACTGGCCGGATTGGGGCAGCTCCATGTTCAAGGAGATGCGCCCGATCGGACCGGTCGACCTGCGACCGACCCGGAGCAGCGCCCAGCAGACACACGCGGACTACCTCGAGGTCGTCGAGATCGGCGGCCACCGGCTCGAGACCGAGCTGCGGTGCGAGATCAAGTCGACCAAGAACTGGTCGGCCATGAGCTACGACCTCAACCGGAGCATCGGGGACCAGCTCAACGTCGACCGCGGCTACCTCATGGCCTCCGACGTGTGCGGCAAGCGCCACGTCAAGGCGCTCAAGGTCGTTGGCTTCACCAACACGCTGCTCAACACCGCCGCGACGTCGGTGTGCCCGGAGTGGAGCCAATTGGTGCAGGTGGCCGTGCAGATGGAGGCGGCGAAGTTGGCCGGCGGCGCGGACCCCAAGCCCGGCTCCGTCGGCGACGCGGCTCCCACCGCGCCGTCGTCCGGCGCGGCCACGGACGCGGCGGCGTTCACCGGCGGCGTCGCTGCGCAATGGATCGGCTTCATGAGCAACATGACCGAGTTCTACGCGCCCTTCACCACCGACGTCACGGAGCGGCTCTGGTCGGGCCGTTACAGCAGGGTCGACGCGGCCAACGACACCAGCCGCCTCTTCCAGCGTCTGGCCCGGGACTGGTCACAGTTCTGGCAGAACGGGATGGAGAACATGTCGCAGTGGGCCGAGGTGACCGTGCGGCCGACCGCCGGCGCCGACCCCGGACGGAGCGGCCGCTCCGTCGAGCACACCACGTTGATGGTCGAGGCACGGTCGGGCAAGGCCCGGGTGAGCATCTCGGACCTGACGAGGGTCGGGCGCCAGGCGGCAACGATCAAGTCCGGTGACATCAACATCTCGCCTCCCGTCATCGACGATGCCGGGTGCGCCTACGTGACGATCGAGGCCGACACGACGAACGTGCCGTGCGGCCTCTACGAGGGCGCCCTGGTGGCGGGCGCCGGTGGGGAGCAGTCCCCCGCCCTCTTCTACGTCAGCCACGCCCAGTCACCGCCTGCGGGGGATTGAGGACGGCGCAGTGACCACCGTCGGAGGGCAGCACTCGGTGTCGGCGGAGGACCGTCTGACCCTGCTGATCGATCGGCTACTGACGTCGATGGACGCCGCGGCGGCCGCCGGCACGTGGGACCGCGTCGTGGAGCTCGCCAACGACGTGCTGACGGTGGACCCACCGAACCAGCGCGCCGCCGCCATGATCGAACGGGCGTCGCTCGAACGCTCGCTGCCCGAGGGGGAGCGCGCCTTCGTCAGCCTCATCTTCGCCGACATCGTGCAGTCCACCGACATGGCCGAGGTGGCCGAGCCGGAGGTCGTGCGCGAGGTGTTCGCGGTCTACCGCCAGGTGGCGACGCAAGCGATCGAGGAGCTGGGCGGCCGGGTACTCCAGTTCCAAGGTGACGGGGTCGTGGCGTGCTTCGGGTACCCCGCCGCGCACGGCGACGACGCCCGGCGTGCGGTGCAGACGGGTCTGCGGCTCGTCGAACGGATGGCCGACGCCGCCGTCGAGCTCAACGCGAGCCACGGCATCGAGCCGGCGATCCGCGTCGGCATCCACTCGGGCACGGTGGTCATCGCCCCGCGGGCGGACGGGAGCATCGACGGCTCGACGATCATGGGCTCGGCCCCCAACGTGACGGCGCGGCTCCAGGGCGAGGCCGAGCCCGGCACGGTCGTGATCAGCGACACGACCCGGCAACTCGTCGAGCCGCATTTCGAGCTCGTCTCCATCGGAACGCGCTCGCTCAAGGGGATCTCCCGGCCCATGGAGCTGCAGCGGGTCGTGCACTCGAACCTGGCCGTCCCGCTCGCCGGTCGTTCGCTGCCCGGGCAGGTGGCGCTCGTCGGCCGCGAGGGGCAGAGCCGCCTCCTGCGCTTCACCTGGAACCGGCTCGTGCACGACTCGGGCGGGGCGCCGGCGGAGTCGGTCGCCGTGGTCCGCGGCGCACCTGGGATCGGGAAGTCGGCGCTGGCGGCGGACCTCGTGGCGCACGTGCAGCGCGAAGGGGCCGTGGTGCTCGAGGCCAACTGCTCGCCGTACCACGGCAACGTCGCGCTGTGGCCGGTCGCCCGCATGATCGAGCAACTCCTCGGCTTCTATCCGGGCCAGCCCGCCGAGGAGCGGCTGGCCGAACTGGCGGCCCGCCTCGACAACGACGGCCTCGGCAGCGACGCCGTGCCGTTGCTCGCTCCCCTGCTCGGGATCGAGGTCGACGACGAACGCTGGTCACGCCCCGAGCTCGACGCCCTCGCACTCCGCCAGGCGACGCTCGAGGCCCTGGTCGAGTGGCTCGCCCACGCGGCGGCGTCGACGCCCACGTTGGTGTTGGTGGAGGACCTCCACTGGGCCGACCCCACGAGCGTCGACCTGCTGGGCCTGCTGGCGGGGGCGGGTGTCTCGCGGGCGATGATCCTGATCACGAGCCGCCACCCGATCGACGCGCCGTGGGCGTCCTCGGTCCTCGACATCGAGCTGGAGCCGCTCAACCAAAAGGAGGCGGCCGGGCTCGTCGCCGCGCTCACGGAGAGCGGCCTCGACGAGGCGCAGCGCCGGCTCGTGATCGAACGGGGAACGGGCAACCCACTCTTTCTCCGCGAGCTCTCGCGCAGCGCGCTCCTCACCTCCCCGGGTGAGGTCATGCCGCCGCGCATCCACGAGATCCTCACGGCCCGTCTGCGCGCGCCCGGCATCGACCTCCGCGTGGCGCAGTTGGCGGCCACGTTGGGTGCGGAGTTCGACGAGGAACCACTCCGCCAGTTGGCCGGTCGACCGCTGGACGAGGCGCTGACCCGGCTCGAAGAAGCCGAGATCATCCAGCCGGTCGCCGAAGTTCGCATGCGGCGGTACTGCTTCCACCACGCGCTCTTGCGCGATGCGGCCTACGAGACGCAGGTGCTCTCGGCGCGCCAGGAGTCACATCGCCGGATTGCGGAGCTCTTCGGTTCGTCGGCGTCCTCACCGGGTGACCTCGCCGTCGTGGCCCAGCACTGGGACCTGGCCGGCGACGTCCCCCAGGCCATTGCGGCCTACGTCGGTGCGGCGCAGACGGCTGCGCAGTCGGCGGCGAGTCACACCGAAGCACGCCGGCAACTCGACCGGGCGCTCGAGCTGTCGGCCACGATGCCGGAGTCAGAGCCTCGCGACCTCACCGAGCTCATGATCCGGATGCTGCGCGCCGTCAGCACCACCTCCCTCTACGGCTACGGGTACCAGGAGGTGTACGAGGACTTCACGGTCGCCGAGGAGATCTGCCGTCGGTTGAACGACCGCCCCGAGATCATGCCGGCCCAGGTCGGGATCTGGAGCTACCTGCTCGTGCGAGGTTCCGCCGCGGATGCGAGTCAGCTGCTCGAGGAGCTGACGGACCTGCTCGACGAACCCACCACCGCCTGGTTCGCGCCCGAGATCAAGTCGTGCCTCGGCTACAGCGCCTTCTACCAAGGCCGGCTCGACGAGGCCTTTCGCTGGCTCATCGAGGCCTGGGAGGGCTACCACGCGCGCTCGATCGACGCCGCCACCTCCGCGTTGTGGCCGCTCCCCAACGACCCCCAGCCCGTGACCGCGGTCGCCCTGGCGTGCGTCACCGCACTGCAGGGGCGCACGGGCGAGAGCCTGGCCTGGGAACGCCGCGCCCTCGAGAAGGCCGAGCAGCTCGAGTTTCCTCGGGGCCCGTTCAGCGCGGCCTTTGTCATGACGTACCTGGCCTGGGTGCGCATGATGACCGGCAACCTCGAGGAAGGACGCGAGTTCGGTCGCCGCACGATGGAGGTCGGCGAGCGCTACCGGTTCGACTACTTCCAGTTGCTCGGGGGGCAGTACAAGTTGGCGCCCGATCCCGACCGACCCTCTTCCGTCGAGGAGCTCGACATGTACGGACAGGGGATGCAGGCCATGGGGCACGGGGCGTTCCGCCCTGCGTACCTCGCCATCGTCGCCCGGAACCACTACTACCTCAGCGACGCCGATCAGGCGCTCAAGACCCTCGACGACGCCATGGAGCAGGTCAGGACCTCCGGGGAGCTGGTCCATCAGCCCGACCTCCTGCGCCTCCGCGCCGAGATCCTCACCGGCGCCCGACCCGGCCGGATGGACGACGTCGTGTCGGACCTCGTGGCCGCCGTCGATGTCGCTCTCGAGCAGGGGTCCGTCGTCTTTGCGTTGCGCGCGGCCAACGACCTGGCGCGGCTGCCCGACGACGATCGTCCCGCCGATTGGGACCACCGCGTCCGCTCCGTGATCGACCGCTTCCCCCCGAACTCCTCCAGCCCCGAGCTCGTCGAAGCACTGAAGCTTCTCGGCGTCTGACCGTGGGGCGATCCGGGGGATCGGTCGCCATCCTCGGCGGCGGGATGGCCGCCCTGACCACCGCGTTCGAGCTCACCGAAGGTGCGAGGGCGAACGAATTCGATCGCGTCACCGTCTACCAGCGGGGCTGGCGGCTCGGGGGCAAGGGCGCCAGCAGCCGTGGGCCCAACGGGCGCATCGAGGAGCACGGGCTGCACGTGCTCCTCGGCTACTACGACCACACGTTCGACGTGATGCGCCGGTGCTACGACGCGCTCGACCGGGGTCGGTCGGACCCGTCGTGCCCGATCCGCACGTGGGACGACGCGGTCGCGCCGTCGCATCTGATCGGCGTGGTCGACGAGCACGACGGTGCATGGCGGCCGTGGGTGGCGCGCTTCAGCCCCGTCACCGGTCGCCCGGGCGAGACCACCGACGACCCCGACCCGGCCTCGCCGGCGGCGATGGCGGACGTCGTGGTCCGGTCGCTCCGGCTCTTGGTCGACTTCTTCTCCTCACTCCCGGCCCCGGACGCCCGCGCCGGTGGCACCATCGGATTCAGCACCTCGCCCGACCCGCCGGGTCCGCGCGCCACGGCGGCCACCGGCTCGCTGGTCGACGTCGTGCGGGGCGCCGGCCTGCTCGGGCTGACCCTCCCGCTCTCGTGGGCCGAGCGGGTGGTGCGCCAGGCCGGGTCGCTGACGGGGAACCGGGACCTCGAGCGTGCCCTGCC
>DATDIE010000465.1:0-13947 GCA_036521235.1 Acidimicrobiales bacterium | reverse complement strand
TCGAGATCCGCGGCACCGCCGACGTGGAGCCCGACCCCGACCTGGAGTTCGCCCGCAAGGTGGGCGCCAAGTACGGGTCCGACCTGTCCGTGCACGACGCACCCGGTGATCGCCGAGTCGTCGTGCGGATCATCCCGGTGCGCGTCCGGGCCGTCGACATGTCGGGCTGAGGATCGACGCACGCACGTCGATCTCGCCGAGGTGTCAGAGCGGCGGGAGCGGGCGCTGCGGGATGACGGCGTCGAGGACCCCGAGGCGGACGACCTTGTAGGGGATCCCGAGCTTCGTCAGGTACGCCTCGAACGTCTTCTCGGTGTAGGGGCCCGGTCCGGGTTGGGGATTGCCGAAGACCGTCGACGCCTCCGCCGTCTGGTTCGGGGCGAAGAAGAGCCACGCCGGGTTCGTGGTCGCCGCCACCTCCGAGGAGATCGCCGTCGAACGGTTCACGTCGAGCGGCGAGGGGCTGACCGTGGGGCTCCCCCCGCTCAGGAAGTCGAGGTCGTAGGCGGTCCAATAGTCGCCGTAGGCCGCGGCGATGCGGTGCGCCTGCATCTCGCTGAGGACGTGGTGCATCGGCGCGTCGCCGTCGGGCCAGCTGGTGAAGAAGCCGGCGGGGACCCCGGCCGTCCGTGCCCCGGCCACGGTGAGGCACACCGCCCCGAGGACGCCGACCGCCCCGACCACGAGCGCGCCCTGGCGGACGGGCGCTTCTCGCTTGGCCACGTCGGCGTCGACGTCGACGTCGGCGTCGGCCTGCGGCGTCTCGACGCGGAGAGTCAGCAACGCCGTGGCGAAGAGCAGCACGACGAACGTCGGCAGGTAGATGCCATAGCGGCCGTCGTTCCAGTACGCCGTGCCCGGCGCTGCGGCATAGAGGAACGGGTAGACGACGACCGCGAGGGCCAGGGCCGCGGGCACGAACTCGGTGCGCCGGCCGACGGCGACCCACACGGCGCGCGTGGCCGCCGCGGCGATCAGGACGAGCACCACGGCGTAGAGGAGCTTTCCGACCGCCGGCCCGCCGACCCATGTGCCCGTCAGCACGGTGCGCACGCCGAGCTGCATCGGCAGCATGTAGTGGAAGAAGACGGAGAGCCGGCCGCCGTACGTCGCGCCGGCGTTCGCCGGGAACGAGCTCGAGCGGATCGAGGCGAAGCTGGTGTGCGCGTTGGCGTACCACCACGGGATCGACCCGACGAGGCCGCCGACGGCCACCAGGGCCAGCGCCACCCAACGCGTCGGCTCGTTCGGCGCGGCGGACGAGGGTTCGGGCGACCTTCGCCGCGTGCCCCACCACCAGATCGCCAAGAGCACGGCAGACGGCACCGCGAAGTACACGATCTCCGGCGAGGCCCACCACCCGAGCCCGAGGGCCAGCCCGAGGACGAGGAAGGTGCCCGGTCCGGCCCGGCGTCGGGCGACGCGCACGCAGCACAGCAGGGCCGTGAGGCCGCAACACAGCGTCGCCTCGCGGAAGCCCTGCTCGCGCACCGACTGCCAGATCACGACGTAGGGCCACACCCAGACCGCGCCGGCCGCAGCGAGGGCCACGGGCCGGTTCCGCCCGGCCGCGTAGACGAGGCCTCCCATCAGGACGGCCGCGACGGCGCAGAGCAGGGCCGGCGTGGCGTTCAGCGCCCGCTCGCCGCCCCCGCCGGCCTTGAGCACCAGGGCCGTCACGTACGACTCGAGCCCTCCGTAGTGCTGGCCCCAGATGAACGCGCTGAAGTGCCCGCCGTCGATGGCGCGGGCCATGATCCCGACGATCGCCTCGTCGCCCCAGAGCGGCACCTGCACGAGGAGCCATCCGCGCAGCACCAGCCCGTAGGCCAGGGCGAGCACCGCGACCACCAGGAGGCAGAGGGCGAACGGGTTGACCGCTCGCGACGGACCCCCCGGGGTCGCGGCGTCCCGGCGGGCGGGGGCGCCGGTCGCGGGATCGGCCGGCGAGCTCGGCGAGAGCACGGCGTCGGGACCTGGCCCTGGCGCGGCCAGGCTCATCGGCTCACGTCGTCGGGGCCGGGGCGACGAACATCTCGAGACAGCCATCGAGCCCAGTGATCTCGATGTCGTCGCGGCGCCGGCCCTCCCAGGTCTCGCGGCCCATGCGAAAGCGGATCGTGCGACCCGACCCGTCGCGGCGCCGGCCCCGGGCTTCGCCGTTCTCGTCGTAGCCCACGGCGCGCGACACGGCGAGCGAGGCGGCGTTGTCCTCGAACCCGCCGCTCAGGGCCTCCTCGGCTCCGAGCCCAGCGAAGGCGAGGTGCAGGACCGCCTCGCGCATCTCACGCCCGAGCCCGCGTCCCTGGTGGGCGCGGCCGAGCCATGACCCCGTCTCGACGGATCGCACGGCCGGGAAGTTCTCGCCGCCGATGGCCTGGATCCCGACCGGGCGCCCCCCGACGAAGACGCCGGCGGTGAAGGTCCATTTGTCCGGCGACCAGTTGGCCCGGTGCCCCCAGAGCCACTGCGCGGTCTGGCGGGCGCGGCGCCGTGGCTCGACGTCGGTCCACGGCACGAAGAAGGGCATCGTGGAGGGATCATGAATCCCAGCGTCGACGAGCACGACGAGGGCGGCGAGGTCCTCGTCGCGGGGCAGGCGCAACTCGAGACGGGGCGTGCGGACGACCAGGTCGAACAAGGGCCAGAACGAGCCCGGCCCTTCCACCCGCTCAGCCCCCAGGCTGGTAGACGCCGAATTCGCCCCGCAGGACGTCGGAGACCTCCCCCAGGGTCGCCATCTCCTTGAGAGCGGCCTTCATCGGCAGCAGCAGGTTGCCCTCCCCCCGGGCCGTCTCGGCCACGTCGGCGAGGGCACGGTCCACCGCGGCCTGGTCGCGCGCCGCCCGCACGGAGCGCGTGCGGTCGATCTGGAGCTGCTGCAACTTGATGTCGATCGGGAACACCTCGGTCGCGTCCACCTCGGCGTCGACGAAGCGGTTCACGCCGACGACGACCTTCTCGCCGTCGTCCACGGCCTTGGCGTAGCTGTAGGCCGCCGCCTCGATCTCCTCCTGCATGAAGCGCGCCTCGATGGCAGCGACCGCGCCGCCGAGCTGATCGATGCGGTCCAGGTACGCGGTCGCCGCCTCCTCCACCTGGTCCGTCAGCGTCTCGACGTAGTACGAGCCGGCCAGGGGGTCGACCGTGTCGGCCACGCCCGATTCGAAGCCGACGATCTGCTGGGTGCGCAGCGCGATCTTGGCGGCCCGGGTCGTCGGCAGGCCGAGCGCCTCGTCGAACCCGTTGGTGTGCAGGCTCTGGGTGCCCCCGAGGGCGGCGGCCAACGACTGCACCGTGACGCGGACGATGTTGTTCTCGGGCTGTTGGGCCGTGAGCGTCGAGCCGCCGGTCTGCGTGTGGAAGCGCAGCATCTTCGACTTCTCGTCCTTGGCGCCGAAGCGCTCCGTCATGATGCGGGCCCACATGCGCCGCGCCGCCCTGTACTTGGCGACCTCCTCGAAGAGGTTGTTGTGCGAGTTCCAGAAGAAGGACAGCCGTGGTGCGAACGCGTCCACGTCCATGCCGGCCGCCATGGCCGCCTCGACGTAGGCGATGCCGTTCGCCAACGTGAACGCGATCTCCTGCACCGCCGTCGAGCCCGCCTCGCGGATGTGGTAGCCGGAGATGGAGATCGTGTTCCAGCTCGGCAGGTGCTCAGCGCAATAGGCGAAGGTGTCGACGATGAGGCGCATCGACGGGCGGGGCGGGTAGATGTAAGTGCCGCGGGCGATGTACTCCTTCAAGATGTCGTTCTGGATGGTGCCGCGGATCTTCTCGCCCGGCACGCCCTGCTCCTCGGCCACCAGCTGGTAGAGCAACAGGAGGATGGCGCCGGTGGCGTTGATCGTCATGGAGGTCGTGACCTTGTCCATCGGCAGGTCCGCCATCAGGAGGCGCATGTCGGCGAGCGAGTCGATGGCCACGCCGACCTTGCCCACCTCGCCCTCGGCCCGCGGCGCATCGGAGTCGTAGCCCATCTGCGTGGGGAGGTCGAAGGCGCACGACAGGCCCGTCTGGCCCGCGTCGAGCAGGAACTTGAAGCGCTGGTTCGTCGACTCGGCCGACCCGAAGCCGGCGTACTGGCGCATCGTCCAAAGCTTCGAGCGGTACATGTCGCGGTGGATGCCCCGGGTGTAGGGGAAGGATCCCGGCTCACCGAGCTGGGTCCCCGGGTCCCAGGTCGCAAGGTCGTCCGGCCGGTAGACAGGATGGATGACGAGGCCCGAATCGGTCTGGTGCTCGGGGCCGCCCTCAGGGTCCTTGTTCTGCGGTGTCACCCCCAAAGACTAGGGAGAATCCGGGGAGGGGGGAATACCGGGCCCGGTCACGGGCGCCGTAGCGGGCAGACTACGGCCGTGGACGACACGGAACCGACTTTCTCGCACTTCGGCATCTGCGTGAGCGACCTGGAGCGGTCGCTCGCGTTCTACAGCGGCGCCCTCGGCTTCGAGAAGGCCGAGTCGCACGAGATCGGCTCGGAATTCGCCGCGCTGATGGACCTGCCCGACGTGGCGGTCACGTCACAGTTCATCCGCCGGGGGCCGACGGCGATCGAGCTGCTCGCCTTCAGCGAGCCGAGCCCGTTCGGGGACACGACCCGGCGGGCGGTCAACCAGCTGGGCCTGACGCACCTTTCGTTCCGCGTCGCCGACGTGGAGGCGGTGGCGGCCAGAGTCGTCGAGTTGGGCGGTGCGATCGTCGAGTCCAGCCGGACGACGATCGACTTCGGAGGGACGGCGCTGCAGTTCGTCTACTGCACGGACCCCGACGGGGTGCGCGTCGAGTTGATGGACCTGGGCTGAGTGGTGTCGCCCAGCTCGGCGAGAGCCTGGGCGTCGAGCTCGCGATCCACCCGTACGGCCCTGCGTTCCTCCAGGTGCATCCAGCGCAGCGCGACCGGGATCATCGGCCAGAGCATGAGCGTGTCGCCGACGACCCACATGATCGTGCCGCCGATGTGCAGGTCGACCACGTAGGAGAGCCCCCACGTGCGGTGCGTGGCGAGATAGGCGGGGAAGAGCTCCTTCGTCGCGCCCACCAGTGAGAGCCCGGTGAACGTGTCGATCGGGATCGCCAGGAAGAGGTAGAAGAACTGCAGGGCCGGGTGCAAGCGGAACTTGTTCGGGTCGTCACCGAAGATCTGGCGCCAGAACAGGTACCCGACGACGAGGAACGCAAGGTGCTCGGCGTTGTGGATGCTCTCGTGCTCGAGGGTGAGGTTGTACCAACTCGTGAGGTGGCTGACCGGGATCAACACCGCGTAGAGCACGAAGGCCACCACGGGGTGCCCGAAGAACTCGGCCACCTTGGAGCGCAGCGCCTCGGTCACCACGACGTGGGCCGTGCCCGTCGTGGATCGCCAGGCCAGTTCGAGCGGTGAGGCGATGGCGAAGAGGGGCGCCGCGACCATGATCAGCAACAGGTGCTGGACCATGTGGTCCCAGAACAGCTCGCCGTCGTAGACGCCGATGAAGCTGAAGATCGATACCCCGGTGGTCACGAGCGCGCCGATCCAGGCCACGGTCCGGCCGGCCGACCACCGGTGCCGCGGGTGGAGCGCGTTGTTGCGCCGCACGCCCCAGAGGTAGAGCACCAGCGCCACCACGATCATGGCGACGGGGACGAAATCGAACTGCGTCGAGGAGAACTGCGAGCCCTGCAGGGGCGGGAGTCCCGCGTCGTACAGCGCGGCGATCACCTCAAGACGGTACCGCCCTGGTCAGCCGTGTTGCCAAACGCGCTGGGAGATGCCCCGTTTGCCGTAGAGGGCGGCCGCAGTGAGCCGCGCCACTTCCTGGTCGGTCATCTGCCAGCCGAGCGCGCCGGCGTTCTGCTCGGCCTGGGAGCGGTTCTTCGCACCGGGGATCGGGACCGCGCCCTGTGCGATCAGCCAGGCCAGGGCGACCTGGCTCGGCGTCCGCCCGTCGTGGTCCTCGCCGATCCGGCGCAGGTCGGCGACGACGGCGTCGACCTGCTCCATCGGGTGGGCCGAGAAGGTCCGCCCCCGGGGCGGAGGGTTGGAGGCCGAGTACTTGCCCGTCAGGCGCCCCTGGCCGATCGGCGAGTAGGCGAGCGGGAGCACGCCGAGCTCGTGACAGCAGTCGATCAGCCCGACGCGGATCGGCATCGTGCGCAGGAGGGAGAACTCGATCTGGTTGGTGGCCAGCCGCAGGCCGCGCTTGCGCAACGCGGCGTCGATCGAGCGCATCTCCTTGGCCGAGTAGTTCGAGACGCCGACGGCCCGCACCAGTCCCTCGGCCTGCGCCGCGGCGAGCGCCTCGGCCAGGGCGTCGTGCGAGCGCAACGAGATCGGGCCGTGGATCTGGTACAGGTCGATGGTGCCGCAGCCGAGGCGTTCGAGCGAGTCCCGCGCCGCCGAGAGGAGCGCGGCGTGCACGTTCAGCTTCCAGGGGCTCGGCATGAACTTTGTCGCGATCACGACCCGGGCCCGCACACCCGGGTCCGCCTTCAGGAGGCGGCCGATGATGCGCTCGCTCTCGCCGTGGCCGTAGACCTCGGCGGTGTCGAAGAGGACGACCCCGGCTTCGATGCTGGCCTCCCAGGCGTCGCGGATCGTCGTCTCGGTGAGCGACTGGTCGTAGCCCCCCATGCCCCAGACGCCCTTGTCGCCCCAAGCCCACGTGCCGACGCCAAGTGGCGGGACTTCGACGTCGGAGCCGGCAAGGAGAATGCGGTCCGTCGCCTGCGGCGGCGCGTCGGCGGTCATCGCCCGTCCCGCTCGGCCTGCGCCCACGCCAGGTGGGCGCGCACCGCGTCCGTCCACTGCTCGGGGTGGGTCAACTGCGGCGAATGGTACGCACCCTCGATCAGGGTGAGGCGGCCGTCGGCCACGGACGCGGCGAGCCCGGGCGCCTGGTCGGCGAGCGGGAGATCGTGCTGGCCGGCGATCACCGTCGTCGGGCAGGTGATCGAGGACAGCCGCGGCTCGAGAACGACGTCGCGGTCGGACGCATCGGCCAACAACGAAAGGCCGAGGGCCTTGATCGCGTAGGGGTCCATGCCGGCGAACGAGGCCGCTTTCTCTTCCTGCCACTCGGGCGCCGTCGTCGCTTCGATCAACGCCTCCTCGGGCCCGCCGATGCTCAACGATTCGGGCATGCCCTGGGCCGGGTCGAACGCGTCGATCCAGGCGTGCACCACTGCGGCCAGGGCCTCGTCGTCGGGCGTGAACGATCGTGCCGAGGTGTCCATGAGCACGAGCGAGCCGACCAGATCGGGGCGGCTCAAGACCAGGCCCATGACGACCTGCCCACCCATCGAATGACCGAGCAAGTCGACGGGACCGTCGCCGACGGTGTCGAGCACGACCGCGAGGTCCGCCACCAACTGCTCGAGCGTGTAGCCCTCGACGCGCCCTGTCTTCGTCGAATGGCCGTGGCCACGCTGGTCGAGCGTGACGACGCGCCGGTCCGTGGCCAACTCGTCGGCCACCAGCGCGAAGTCGAGCGCGGCGCCGCTGAAGCCGTGCACCAGGACGAGCGTGGGCGCTCCCGGCGCACCGGCGCCGCGCTCCCACCAGGCGAGCTCGACGTCGTTGACGGGGAGCCTCTGTGTGGCGATCTGCGTCATAGCCCCTGTTTAGTGGCTTCCGACGCGGGCTGCCCGGCCGGCGGACGCCGGGAGGAACGGGCCTATGAGTCGACGGCCAGCGTCTAAGCCGCGGCGGCCGGCGCAGGCGACGTCCCCGTCCGGCTCAACCCCCGCGTGCGGTCGTTCGAGGAGTTCGGTCGGGGACGTTATAAGACACGACGTCGGCCGCCACGCCGGTTAGAGGGGTGCTCAGTGGGCGTGCGGCATGCAGAGTTCGTCATACTCGGCGATGACGATCTCGCCCGCGTCGGGCCCGCAGGCGGGGCACGCCGGGTCCTGACGAACCTTGAAGGTCCGGAACGAGGACTCCAGCGCGTCGTACGCCAACAACCGGCCGACGAGCGGATCGCCCAGGCCGAGGAGCACCTTGATCGTCTCGATCGCCTGGATCGAGCCGATGATCCCGGGCAGCACGCCCAGCACGCCCGCCTCCGAGCACGACGGGGCCAGCTCGGCCGGCGGCGGCTCGGGGATCAGGCAGCGGTAGCACGGGCCGTTGTAGGGGTCGAACACGGTCACCTGGCCCTCGAAGCGGAAGATCGATCCGTGGATGACAGGGATGCGCTTGAGGAGCGCGGCGTCGTTGACGAGGTAACGGGTCGGGAAGTTGTCGGTCCCGTCGAGGATGGCGTCGTAGCCGTCGATGATGTCGAGGATGTTGTCGGCCCCGAGGCGCACGTCGTAGGTCACGACGTTGACGTCCGGGTTGAGCATGGTGAGCGTCTTCTTGGCCGAGTCGACCTTGCGCTCGCCCACGCGGTCCATGTTGTGCAGAATCTGGCGCTGGAGGTTCGACTCGTCGACCACGTCCATGTCGATCACGCCGAGCGTGCCCACACCAGCCGCAGCGAGGTAGAGGGCGGCCGGTGAGCCCAGCCCGCCGGCACCGAGCAACAAGACCTTCGAGTCGAGCAGCTTGAGCTGCCCCACCTCCCCCACCTCGGGCAGGAGCAGGTGCCGCTGGTAGCGGTTGCGCTGGGCCGGGGTGAGCGTCTTCGGCGCAGCCCAGGGCCGGCCGTCGTCCTTCCACCTGTTGAACCCACCCGTCATGGACTGCACGTCCGTGTAGCCGAGGTCCGTCATCGTCTTGGCGGCGAAGGCCGACCGCACCCCACCGGCGCAGTACACGACCACCGGCGCCGCCTTGTCGGGCAGCTTCCCCTCGACCTGGAACTCGAGGTGGCCGCGGGGGAGGTGGACGGCGTGGGGAATGGCGCCCTGCTCGTACTCGTCGGGCTCGCGGACGTCGAGGAACGTGACGCCGCCACCCTCGTACAGGGTCTGCGCGCCTTCGGGGTCCACCTCGCGGATGGACGCCTTGGCCTGGTTCAAAAGATCTCGTGGCGTGGGCACGCTGGTCCTCCTCACGCGGCCGGCCCCGGTCGGGCCAGCACCTACGAACCGTAAAACACTACCAGCGAGGTCAACATTCCCAAGGCGCTGCGGCCGCCGTGGAACCGGTCGCGGCCGCTCAGGGCTTCGAGCACGAGAGCGTGATCAGCAGGCCGCTGGAACCGAGGCCGGCAGAGCCGGTCTGCGTGCACGTCCTTCCCTTCGTCACCTGGGCGACGTCGGCTTGGAGCTCCTTCCCCGACGTGCCGAAGGGGATGTAAACGAAGACCTGCGGGGGGTTCAACCGCTCCATCGTGCGGTGGATCACGGAAGAACCGGCCTTCTGCACGAAGTCCACGTGGCTGGTGGCGATCTGGCGCCCCGTGTCGGTCGCCTTCCCGGCGTACTCGTATTGGTAGTACTCCCACCCCTGGATCGCCATCCGGCCGGAGACGACGACCGCAGCGCCCGGCCGGGCGTGGGAGCGGACGGCCGCCACGGCGTCGCCGATCCGGGCGCCGTAGGCGGGAGCCGTCGTCGCCGCCCGGATCTGCCGGTAGGCGCCGACCTCGTAGAGCGAGACCACAACCAGTCCGCCGACGACGAGCGCCACGAGAGCGACGCCGACCGCGCCACCAGCCGCACGGCGGGCTGCGACCCAGCTCGGTCCGCTCCGCCGGATGGTGGCCCAGCACCAGCGGATCGAGCGGTGCGCCCCGACGCCCGCCAGGAGGATCAGGGGCGGGATCAGCCAGTAGTTCGTCCGCACGAAACCGAACGGCCAGTGACGGAAGTACGAGGCGATCAGTGACAACAAGAGCGAAGAGCCAAGCGCGAGGAGCATCTGACGTCCCCGGCGCGACCGGGCGACCGCCACGATCCCGAGCAGCAGCAACACGCCGAAGGACACCGACACCACCCACGACCATCGCGAGGCCACCAGACCGCCGGGAAGAGCCACCTGCAACGAGCTCGTGAACGTGCCGGTCACGAAGCCATTCAGCCCGTCCCAGACGAAGGACACCTGGTGCCCGAACCCGTGGTGCGGGAGGAACTGCGCATCCCAGTAGGGCTCCTTGGTCAGCGCGCTCTGCGGCAGGACGAACGCCACGAGATGCACGAGTGCGACCACTCCCGTCACCACCGACGCCAGCAGACGGGGCCCGATCTTGCGCCTCCACAAATCCCGCACCGCGTCGAACAGGAGGAGCGGCCCGGCCACGAACACGGCTGGGGTGCTGAGCACGCAGGCCAGGGCGATCCCGGCGTACATGGCGTAGAGGCGCCCGGTGCGCCAGGTGGGACGTTCGATGTCCTCGATGAGCTCGTGGAGCAGCAGGACGCCGACGACCGCGGCGGCGTCGATCTGGTACTCGGAAAGCTGCACCGCGTAGCTGACGAGGGTGCCGGTCAGTGAACCCACCAGTGCCACCACGACGGCAGCGCCGAGGGGAAGCCACCGCCGCGCCAACAGCAGGAGGAGCACACACGTGATGGGGAGGAAGACCGCCGTCGGGATCCGCAGCGCCAACTCGGTGCTCCCGAAGAGCGAGCCCGACAGTCGCTCGAGGAAGTACCAGCCGGCCGGGAACGGGGCGCCGTCGCTCTTCAACGCCTGCCACCAGTTGCCCTGATTGGAGATGTAGTACGCCCGCCACTGCTCGTTGTACCAAAACGGCAGGGTCAGGTTGCTCCACAGCGAGATCAGGATCCCGGTGGGCACGCCGGCACAGATCACCAGCGCGGCGACCAGCCCGAGCCGCGTCCGGGCCCTGACCTTCTTCTGGCGCCTCGCCTGGTGCCTCGATGACGGCGGTGGCTCACCTTCGGGGTGGTCCGTTGGAGAGTCGAGGAGATCCTCGGGGGCGGGTCGCAAGCTCGGAGAGGCGGTGGTTATCGGCATTTGCGGCTCGGGGGCGCCCCAAAGGGACTCGGGTTCATCGATTCTTGCAGATGGGGGGCCGAACCCCGGGTCGTCGGCCGGCAGCCCGGGCTGGAGCTTTGGCGCCTGGTGGGAGACTCACGCCGTGGAGCTCCTCGAAGCGGTCCGGCGCCGCGCCATGGTGCGGAGCTTCTTGTCGCAACCCGTCGACGCCGCCCAACTCGACCGGCTGCTCCTTGGCGCGCTCCGCGCACCCACCGCCGGCAACACCCGCGGTACGGCTTGGGTCGTCCTCGAGGGCACACAAACCGCGACGTATTGGGAGACTACGACCGACGAAGCGTGGCGGGCGCGCAACGCCGAGTGGGCCTCCGGGCTGGCCCGTGCCCCGGTGGTGCTCCTCGCCTACGCCTCGCCCGCCGCGTACGTCGCCCGTTACGCGGAGAGGGACAAGGCGGACTCCGGGTTGGGAGAAGGTCCCGACCGCTGGCCGGTGCCGTACTGGTTCGGCGACGCCGCCTTCGGGGTCATGTCGGTGCTGCTGGGCGCGGCGGATGCCGGACTGGGCGCCTGCTTTCTCGGCGTCTTCAGGGGGGAACGCGCCCTCGCCGAGTCACTCGGCGTTCCCGCGGAATGGCGCCTCTTCGGCGCCGTCGTCCTCGGGCACCCCGACGGCGCTTCGCACCGCTCGTCGTCGTTCGACCGCAACGGGACGGCGCCCGCAGACCGGATCCACCGCGGGAGCTGGTGAGCGCCACGGCAGCGCGCCACAGGCGACGCGGGGACGGGGCGTCGTCGGCGCGCTGCGGAACAACCTGTTCCCCGATCCTCGTCGACGCAGCCATCGACGGGGCCGCCCTTCTCGGTCGCACTGCTCTCCCCCTCCCCCGCAGGCTGTTGGGTTCAGTCCCGAGGCTTCGACAACTCGTGCTCGGGCCCTTCCTGCCAGCGCGCCATGGCCCACAGGAGGTCGGAGAGCCGATTGAGGTACGCCGGCACCAGCGAGTCGCCGGCGGGCTCGGTCGCCGCGATGCGCTCGGCGCGGCGCACGATCGTGCGGGCCAGGTCGAGCGACGCGGAGACCCGGTTCTCGCCGGGAATAGTGAAGTCGCTCGGCATGTCGAAGCGCCCGAGCAGGTCGTCGATGCCCGTCTCGAGCGCAGTGACCATGTCCGGCGTGACCAGGGTGGCCCCCGCCGTGAGCTTCCTGCGGTTCTCCGGGGCGGTCGCCACCTCCGCCATCAGGACATAGAGGTCGCGGGCGAGCGCGGTCAGGCGCTCGTGGACCTCCGAGGCGGGGGTGGCCTCGGCGCGGGCCAACCCGATGGCCGCCTGGGCCTCGTCGACGACGCCGTTCAGGTCGATGCGCCACGAGTCCTTGCGGACCCGGCCCCCGTAGAGCAGGCCGGTCGTGCCGTCGTCACCCTTCTTGGTGTAGATCTTTGGCTGCACCAGGCCGGATGCTAGCGGTGCCGTTCCGGGACGCCCCGGGGGCACCGGTATTCTGGAACCCTCATGGCGCCTTCCCCCGAATTGCTGGGACGTCTCGACCCGTCCGCCTCCACGTACCTCCAGGCGTTGCGTGAGCGCGTCGTCATCTTCGACGGGGCCATGGGGACGAACCTCCAGCTGCTGGGGCTGGAAGCCGGCGACTTCGGGGGCCCCGAACTCGAGGGCTGCAACGAGGTCCTCGTCGAGACGCGGCCCGACCTGGTGGCCCAGGTGCACCGTTCCTTCTACGAGGTGGGATGCGACGTCGTCGAGACCGACACGTTCGGGTCGACCTCGGTCGTGCTGGCCGAGTACGGGCTGGCCGAGCGCGCCCGGGAGCTGACCCGCATGGGGGCCGAGCTCGCCTGTGCAGTGCGCGACGAGTTCTCCACGCCGGAGCGCCCGCGCTGGGTGGCCGGCTCCATGGGCCCGGGGACGAAGTTCCCCACCCTCGGCCAGATCTCCTACGCCGACTTCCGCGACGCCTACGAGGAGCAGGCGCTCGGGCTGCTCGAGGGCGGTGTCGACCTGCTCCTCATCGAGACGCAGTTCGACATGTTGTCGATCAAGGCGGCCATCAACGGCGCCCGCCGTGCCATGGTGGCGCTGGGGCGGATCGTGCCGCTGCAGGCCCAGGTGACGATCGAGCTGACGGGCCGGATGCTGCCGGGCACGGAGATCGGCGCGGCGTTGACGGTGCTCGACGCCATGCAAGTCGACGTCGTCGGGCTCAACTGCGCCACCGGGCCGGTCGAGATGAGCGAGGCCCTGCGGCACCTGTCGGGGGCGAGCCGCGTGCCGATCGCGTGCGTGCCCAACGCCGGCCTCCCCTCGGTGGTCGACGGGCAGATGCACTACGACCTCACGCCCGAGGGCCTGGCCGACCACCTGCACCGTTTCGTCACCGAGTTCGGCGTCTCGGCGATCGGCGGCTGCTGCGGCACAACGCCGGCGCACCTCGCCGCGGTGGTCGAGCGCTGCGCCGGGGCGGCCATCGCTGCCCGGACGCCGGTGTACGAGCCGGCGGCCGCGTCGATCTACACGTCCGTGCCCTTCGAGCAGGACACCTCCTTCCTGGTGGTCGGCGAGCGCACGAACGCCAACGGCTCCAAGGCCTTCCGCGAGGCGATGTTGGCCGGCGACTGGGACACGTGCGTCGCCATGGCGCAGGACCAGGTGAAGGAGGGCTCGCACCTCATCGACGTCTGCGTCGACTACACGGGCGCCGACGGCGTCGCCGACATGACCGAGGTGGCCAGCCGACTCTGCACGCAGTCGACGGTGCCGCTCATGGTCGACTCCACCGAGGGCCCGGTCGTGCGCGCCGCGCTGGAGTGGATCGGCGGGCGGCCCATCCTCAACTCGGTCAACCTGGAGGAAGGGGACGAGCCGGGCACCCGCCTGGACACGTTCCTGCGCCTCGCCCGCGAGTTCGGCGCCGCCGTCGTGTGCACGTGCATCGACGAGGAGGGCCAGGCCCGCACGGCGGAGTGGAAGCTGCGGGCAGCCCGCAACATCCGCGACATCGCGGTCGAGCGCTACGGGTTGGCGCCCGAGGACCTCCTGTTCGACCCTTTGGCGTTGCCCCTGTCGACGGGCATGGAAGAGAGCCGGGAGGACGGTATTGA
>DATDIE010000464.1:0-2406 GCA_036521235.1 Acidimicrobiales bacterium | reverse complement strand
CTGGTCGAGCCGCTCCGGCGCACCCTGCGCGACGCGCTGCGCTCGCACACGGCGGCCCGGCGCAGCTACGCGTTGATCGAGCTCGTCACGTCGAACCTGTTCGGCGTCATGGCCGATGGACTGCTCACGCACCCCGACGGCTTCGGCGCCATCGACGACCTCGACTACCGCGAGTGGCTGCGCGGGCACGGGATGGATCCGGTGGCGCTCGAGTCGCCGATCCTGCGCGGGATGTACGACCTCGTCTTCGGCTACGAGGACGGCGACCCGGCCCGGCCGCGCTTCAGCGCCGGGCTCGGGCTGCAGCTGGCCACCAAGATGCTGCTCGGCTACTCGGGCGCGCCGTTCTGGAAGATGCAGGGCGGCATGGGCGAGGTGATCTTCGCCCCGCTCTACGAGGTCCTCCGCGAACGCGGCGTCGAGTTCCGCTTCTTCCACCGGGTCGACGCCCTGCGCCTCGCCGCCGACGGACGGTCGATCGCCGCCATCGACCTGGGCCTCCAGGCCGAGCTGGCCGACGGCGTCAACGCCTACGACCCGCTCTTCCGCGTCAAGGACCTGCCCTGCTGGCCGGATGCGCCGCTGCGCTCGCAGCTGCGCGCCGACGACGCCCTCGACGGCGTGGACCTCGAGTCGCTCTGGTCGCCCCGCCGCGACGTCGGACGCCGAACGCTCGAGGCGGGCGAGGACTTCGACACGGTCGTCTTCGCGCTGTCCCTCGGCATGGTGCCGCACGTGTGCGGCGAGCTCCTGGCGGCGTCGACGGGATGGCGGTCGATGGTCGATCATGTGGGGGTGGTGCCCACGCAGGCGTTCCAGCTCTGGCTCTCCGAGGACGAGCAGGCGCTCGGATGGCGCGGTCCCGAGGGCGTCACCCTGAGCGGGTTCGTCGAGCCCTTCGACACGTGGGCCTCCATGACGCACCTGCTGCCCGTCGAGGACTGGCCCGAGGCCGCCACGCCGCGGTCGATCGCGTACTTCTGCAGCGTCCTCGCCCCGCCGGAGGCCAGCGACGGTGCTCCCGACGTCGAGCGGGAGAACGACGCCGTGCGTGCGCGCGCGCAGAAGTTCCTCGATCGCGACGTGGCGACGCTCTGGCCCGCCGCCGTCGACGGCGCCGGCTTCCGCTGGTCCCTCCTCTGCGACGGCGCACCCACGGCGGCCTCGACCCCGGGGCCCCAGCGCTTCGCCACCCAGTACTGGCGGGCCAACGTCGACCCCTCCGACCTCTACGTCCAGTCGCTGCCCGGCACCGGCCGCTACCGCCTGGCGCCGGGCGACACCGGGTTCACCAACCTCGTCGTGGCCGGCGACTGGACCGACTGCGGCCTGAACGCCGGGTGCGTGGAGGCGGCGGTCCGGTCCGGGCGGCTGGCCGCGCGCGCCGCACGCGCGCAACTCGCCACGACCAACGAGAGAGGGGCCGCGTGAGCACGACCGACGGCGACGCCTTCGCCGCCGGCGCGGCCGACGCGGCGCGCCTGGCCAAGGACGTCCAGGACCTCGGGTTCGCGACGGCGCGCTCGATCGTCGAGCGCTTCGTCGACCTGTTCGCCCAGTTCGCGGGGGCGGGACCACCGGGGGCCGGCACCGCCGCGGGCGGCGAGTCCGCCGCCTCGGGCCGCGGCGCCGACGCGAAGGCCGCGCCCTTCTGGCTCGGCGGCTCCGACGGGTCGATGCGCAAGCTGCAGGCGGACATGGTGCAGGCCACCGACGCCTACCTGTCCCTCATGGGCCAGTTCAGCGAGGCCAGCCTCGGCCTCTTCGACACCACGCGCTGGTGGCAGCCTTCCAGCGCCGAGCACGACGACCTGCTGCTCCCCCAGGTGGCGCCGGGCGGTCGCGCCAGCGCCCGCGTCTGGCTGCACAACACCACGGCGTCGACGGCGTCGGGTCTGCGGCCGTGGTGCCCGGGGCTGGCCACGCACTCCGGTGGCACGCTTCCCGCGGCCGCGGTGACGTGCCAGCCCGAACGGATCGATCGTCTGGAGTCGGGGGCGAGCAGCGACGTGCTCGTCACGGTCGCCGTGCCGGACGACGCGGTGCCCGGCACGTACCACGGGCAGCTCCTCGTGGAAGGCCTGCCCGACGTCGTGTTCCCGCTCCGTGTCCGGGTGCAGCCCGCCACCGACCGCTGACGCCCTCCACGTGACGACCACGGCGGAAACGACAGAGCCGACGGCCGGCCTGACGCGCTACGGCGGCCTCGTCGCCGACGTCCTCAAGCAGCGCTTCGCCGCCGGGGTCGAAGACCCGTATCTCGCCGCGCCGATGAGCGACTACCCGACCCGGGTGGGCAAGGCCCTGCGTCCGAGCCTCTGCCTGGCCACGTGCGAGGCGTTCGGCGGCCCGCTCGCCGATGCCCTGCCCTCCGCGCTGGCGATCGAGCTGCTCCACAACGCCTTC
>DATDIE010000463.1:0-12144 GCA_036521235.1 Acidimicrobiales bacterium | reverse complement strand
ACAGGCACATGAACAGGGCGTGTGCATCACCCCATTCGGGCCGCCGCGACACCGCGGCGACCTGCGCCCGCCTTAGAAGCTCACTCCCCCGCCTCCAGCCGACGAGGGCTGCGTGGTCGTCGTCGTCGGGGGTGTCGTCGTCGGCGTGGTCGTCGGCGCGACCGGGGCCTGGGTGACCGGCGTCTGGGTGACCGGCGCCTGCGAGGCGGGCGGGGTGGTCGTCGCCGCGTGCGGCGCCTGCGTGGTGGTGGTCGCCGGTTGCGTGGTCGGCGTCGCCGGGGTCGGCGTCACCACGGCGGGCGCACCCGCCGGCGAGGGGACGCCGCTCTTGAGGACGGCGAACCACGCGTTCGCCACGCCTTGCCCCTTGGCCTGCCCCTTCTTCTTGTCGCCCGTGAACCGGTAGAGGGCGACGTGGTGGAAGGCCAACTGGAAATGGCTGCCCACCTTGATGAGCGAGAACCCCTTCACTCCGTTGGGGCCTGCGATGTGCGCACCCTTCGCAGCGAGAAGCGGCGGCCAGATCTTGGCGCACGCGCCCGTGCAGGTCGCGACGCCGGACGGGTCGTTGGTAAAGCGGTAGAGCGTCAACCCCGCGCTCGTGGTCAACACCGTGCCGACACTTGGGACCTTCGCCGTGGAGATATGAACCGTCTGGTGCGAGCTCGTGGCGCCGGCGACGCCGCCCGGACCGGCCAGGACCAGCGAGGTCCCCGTCAGGACGGCGCCGCTGAGCGCGGCGGCCGCCACCAGGCCCCCGACACGTCGGGCCCCGACGGCCGGTCCACGCTGCGACCGACCTTGCTTGTGCGTCCTCACTCCTGTGACCATGCCCAACCCGTCCTTTCGTCGCCGCGGTCGCGTGGCGCTGTTGAAGGGGTCATACGGCTCGGAGGCGGGGGCGGATTGCGGCCTATCCTGTGTCCCGGCGCCCGACCGGCGATCGACCGGTCGACGGCCACTCGCCCGAGGCGCCAGGGGAGGGCAGGTCATGACGAGCAGCACAGGCGGATTCGAGCTGCGGGGCGTGAACCATCTCGCATTGGTGTGCCGCGACATGGAGAAGACGGTCGACTTCTATACCAACGTCCTCGGCATGCCGCTGGTCAAGACGATCGAACTGCCCGCGGGCATGGGCCAGCACTTCTTCTTCGACTGTGGCGGCGGTGACAGCCTGGCCTTCTTCTGGTTCCCGAACGCACCCGATGGCGTACCCGGCGTCAGCGCACCCGCCGCCCGGCCCGACCAGGGCGACCTAACGAGCGCCATCGGATCCATGAACCACGTGGCCTTCGACGTGGCCCCCGAAAAGATCGAGGAGTACCGTGACCGCCTCCGTGCGGCCGGCGTCGAGTGCACCGAGATCGCGAACCACGACGATTCCGAATTCGGGATCAGCGACGACGTCCACCCCGGCGTCTACGTGCGCAGCGTCTACTTCCAGGACCCCGACGGCATCCTGTTGGAGTTCGCCTGTTGGCTGCGCGACTTCACGCCCTCCGACGTGTCGCACCGCCCCGCCCGCGCCGCCGACGCCCACATGGAGACGGAACCCGAACTGTCGGCTCCGCCGCAACCCTCCCCCGTCTGAGCCCGCCGTACGCCGCTCTCACCACGACGCTCGACTCCGGCCGCCCATGCCCAGACTTCGCCAGGTCCCCAAGGACGAGGCCACCGCGCCAATCGTCACGTCGATGTACGAGTGGCTCTTCGAAGGACGCGACCCCGTCGCCGAGCCCGGGAGGTGGGACGGGACCGTCGGCGACTGGTGGACCGTCTTCGCCAACAGTCCCGACATCCTCGATCACTGCGTCAAGGGGTTCGGCCTCTACCAGTCGCCCGATCGGCTGCTCCCACCGACGCTGCGCGAGCTGGGACAGATCCGCGCCGGCTGGGCCGCCGGCAGCCAGTTCGTCTTCAGCCAGCACGCCAAGTCCATGCGCGGGCTCGACATGCCCGAGGAAAAGATCACCCACATCCCGGCGTGGAGCGTCGCACCCGATGGAACGTACGACGCCGCCGAACGCGCCGTGCTGGCGTACACCGACTGCCTCGTCTACGACCACGGCCGCGTCCCCGACGCGCTCTTCGAGGAAGTGCGGCGTCACCTCGACGATCTCGCCATCCTCGAGCTCACCTACATCACGACGCTCTACTTCCAGCACGCCGTGATGTCCAAGGCCCTGCGGACGGAGTGGGACGACCGCGACGAGGTCATCGTCGAGGTGCCGGGACCACCCGGCGCGACCGCAATGCACCCCGGGCCGGGCCGATGAGCGCGCCCTACGCGGTCGATCCGGCCGACGAGGCGCGCCACACCCCCGACGCCGAGGACCTCTGGAACGAGTCCTACTACTGCGACTTCGTCCAGTCCGACGGGTCCTTCGGCGGCTGGCTCCGGCTCGGCCTGTACCCCAATCGCGAGGTGGCCTGGTGGACCGCCTGGATCGTCCGCCCCGGGGCGCCCGGCCTCTGCGCGGCCGACTACACCGCACCGGTGCCGCCCGGCGACGGCCTCGTCTCAACGTCGGACTCGGTCGGCCGCGTCGAGCTGGACCTGCGGCGCCCGCTCGAGGAGTTCCGCCTGGTCGCCGACAGCCCCGCGGTCGTCGTGGCCAAACCCTCCGACGCCTACCGCGAGAAGAAGGGCGTGACCCCCGGCACACCCTCGCGGCTCGGGACCGACCTGACGTGGTTCACCGACGGCGTGCCCTACCACTACGGGGTGACCACCCGCTACGAGATCCCCTGCACGGTGCGCGGCACGGTCACCGTCGGCGACGAGACGCTCCACGTCGACGGCCAGGGTCAGCGCGACCACTCCTGGGGCGTGCGCGACTGGTGGGCTTTCGGGTGGTGCTGGTGCTCGCTGCGCCTCGACGACGGCACGCGGGTCCACTTGGCCGACATCCGCGTCCCGGGCATGCCGATGTTCTTCGGCTACGTACAGACGCCGGACACGGTCGCGCCGCTGAACGCGCTCTCGGTCACCGAGGACGTCGTGCAGCACGGCTTCCCCCGACAGGCCCGTATCGACCTCACCGCGGGCGCGCTCGGCGGAGGTGACGCGGCCCCCGCTCGCGCGCTCGGCCTCGACATCACGCCGGTTGCGTTCGGCCCTGTCCTGCTCCGCAACGACGACGGGCGGACCAGCCGGTTCCCCCGGGCCATGTTGGAGTGCCGCGCCGACGACGGCCGGCGCGGCATGGGCTGGATCGAGTGGAACCAGCCCGACTCCCCCACCTGAGCACCACCCCGATGTGACCTCGGCCTCGCCAGCGCCGGGCGGACCCGGACCCGGGCCCGAATCCGCCCGTTCCCGGCACCCAACTACCCTTTTGGGGTGGCCAAGCACCCGAAACCAGCCGTTGCCGCGTCGCGCCCGCGTCGCCGACTCCGCCGTTCGGCGCTGACGCCGGGCGCCGCCGTCTTCGCCGCGCTGGGCACAGTGGCCCTGGTCGCGGGCCCCACGACGTGGGCGGCCGTGCCCGCCGGCGCAAAGTCCACGACCACGACGACCAAGGCGCACTCAAGCACGACCACGACGACCAAGGCCGGCACCCACGCCTCGCTCGCCGACCAGTGGCTCCTCAAGGCCATCGGGGCCGAGGGGAAGATCGGCAGCGTCCGGATCGACGGCAAGATCACCCAGAAGGGCGGGCCGATCTACCTCGACCTCCAGGTCAACGGCGACGGGGAGGGCGGCGGCACGTTCATCCAGAACGGCTTCAACATCCAGCTCGAGCGCGTCGGCCCGATCCTCTATTTCAACGCGCCGAAGAAGTACTGGCAGAAGGTGTCGTCGGCCAGCCAGGCCAACCAGTACGGCGGCAAGTGGCTCCAGATCTCGGCGCTCGACGAGCGCTTCGTCTCCTTCGACCAGTTCCTCGACGCGGACGACCTCGTGTTCGCCTCCTTCGAGGGCCACACGTCACCGCTGACCGTGAGCAAGCCCACGACCTATCAGGGCCACAAGGTGGTCATCGTCAAGGACTCGGTCGTCACCGGCGGTAAGCGGTCGACCGGCTACATGTACATCGCGGCGAAGGGACAACCCATCGTCTATCGGATCGTCAACGACACACCGGGCGACGAGAGCACGATCGTCTTCTCGCACTACGGCAAGGCGGTGACCCTCGCCGTGCCGCCGAACGCCATCAACCTGACCTAATCGGGACGGGGCCGTTTCCGGTCCCGGCGCGTGCGTTCAGCGGAACAGGTCGCCCAGGACCTTGGCCGTGCCGCCCGCCACGGCGCCGGCCTCCACCGGGTGCCCGTCGCGGTCGGGCATGTACTCGCCGATGACGCCGGCCAGGATCGCGATCGGCATCGACTGCAGCCAGATGCGGCCGGGGCCGGTGAGGACCGCGAAGTGGTGCCCGTCGGAGCCCATGTAGCGATTGGCCAAGCCCGGGACCTTCTGGGTGGAGAACGTCACCGAGGCCTGGAACAGGCCGGCGTGTCCCGGGTGGACCCGCATCGTCTGGCCCGGTTGGAGGTCGTACACGATCACCTCACCGGACAGGTCGACGAAGGCGCGGCCCGTGCCGCCGATCTTCTGGAGGATGAAGCCTTCCCCGCCGAAGATGCCGCCTCGGAAGGACTGCTGGAACCCCATGCTGAGCTCGATACCGGGCGTCGCCGCCATGAAGCCGTGGCGGTGCACCATGAACTCGTTTCCGGGCGCCACGTCGATCGGCAGGATGTGGCCCGGCACCTTCGAGGCGAAGGCGATGGAACCGGGGCCGCCCTCCGCCGTGTACGTGGTCATCATGATCGAGGCGCCGGCCACGGCGCGCTTGACGGCGCCCATGATCCCCTTGCCCCCCATCGCCCCGCCGGTGTTGGTCTGCATCTGGACCGAGTCGGACATCCAGCTGAACTCGCCGGCCTCCGACACGATCGACTCGCCGGCCTGGAGCGAGAGCTCGAGCACCGGCATCGTGCTTCCGTGGATCGTCTCTTCCATCGCGTCCTCCTCAGAGCACCGCCTGACCGGGAGGTCAGGTCGTCCAGTCCGGCAGGTCCACCTCGTCCGAGCGTACGTCCTCTCCCGGCCCGTGTGCTCCCCGCACGAGCCGCTCGGCGAGCGTCACCTCCATGAGGCCGATGGCCATGCCGCACAGGTCGCCCAGGATGAACGTGGAGAGGAAGATGAGGAAGACCTTCTCGTGCGGGATCAGGTCCGCCACCAGGACGAGGAGCTCGTGCTCGATCGCCACCGGAAGGGCGATGAAGCAAAAGACGAGGACGAAGTGCGGCAGCACCAACCGGACGGAACGCCTGAACGCGTCGCGGACGGAGGAGTCCAGGAGGTTGATCAGGGGCCCGACCAGCGCGAAGAGCGTGCCGACGATCAGGCCGGGGCCCAAGAAGAGCGCCCCGGCGATGGTGTCGATGACGATCAAGACGAGCTCGGCGAGCAGCAGCCGACCCCATGGGAGCGTGCGCAGCACGCGGCCGATCGGCTCGGGTGCTTCGTTGCGTTCCACCGAGCCGACGAGCCGCTCCAGCATGCCGCTGTAGAAGGTCAGCCCCAGCGTCGAGGCGCCGTAGGCGAAGGTCCCGACGAGCGACTCCCAGCCGAGATGGTCGACGGCGAGCACCGTGTAGAGGGTGCCCTGCAGCGCGTCGAGCCCGAAGATCACGAGCGCCGGCACCACCACCCGCGCCGGTTCCTTGCGGAACGTCGCCCAGGCCATCGACAGCAGCTCCAGGGGGTGGAGCCGGTGCCGCGGCGTCCCGCGTGCTCTCTCGCTCTGGTTCACGCCGGCATGCAGCCGTCACCCACGAACTCGAAGAGGCGACGGTCCGGGTCGAAGGGGGCGGTCGCCCCGTCGAAGCGGTGGTGGCCCACCGTCATCACCGTCGCCGCGGGCGCCTCGAACGCGATCTCGGTGAAGCCGGCGGCGGCGAAGTCGGCCCGGACGGCCGGAGTGGCGTCGGGCGGACGGCGGTGGCGCGTCCACAGGACGCGGGCGCCCGGACGGCAGAACGAGGGCAGGGCCCGCACCGTCGCCGTGATGTCGGCCGCGCTGATGTTGCCGAAGATCCCGCACACCAGGACCAGGTCGGCCGGCACGTCGGCGGCGTACCAGTGGGACAAGGACGCGTCCCCTTCGACCACGCGGACGTGGTCGCCCAGGCCGGCGGCGCCGGCCCGCGCCCGGGCGAAGGCGACGAGCGCAGGGTCGAGCTCGACCAGGAGCGCCGACACCTCGGCGCGCCGCGGATGCTCGGCGACGACGTCGATGACGTCGCGCCCCTGCCCGGCGCACAGGCTCACGATGCGGAGCTCACCTGCGTGGTCGGCCGGGACCGCGTCGAGCACCTGGCGCACCATCGACTGGACCGTGCGGAGCCGGAGCGAGAGGTTCGACAACGGGTCCTCGTAGGGCGCGTGCCACTTGACCCAGTGCGACGGCTCCTCGGCCTCCCCGCCGGGGGACGTTGCGGATCGGTCATGGTCCCCGGGCCCCATAGTGACCCATCGTAGGGTGGGTCCCCGTGACGGCCCCGAACCCCGACGTGCCCGTCTCGTGATCAAGTACCTGGGCTCCAAACGCCGCCTCGTTCCCGTGCTGAGCGAGATCTGCCGCGCCGCCGGCGCCCGAACTGCGCTCGACCTCTTCACCGGCACCACCCGGGTCGCCCAAGCGTTCAAGGCGCAAGGGGTGCATGTCACCGCCGTCGACAGCGCACGCTACGCCCACGTCTTCGCCCAGACCTACGTCGAGGCGGACGCCGCCTCGACCGACGTGCCCGCGCTCGAAGGCGCCCTCGCCCGCCTCAACGCGCTGGCGGGCACCGAGGGCTACGTGACCGAGATGTTCAGCCGCCAGGCGCGTTACTTCCAGCCCGAGAACGCCGCCCGCATCGATGCGGTGCGCGACAGGATCGAACGCGAGTTCGCCGGGTCCCCGCTGTACCCACTCCTGCTGACCAGCCTGATCGAGGCGGCCGACCGCGTCGACTCCACGACCGGCGTCCAGATGGCGTACGTCAAGCAGTGGGCGCCCCGGTCGTTCAACCCGCTCGAGCTACGGGTGCCTGTACTGCTCGAGGGGCACGGCCGCGCCGTCAAGGGCGACGCCGTCGCGCTCGCGCCGGCGCTCGGGCACTTCGACCTGGCCTATCTCGACCCGCCCTACAACCAGCACCGGTATTTCACCAACTACCACGTGTGGGAGACCCTGGTCGCTTGGGACGCGCCCGAGGCCTACGGCGTGGCGCGCAAGCGCGTCGACGCCCGCGACCCCTCGACGCGCTCGGCGTTCAACTCGAAGCGAACGATGGGTGACGCCCTGGCCGCGGCCGTCGCCTCGGTCGATTGCGACCTGCTCGTGCTCTCCTACAACGACGAGTCCTGGCTCGGCGCCGACGAGCTCGAGGCAATGTGCGCACACGCCGGACCGCGCCACGGTGGTCCGCGGGCGGTGGCCACGCTCGGCTTCGACTCGGCCCGCTACGTCGGCGCCCGTATCGGCATCTTCGATCCGTCCGGCCGCAAGGTCGGCCGCGTGAGCCATCTGTCCAACCGGGAGTTGCTGGTCATCGCCGGAGAGGCCGACCTCGTGCGCCATGTGGTCGATGCCGTGCGGTCTGGCGCGCCGACGCCCGGCGAGTCCGCTGGATCTCGCGTCGAGCGGGGTGGTCTCGCCGCACCCGTGGCGAATCGACTACAACAGGCAACGTGAGCAAACACGATCACGGTGGTCACAGTGACGGCCACCCTGACGACGGCTCGGCCGGCGGGAAGCACCAGAAGAGGCTCGAGGACTACCCCCGCCTCGAGGACTGCGACCTCTCGCTGCGTCTCTCCAAGGACGAGGAGGGCAAGCGTCTCGGCCGGGCCCAGCGGCGGCTGTTGCACCTGCGCCTGATCAACGGCGGTCAGCTGAACGACGGGAAACTCGGCCCCCCGGTGTGCATCGTGTTCGAGGGCTGGGACGCGGCCGGCAAGGGCGGGGCGATCAAGCGGTTGGTCGAGCCCCTCGACCCCCGCCACGTCCACGTCGCCCCGTTCGCGGCGCCCACGCCCGACGAGCTGAGCCACCACTTCCTCTGGCGCTTCTGGCCGCCGCTGCCCGGCTGGGGTGGCATGACGATCTTCGACCGCAGTTGGTACGGGCGCGTCCTGGTCGAACGGGTGGAGGACCTCGCCACCGAGGTGCAGTGGCGGCGCGCGTATCAGGAGATCAACGACTTCGAGCACACACTGGCCGAAGAAGGGATGATCGTCATCAAGCTCTGGATGCACATGTCCCACGAGGAGCAACTGCGCCGCTTCATCCGCCGGCGCGACGATCCGCTCAAGTCGTGGAAGCTGACCGACGAGGACTGGCGGAACCGTGAGAAGCGGGCCCAGTACGACGAGGCGGTCTCGGACATGCTGCGCCTGACCCACGGGCCGCTCGCACCCTGGGACGTGATCTCGTCGGAGAGCAAGCGCTACGGACGGGTCGACGTGATCGAGACGGTGATCCGGCGCATGGAGGCCGGCATGGCGCTCTGGGGCGTGCCGGTGCCGTCCCACGACGAGGACGAGGAGAAGACCGAGCTGGCGCTGATGTTCGACGACCCCGAGTTCCAGCACGGCCCCGAGGGCCCGCCGAACGGTGCGGTCGGCGCCGAGGATCGGCTGCAGGCGTGAGCGTCACCGGATCGCGACGGGCCGGGATCACGATCCCTTTCGCAGGGATTCCGCTCCACTCGCACCGCGAGTGGTACGCCCGTCTGCGTGACCTCGGCTATACCGACCTGTGGTCCGCCGAGGTGGACGGCGCCGACGGCTTCACGCCCTTGACGCTCGCTGCTGCGTGGGAGCCCTCGTTCAACCTGGGCGTCGCCATCACGCCGGTGTACACGCGGGGCCCGGCGTTGCTGGCCCAGAGCCTGGCGGCCTTGGCCGACGCCGCGCCGGGAAGAGTCGCTTGTGGGCTGGGCGCCTCTTCGGAGGTCATCGTGGCGAACTGGAACGGACTCGCCTTCGAGCACCAGTACCAGCGCGTGCGCGACACCGTGCGCTTCCTGCGTCTGGCCTTCAGCGGCGAGAAGATCACCGAGGACTTCGGGACCTTCGCGGTGAAGGGATTCAAGCTGGCGCTGATCCCCGAGCAGCTGCCGCCCATCTACCTCGCTGCGCTGCGCCCGGGCATGCTGCACCTGGCCGGACGTGAGGCGGACGGTGCGATCTTGAACTGGCTCAGCGCGGAGGACGTCGCCAAGTCGGTCGCCGAAGTGGAGAAGGCCGCCGAGGGCGCGCCACGCGAGATCGTGGCGCGCATCTTCGTGATCGTGTGCGAGGACGCCGAGCTGGCCCGGACCATCGGCCGCCGCATGATCACGGCCTACCTGAACGTCGAGGCCTACGCCGAATTCCACCGGTGGCTCGGCCGGGGTCCCGCGCTGCAGCCGATGTGGGACGCCTGGTCGGCCGGCGATCGCAAGGGAGCGCTAGCGGCCATCCCCGACGAGGTGGTCGATGACCTCATCGTTCACGGGTCGATCGAGGAGTGCCGTAGCCATCTGCAGCGCTACGTCGACAACGGCATCACGATCCCGGCCCCCGCCATCGTGCCGATCGGCATCGAGCTCGACGACGCGATCGCTGGCCTCTCGCCGTCGGCCGGCTGAGCACGGCGGGCCGGGACACAGGGCACGCACACGGGGCTGGGGGCACACATGGCCGACATCGACTTCCGCACGACGTCCATCGAGGACCTGGCGCGCTCGGTGCGCACCAAGGCGGTCAGCGCGCACGAGCTGACCGAGGTGGCGCTGGCGCAGATCGAGCGGCTCAACCCCGACTACAACGCGTTCGTCGCGGTGGACGGCGAGCGCGCCCTGGTGGAGGCCGATGCCGTCGACGAGCGCATCTCGGCCGGGCAGGACCCCGGGCCGCTCGCGGGCATCCCTCTCGGCGTCAAGGACCTGCAGAACGCCGTCGGCTACGTCACGACCTACGGCTCCGCGCTCCACGCGGACGACCCGCCTGCCACGGCGGACGACCCCTTCGTCGCCCGCTTGCGCGCTGCGGGCTGCGTGGTGGTGGGCAAGACCAACACGCCGGAGTTCGGTTGGATGGGCAACACGACCAACGCCATCTTCGGCCCGTCGCGCAACCCGTACGACCCCAGCCGTGGCCCGGGAGGCTCCTCGGGCGGGGCCGCCGCCGCGCTGGCGGCGGGCATGGTCCCCCTCGCGACCGGGTCGGACGGCGGGGGCTCCATCCGCATCCCCTCGGCCCTCTGCGGCCTCTCGGGCATGAAGCCGAGCCTCGGCCGCGTCCCCGGTGGCGGTCCCCACCCGCCCGGGTGGCTCGGGCTGTCGACCAACGGGCCCATGGCGATGCGGATCGCCGACGTGGCGCGCGCGCTCGACGTCGCCGTCGGGCCGGACCCGACGGATCTCCAGGCGCTCCCCCGCCCGGAGGCCTCGTGGCTGGCCGCACTCGACGACCCGCACGTGCCCGTCCGCGTGGCGTACTCCCCGACCCTCGGGTACGCCACGGTCGACACCGAGGTAGCGGCCGCCTGTGACCGGGCCGTGTCGGTGCTCGAGTCACTGGGCGCGGAGATCACGGTGCTGGACTCCGTGTTCGATGCCGATCCCGTCGACGACTTCCTGACCTTCACCGCGGCGGCGACGCTGCGCACCCTGCGGCCCTATCTCGGCCATCCGCGCTGGGAGGAGGTCCACCCCGTGCTGCGCCATTTCGTGAACCTGGCGCAAGAAACGACGGCGGAGCAGATCCTGCAGATCTTCGACCACTACCACCTCATGAACCTGCGCCTCGTCGAGCTGTTCCATCAGTCGCGGATCCTCGTCACCCCCACGACCAGTGCGGTCGCCCCTTTCGCCGGGGAGCTGGAGGGCATGGTCAACGGCGAGCGGACCGCCAACTGGGTCCAGTTCACCTACCCGTTCAACATGACCAAGTCGCCGGCGGCCACGGTGCGGGCGGGCACGAGCAGCGAAGGGCTGCCGATCGGGGTCCAGTTGATCGGCCCGCAGCACGGCGACCTGGTGGTCCTGCGCACCGCCGCAGCCCTCGAGGCCACCCTGGACCTCGATACGCTCGCACCGTTGCCGGCCTGAGCCGGCCCGCTGGACCAAGGAGCCGAACCCATGTCGATCGCCAGCCCCACCAGCCGTGATGTCGTGCGCCTCGTCGGTGAGGACGACGCGCCCTGGGCCGACACCGGCATCGGAGTGCTCCTCAAGGTCGTGCGCTTCGACGTCCAGCACGGGACCTGGGTCATCCTCAACCGCTTCCATCCGGGCGTACAGCTGCAGACGCATCGCCACACCGGGTCCGTCGACGCCTTCACCTCGGCCGGCCGCTGGCACTATCTCGAGTACGACTTCTACGTGACGGCGGGTTCCTACCTCTTCGAGCCGGCCAACTCAGTGCACACCCTGCACGTGCCCGAGGACAACACAGAGGACACCGACGTGTGCTTCATCATCGAGGGCGCGCTGCTGAACCTTGCCGCCGACGGCTCGGTCGAGTCCGTGTCCGACGGCGAGAACACCCTCGCGGCGTACTACGCCTTGCTCGAGGCGCAGGGCGACCCGCGGCCCAACGGCATCATCGTCGCCTGAGCCGCACGGTCGTCGAGAGGATCGCATGAGAGTCGACGCGACCGGGCTGCTCGACGCGTCGCTGTACTCCGCGGGCGACCCCTTCGCGCTGTACGCAGAGCTGCGGCGGACCGCGCCCGTCTGTTGGGTCGACCGCGAGGGCGGGGGCTTCTGGGCGGTCGCCACGCACCCCGAGGTCTCGCACATCGGGGCCGACCCGGTCGGGTTCTGCTCGTCGCGGGGGATCCTGACCGACGAGATCGGCACCACGTACGACGACCCGCCGACGATGATGCACACGGACCCGCCGCGCCACACCCGCTACCGCAGGCTGGTTCAGCCCGGCTTCAAGCCGACGCTGGTGCGCCTCATGGAGGCAGGGGTGACCACCAAGGCCAGGGCGCTGATCGAGACGATCGAGGCGGGCGAGCCGGTGGACATCGTGCCCACCCTGTCCATTCCCTTCCCGCTGCTGGTGATATGCGAGCTGCTCGGCGTCGACGGGTCCCAGTGGCCCAAGTTCTTCGACTGGTCCGAGGCCGTGATCCCCGGCGAGAG
>DATDIE010000462.1:0-3321 GCA_036521235.1 Acidimicrobiales bacterium | reverse complement strand
GGCGGCTGCAGGTGCCCACGGGCAAGATCGACATCACCATCCACGCCCGGGCGCGCGACGAGTTCATCACCAACCAGTTCGTGCCCTACTTCTGGGAGGCGGCGTCTGAGATCACGAGCGGCACTGCGGGCAGCTGCACTGTCGAGTCCTCACGCGAAGTAGGCGCATCGCCGAAGTAGCGGTCCGACGCGGATCACCAGACCGTCCGGCACCCCGTCGGCCCTCCCTTCGTCACATCCGGGAACCTTGGGTCCGCGCGATGATCGCAACACCTGCCCAGTTGGAGGGACTTTGTAGGTCATCCGTGCTCCGTGGTTGAGTACGCCGGTCGTCGCGGCGCTTGGTGTGCTGCTTGCCGGCGAATCTGACGTTTGGAGAGTGACTGTCAGCTCGGACGAGCGACCGCTTGGAGGTCTCGGTTGTCAGGGCGCCGACGTTCTGGAGGGACTGCCGGCGTTGCGGTCAGCCAGCGGTGTGGGCCGGGTACATGGTCCGTCGGGCGGCGACTAGATCCCACGGTTCGGGACCGCCGCCTCACCGCAACAGCCAGAAGACTTCGGTCTCGGCCTGGCTCGGGTCCGGTGGCGCATGGCCGTAGATCTCCCAGCGCGGTCCGGCGAGCTCGCGTCCATGGGCTGCGGCGTAGTCGCGCACGGCCTCATGAGTCACTCCCAACTTTGCGTAATCGCCGCGGTGGGTCGCGGTCGCGACCTCTCCGGCGGGGAGCGCCGACAGCATCACCGGTCCCTCAGCCTGAAATGGCCCCGATACCAGCACACCGACCTCAACGTCCGGCCGCTGGTCCTTGTAGAGCATCACGTTCTGCCACAGCTCCTCATCGTCGCCAGTGGCGAGCTCCGGGCGTGGGCGAACGAACTCGTAGACCTGGCCCAACAACGACCCCCAGAGCTTCGGGAACTCCTGCCACGTGGTCGTCTGGGCGACCACCGCGGTGGGACGCGCCTGAACCGTTGCGAACCTCACCGCCTCGGCCGCCATGCCCGCACTCTAGCTTGGCGACGTTGTCGTCCAGGGCAGCAGAGATGTCCGACGCGACCGACGCTTCTGCTTCGACGCGCCGGGCCGCTTGCCAATGTCCGGTCATCACGGACTTGAGCAAGCGGGCCTGGGACTGCTCCTCGCCCTCGCGAAGCGGAACAGTTCAACCGTGGTCTCGGCCGCAGTGCCCGTACGGCGTCGTCAGCGTAACTGATTTCGGGCGCGCCGAATCCGGAAGCGCATACGTCCCTGCGCCGGTGATGATCCACACCGACAGGCGGACGATGCTACCGCCCAATAAACGCCTGCCCGGTTGAATCGACCACCACGCAGCGCGACGTCGAGATGCAGTCCACGGCCTGCAGGCGCGTCGTACTGAGACGCTTGAGCTTCCAGTGACTGCCCGGATCACCCGCAACGACGCGACCCTGCCTGTCGGCGACGACGCACAAGCTTCGTGACGGGCAGGCGATGCCGTTGAGACCGGCGGTGTCGATTAGCGCGCGGTGGGGTTGTGGTGAGAGCGGGTTGAAGGTGATCTCGTGTCCCTGCCTGTCGACAGCCGTGCACTGGGTCTTACTCGGGCATGCGACGGCGTTCAGCCAGCCGTGCGGGTCGACCGCGACGAGTTTGGGAAAGCGCCGCGATCGGGGGTTGAACGTGACCTCCTGCCCCGTGTTGTCGACCGCCGTGCACTGCTTGGTCGACGGGCACGCGACGCTGGTCAGGCCATAGAGGCTGTCGCTGGGATCGATCTGCAGTCCGGTCGCACTGGCAGGGTGGGCTGGGTTGAACGTGAGCTGTTCGCCGACGTTGTCCACAGTCGTGCATTGCGTCTCGGTCGGGCACACCAATCCGTTCAGGATGTTGGCGCTCCCGTGCCCACCTTCATCGATCTCACCGGAATTGGCCATTGTTGGAGAGCTGGGGTTGAAGGTCATCTCGAGGGAGTTCAAGTCGACGGCGATGCACTCGCTCGCCGACGGGCACGCCACGGCATCAAGCGTGCATTGGCCTGGGCCACCGGACGGGCATTGCGCTCCTTGGAGCGGGTCCCCGGTGTCGATCAGGAAGGACGTGGGGGACGGCCCGCCGGGATTCGGATCGAACGTCGACTCGTAGCCGAGCGTGTCGACCGCGGTGCACTGCGTCGCTGTCGGGCACGAAACGCTTGGGAGCCGCTCGTGGTGCGGGTCGACGGAGATTGGCCCCGACCACGACAGCGCAGCGTGCGCAACGCCAGGCCAGACGAGACACGCCGCCCCGAGTAGACCAACCGCCACTACCGGCCATCGTGCCCCGTGCTGATGTGTGCGCAGTCGTGGCATAGTCTCCGCTCCTCGCGTCACTCGAACGCCCTATCGGCGGAACACTAACGGGAGGGAGTCAGGCGCCCCCTCGGCCTCGCCCGTCGGGTCCGGGGCGCGAAGCACTCGGGGGTCGCGAGTGCGCCGCTAGCACGACCCGCCGCCGGACATCTCCAAGCAAACGCCGACGACCGCCGCTCGGTCACGGGAGCAGCCATCCGCCCCGGCGGCGACGACGTGCTCGCTCCGGACGACAGGGAGCAGTGGCGATCGCCGCTGTCGAAATCCGGCGATGCTGAAGCCTCCAGTTCCGGGCGCGATGTGCTCAAGGCGAGCGTCGTGGCCTCTCGCGATCACGTTCGGGCCCCGCTTTGATGCCGCGACAAGCATCTCGGGGTTTCCGCCCTCGACCCCGCAACGCGCGGAAAGCGCGTTTCGTCGCAAAGGTCGATGGCTCAGGGAACAGCCTGGAGGCACCGGATTTACTTCACCGGCTTCACGCATGCCCTGGCGGGGGCGCATGGCGCTGGGCAAAGTTGAGACGATGGCGGAATGCTCGCGAAACTCGACCATTGCGTCATCCACGTCTCCGATTGGGAGCGATCGACCGTCTTCTACCGCGACGTGCTCGGAGCAGAACTCATCGACCGAGGCGCCGGCACGTGGGCGTACCGATTCGGGACCGAAGGCGAGCAGTCCCATCAGCGACGCCTCCCGCGGCGGCGTCCGCGTGACCGCGGCTTCGCCTGCCGGTCGGCCTTCGGTTGCTGCACGAGCCCCTCGTTCTCGGCCTCGTCGGGAGCGTGGCGGAACCCGGCGTCGGGCGGCCCGTCGAGGTCGACGTCGGCGCTGGCGGGGTCGCTCGGCTCGTCCACCCGCGACGGCTTGACATCGGCCGCGGTGGGGGCGTATGGGGCGACGAACCCGTAGTCGGTCTCGATCCGGTGGCGGCGGTGGCGGTAGACCGGCTCGCGCTCCTTCCAGTGCGTCAGCACCGGCGAGGCGATGAAGATCG
>DATDIE010000461.1:0-3761 GCA_036521235.1 Acidimicrobiales bacterium | reverse complement strand
TAATGCCGGATGAGTCCATTGACGTTGCGGCGGACGAAGTCCGAATAGACCCAGATCTCGTCGTAGTCACCGAGCCATTTCCCCCTCTCCTCGACCTGCCAGTCGGGGACCCAGAAGGGAAACTGGATGTGGTACACGCTGCGGCGACCGAAGGCCGGCACCGGCGGCAGGATCGAATTGCCGATCACGGCGGCTAGTTCACAACTGCCCTCGTCCAATTCGTCGAACGGGACGGCGGATCCGACCACGTCCTCGAACCCGAACGTCGCCTCGATCTGCTTGATGCGCAGACTGCTGTAGCGCTGCGGGGACGAGAACACCACGTTGGCGGTCCCGACGAGAGAAGACAGCACGGACGCGAGCTCGAAGAGCATTCGTTCGCCGCCACCCGGCACGAGCTGGTACGGCGAGTAGAGGACGAATTGCGTACTCGGGTCCGTGCGCTGGGCGACCGGCAGGTCCAACTCCATCTTGGCGGGTGCCGGTGGCTTGCGCACCTCCAGACCGTCCCGAGCGGCCAGGGGGGCCACCTGGCGAGCTTCGAGCCACTGACCCCACTTCTTGACGAAGCGCGCCCGATTGATCTCGGAGATGTCATGAAGCTGCAGGCGCCGATCGGACGTCGTCTTGCTCTCGATGTGCACGACGCGGGCCAGCGGGTTGACCATCACCTTGCCGCATTGGGTCCACAGCTTGAGGCACAGGTCGGTGTCCTCGTAGTACGCGGGCTCCCATTCGAGCCCGAAGCCGCCGACAGCCTGAAAGTCGGCGCGGCGCATGAGCAGGCAGGCGGCGGAGCAGTAGTCCACGACGCAAGGAGTGTCGAAATGATCGGGGCCCCAGACCGTGCCTTTGCCGATCTGCATCACGTCGCCGGTCGGCACGGCCACGCCGCCCACCTCCTGCACCCTTCCGTCGGGGTACAGGAACATCGGGCCGACCGCGGCGACCGTCGGGTCGTCCCTCATGCTCGAGGTCAGGGCTTCGATCCACCCGGGCTCGACGAAGGCGTCGTTGTTGAGGAACACGATGAAGTCGCCGCGAGCGAAGTCCACCCCGATGTTGTTGCCCTCGCCGAAGAAGCGGTTCACTCCCACCTCGACAAGGTTGAAGTCGGCGCGCCGGTGGCGCTTGCGCAGCACGGCGAGCTCTTCGGGGTTCGAACCGTTGTCGACGACGATGATCTCTTTGATCAGCGGGCTGTTCGCCCGGCCGAGGGCGTCGAGGCACTCGAGGGTCGTGGCGGCCTGGTTGTAGTTGAGGACGATGACCGAGACGTTGTCGTCGAAGGGGTCGCGCTGCGTCACCGGCACCACGCCAGGTATCTAGCTGTCTGACGGGGCGCGGCGGGAGGCCATCAACCGGGAGAAGAGCCGGACCGGCGCCGTCACACGCCACGAGCTCGAGCGCCGCATGGCGCCGAGCTCGCTCTGGGCCTCGGCGGCCAGGCCGGCATACGCCTCCACCCGCCGCTCCTGGTCCTCGATCTTGGCGTCCTTTTCCCAGAGCTTCTCTTCGTACCTCGAGGCCGTGGTGGAGATCTTGGCCGAGAGCTGGTCGACCCGGTCGAGGAATTCCGAGACCAGGTGTTCGCGCTCCTCCCGGGCCAACCGGAGCTGTTGGCTGAGCTCGCCCCTGGCCTGGGAGACCTCCAGCGTCAACCTCGTCGTCTCCTCTTTGTAGACGCGCAACGCGGCCAAGAACGTCTCTCGCTCCGCCTGCTGTTGCTCGACGATGCGCCCGATGAAGGACACCACGGCGCCGGGCAGGTCGGACTCACCACCGAACTCGATGCGGAGCAGGTCCTCGACGGTGTCGCGGCCCACCTCCGCGTCCGCCGCCACCACGGTCTTGCTGGACGGCGTGATCGGGTCGAATGTCACCGGACACCGCCCCGAAGAGCGCGGGCCCGAGGCGAGGAGGCAAACGGAACGGGATCTGAGCAGGACATTTCGCTGTCGGAGGACCTTACGAACTCACGGGAGGGAGAGAGGTCCTCTCCACCAGCGGACATCCTAGTGAATGCGCCGGGAGGGTCCTGGGTCCCGATTGGGTACGCCGGGCGTCAGCGCCAGGAGGCCGCGCAGTCCCGCCACGAACGCCTCGGGATCGCCGTGCGTGGCGTCCCCGTACTCCTTGGCCCGCGCCGAGGCCTCCGCCGCTTCGCCCTGGAGCTTGTCCGTCGCCTCGATCAGGCCCCACGTGTCGGAGAACGTCCCTCCGCCGCACGCCCGGGCTAGCGACGACGCCACCGGGGCTGCGGCGGGGACGACGATCGGCGTGCCGAGGCGGAGTGCCTCCACGCACTCACGCGCCACGAACGCCCCCGGCGCGAGGTCCACGCAGACGGCGGCGTGGGCGACCAGTCGCCAGAGGTCCATGCGCGTTTCGACCGGCGTCGTGCCCCGCAGTGAGCGGCCCTTCCAGGCCGACGCCACGGCATCCTCGACGACCACGATGTCGCAGTCGTGGAACGCCGAGGTCAGCCACGCCACGGCCGCCGGAGGGTCGGCGTGCCGACGTAGGCGACCCGAGAGGACCAACACGTAGCCGGTGAAGCCGAACCCGTGGTGCCGGTCCGCCATGGCGCCCGGGTTGACGGTCACGAACGGGCCTCCGGGCCGCACGTCACCGTCCCCCTCGACCAGCCCAATACGCGGCCACCGGCCGTCGATGCCCGCACCCGCACGGGGTGACAGACGGAACCCGGATTCGACGCCGGCCCCGGCCAGTCCCGCGCGCACCTCGGGCGTCAGATCGTCCACCACGACGACGGAGTCGGCGGGCAGGTGGGCGGGCCAGACGAACCCGTCCCCCTCCCCGGTGCCCTCGAGGTCGAAGGCGCCGTCGGGCTCGCGCGTGCCCTCCCGGCCCGGCACGAGGACGGCGACGGCCCCGCGGCGGGAGACCCCTCCCGCGATGGCTCTGCTCAGGAACGACAACTCCGACGATTGGTTGCGCCAATGGCGGCTCACGAGGACGGCCGGGCGCTCAGGCATGTGTCGGCTCCGACAGCTCGGCGACCAGTCGGGCGAGATGCATCACCTCCGCCCGCAGGCGGGACAGCTCCTCCCCGAAGGCCGTCGCGACGTCCTCGGTGACCTCCTCGGTGGTCACCATCCGATCGGTCAACACCTCGCACCGGTCAGCCAGCTCGATGGTGGCGCCCGCCAGTGCGGCGACGAGACGTCGGCGGGACCGGCCGGTGAGGCGTCCAGCCCAGAGCCGGGCGGTGTCGCGGGGCGACCCGGACCACAGCCCGCGTCGGCGCGCCCCGTGCAAGGACCATTCGTGACGCAACGCCTGCAGCCCCGGGCCGTCGGCGACGCGGCCCAACCGTGGCGGCGCTTCGGTGGGTCGGCGCAGCAATCGTGGCGCAACCGAAGCGTCCGCGTCGGGGGCTAGCCCGTCATGAGGGTCGAACGCCATCGGTCCCACGCCTCCTTCTCTTCGGGTGTCGCCAGTCCGCACGAGGGATCGTCGCGGGTGAGATGTGGATTGAGGTAGGGATCCCGGCCGTCAATGTACTCAGCCCAGCGCTCGACGAAGTTGACGATGTCGCCGGTGCCCCCCGCCGTGCCACGGGACGGCGACTCGTGGTGGATCAGCTCGGCCCTCGGCTCGTAGATCACGCGGTAGCCCCGCTGTGCGGCGCGCAGGCAGTAATCGACGTCGTTGAGGTCGACCCCGAGGTCCTCGTCGAAACCGCCGAGCTCTGCGAAGACCTCGCATCGCGTGGCGAGGCACGCGCCGGTGACGGC
>DATDIE010000460.1:0-7615 GCA_036521235.1 Acidimicrobiales bacterium | reverse complement strand
GGACACGAGGGCGGTCATCACGTCGAGGTTCAGGTTCGAGAGCTGAGTGAGCGGCTGGTACAGGCGGGCGAGGTACGTGGTCAACGCGACGACGGTGCCGACGGTCAGAGCGCCGTGTACCGCGGCCACGCCGCCCACGCCGTAGACGATGGCGGTCGCGAGCGACGCGGTGAGGGAGAGGGCGACGAAGAAGACGCGGGCGTAGGTGGCCTGGGCGATGCCGATGTCGCGGACGCGTCCGGCCTTCTGCTCGAACGACTTGGCCTCCTCCTCGGGGTGGCCCATCAGCTTCACGAGCATGGCGCCGCCGACCTGGAAGCGCTCCTGCATGACCATGTTCATCTCGGAGTTGAGGTCGTAGCCCTCTTTCGTGAGCGCGCCGATGCGCCGGCCGACGAACCTTGCGGGGATCAGGAACACGGGGACGAGGAGCAACGCGGCGAGCGTGATCTGCCAGCTGAGGAAGAACATGGTGGCGATCACGATGACGACCGTCACCAGGTTGCCGACGACGTTGGAGAGCAGGTCGGTGAAGGCCTGCTGAGCGCCGATCACATCGTTGTTCAGGCGGCTCACCAGCGCGCCGGTCTGGGTACGGCTGAAGAACGCCAGCGGCATGCGCTGGATGTGCCGGAATACCTTGGCCCGCATGTCGTAGATCAAGGACTCGCCGATGTTGGCGGAGATCCGCCGCTCGGTGAGCATGAGCCCGGCGTCGAAGATGGCCAGCACCGCCACCAGGACGGCCAGCCCGATGACGAGGTTCTCGTTGCTCTTTTCGATCCCGTTGTCGATGAGCGAGCGCAGGATCAGCGGGTTGATGGCGGCGATCACCGCATCGAGGATCACGACCGGGATGAAGATGGCCAGGATCTTGCGGTAGGGGACCGCGAACGTGAGCATGCGCCGCGTCGTGCCCTTCTTGACCCGGTGCGCCAGGACGGCTCGGTCCTGGCGCAGCGAGCGCATGCCGCCCCAGCCGCCGCGGCCTCCCATTCCATGTCCTCGCATTGCCACGGCTAGCCAACCTACCGTCGTCCACCGGTTGTTCAGGCCTGTCCGGCCAGGCCCGGGTGCCTCCGGGAGGTTCGAACGGGGAGCGGGATCTGGGCTTTCGGCTGGATCGGTTCGTCCGACCGACCGTGTCGCCGTTCGGGCGCCGTAACCCTCCGCTGCACCTTGGGTCGTCCTTTCGCCTCCTAGGATCTCGGCCCGTGCAATGGCGGCGGACGTTCGGTGGGTGCATGGCAGCCGTCGGAGTGGCGACAATGGTGCCGCTGGTTCCAGGCCTTGCCGGCGCGGGGATCCGGGCCGGTGCCACGTACCACGGCGTGTTGTTCCGGCCGGTGCTGTGCGCCGTCCCTCCCTACGACCGCTTCATCACGACGCCTCAGCCCACGGTGTCGGCGTCGTCGTGTGCGCCCACGAGCGTCCTGAGCGCGGCGAACCTCGCCGTGACCCCCGACGGGTCGAGCGCCGGGTACTCCTACCAGTCACCGCAGCCCGACAACATCTTGGAGGCGGAGAAGACGACGAAGACGTCGTCCGACTCGGCGAAGAAGGTCGTCCTGCTGTCGGGGCTGCGCGGGTCGTCGATCTACTCGGCTACCGCGACCTCGGCGAAGATCCGCTACGTCCTCGGCGCGTCCGAGATGAACAGCAGCGCCATCGCGTCGGCGTCCGCGTCCAAGAGCAAGTCAGGCGCCTGGGTGGTGGACTGGACGACGACCTCGTCGGGGGCCGCGCAGTGGGACCAGGTGGCCCACAAGAGCTTTCACCAGATGCTCGCGATCGATGTCGGCGGGGTCGTAGTGTCGGCGCCGATCATTGAGCCAACGCAAAAGTCATTCCGCTCGTTCCGCGGGATGGGCCAGATCTCCGGGGACCTGAGCCAGGCCGAGGCGACGAAGATCGTGCAGGCGATGCAGTCGCAGGGCTGAGAGCGGTCTGCTGGCGTCCCTGGCGCGGGACGAACGCGGCGCGCGGGGGAACGCGGTTGCGCCGTTGCCGGCGCGACCGTTCAGGCGGCGGTGCTGCGGCGGCGGATGAGCGTGACGACGATGAAGGCGAACGCGGCGAACGCCATCAAGGCGACGATGCTCGCCATCACGTCAGGGCCGGTGAGCGTGAGGCTGCCCGACGCGTTTCCGGGCGTCGCCGCTCCGGACACATGGCTGTCCAAGGCGGCGTGGATCGCCCCCGAGCGAGTACGCGTGGCGGCGCCTGCGACGCCGGCTCCGGTGGTGAGCGCCAACATCAACACAGCGGATGCGGTCAAACCAACGACAGATGCAATTTTTTGAAAGTGCTGTTGCACGCCAAAGGCCTCCCTGGCGAAATCGGTGTACGCCACTCCGGTACCGCCCGCCCGATTCCGTACATTGGTAAAACAAGCCTTGCGCTGGACTCTTGCGCGGAAATTTCATTGCAACCCTAGTTACTTTTGGATGTCTGGCCGCAGGAAACCGGCTGGTGAAAAAATTGCAACGAGACGGGGGCGGGTGCGCGACATCACCGCGAATCCCCGTTGCGATGCACGGGATGCGCAGACATGCGTCCGGTGCGGCTGACCGTGTGCGTCAGGCACCCGTGGGCGCGACGCCGCCCAACGTTCGTTTAGCGGAGTTCGACGGGGGCGGGCTGGCCGGGCGTCAGTAGGCGCCGGTGCCCCGGGCCATCGTCTTGGGTGTCTCGAACATGATCTTGAGGTCCCACCAGAGCGACCACGAGGCGACGTAGAGGTAGTCGAGCTGGACGAGGTCGTTGCGCGTGAGGTCGTTACGACCCGAGACCTGCCACAGGCCGGTGATGCCCGGACGCACCTCGAAGCGACGGACGCCCCACCCCTCGACGTGGGACTCGCTCGGGATGAACGGGCGCGGGCCGACGACGGACATGTCCCCCTTGAACACGTTGATGAACTGGGGGATCTCGTCGAGGCCGGTGCGGCGGAGGAACGCCCCGAAGCGCGTGATGCGCCAGCTCTCGTCCTTCTTCTTCCGCAACTCGTGCAAGGGCAGGTTCGGGTCGTCGAGCTCGCCTTCGTCGCTGCTGGCGGCGCCCTCGGGCTGGTCGGTGGTCATGGAGCGGAACTTCGTGACCATGAATGGCTGCGCGTAGCGCCCGAGGCGGACCTGGCGGAAGAAGACCGGCCCAGGTGAGCTCAGCTTCACCCCGAGGGCGACGAGAAGGAGGATGGGTGACGTCACCAGCAGGACGGCGCTGCTGATGCACAGGTCAAAGGCCCGCTTCATGAACTTGTCCCACGGACTCAGGTGGGGCTGGGCGATCTCGAGGAACGGCATGCCGGCGAGGTCGGTCAGGCGGGAGCGCCAGCTGATCAGCTCGTAATAGCGGGGGACCATTGCGATGTGCACGAAGTCCTGGAGCTCGCGGTAAATGTCGAGCGACTCGCTCGAGAAGCGGTCGTTGGCCGCCACGAGGATGCGGTGAACGTCGAGCGTGCGGCAGAGGTCCGGGAGGTCGGTCATCCGGCCGAGTGCACCGGGGTCCACCATGTCTCCTTCGACGACCCGGCCGACCAGCGTCATGCCCGGGTCCTGACGCACGCTCATCATGATCCGCTCTGAGGTCTGGCCGCCGCCCACGACGACCACCCTGGTCGTCGTCAGGGCGTGCAGGAAGGAGCGGAGAACGATCCGTCCTACACTGATCACGGCGATCCCGGCGATGACCGAGATAACCAACTGGGTGGCGAGCGGCTCGATGGTCCCGAAGACGGCGTGTAGGAAGGCTCCGGCGCCGAGGGTCAGGACGCAGCCGCACCCGACGCCGAAGGCCAACTCCCGGAACTCGAGGAACGCGCTGGGCTGCAGTTGGCGGTGCGTCACGCGGTAGACGCCACCAAAGGCCAGGGCGATGACGACCGCGACGGGGAACAGCGAGTCGAGCTTGAGGTTCGTCATCAACTGCGCCGAGGTGTTCGTCGGCACCGACGAGAGGGCCGAGAGGATGATCAGGGCAAGGGGCAGCGCGATGCAGGCGCAGACGAAGTCGCAGGAGATCTGCACGAGCATGAGCTCGCGGTCGGTGATCGTGCGGTAGGGCGAGGCGCCGCGGCGCTGATGCCGGCGCCTTCGGGGAACGGAGATTTCCGAAGGAATTGCGAAGTTCGGCTCGCTGGCGACGCCGCTCGCCGCGGTCGGCTCGGTCGTGCCGACCTTTGATTCCGAGATGCTCATGGCCTCTCCCTTGCCAGCCGCCTCAAAAGCGCATCTGCACCATGACCGGCCCCCAACACAAGGGGGAACAGTGGGGGGGGCCGAGACTGTCGGCCCGAGGAGAACTTCCTGGACCCAAGGTGCAAGTACTGAACGCACTGAACGAACGAACGCTTGTCCCTGCCTGGCCTTTTCGGCGTTCAGGCGGGGAGGGCGCGGCGTTACCGGGTGGTCAGGCCGATCCGCCGACGGCGTGCACTCCGCCGTCGACATGGATGATCTCCCCCGTCGTGAGGGGGAAGAGGTCGCTGAAGAGGGCGAGGCACGCCTTGGCCACTGCGCTGGCGTCGTGGACGTCCCAGCCCAGGGGGGCCCGGTCGGCCCAGGTGTCCTCGAAGGCGGAAAAACCGGGGATGGACTTGGCGGCCATGGTCCGCACCGGCCCCGCCGCGATCAGGTTCACCCGGATGCCCTTAGGGCCCAACTCCTTGGCCAGATAGCGGGAGAGTGATTCGAGCGCCGCCTTGGCGACGCCCATCCAGTCGTAGACCGGCCAAGCCACCTTGGCGTCGAAGTCGAGGCCGACCACCGAGGCGCCGCCGTCCTGGCCGGCGGCTTCGAGGAGCGGCAGGAAGGCGTCGACGAGGGCCTTGAGCGAGTAGGTGGAGATGTTGAGCGCCACCGAGACGTCGTCCCAGCCCGCGGCGAACATGCCGCTGCCGAGGCAGTCGGGTGGCGCGAAGCCGATGGCGTGGAGGATGCCGTCGAGCCGGTCCCACCGGGCAGCGAGCGCCGCACCGGCGGCCGCCAGTTGCTCGGGTGAGGTGACGTCGATCTCGAGGACCTCGGGCTCCGTCGGCAGCTTGCGCGCCGTGCGCTGGGTGAGGCTGAGGGCGCGGCCGGCCCCCGAGAGCACGATCTCGGCACCCTCCTCCTGGACCAGCTTGGCGGTGGCGAAGGCCAGCGAGGCGTCGGTGAGGACGCCGGTGATCAGCAGCCGCTTGCCGTCGAGGAGTCCCACTGGGCCAGTGAGGTTATGCGAAGGTAAGGGCATGCACGTCGGAATCCTGGGAGGGACCGGTCCGGCCGGGCGCGGGGTGGCCGTCCGGCTCGCCGAGGCCGGCGTCCGGGTCACGGTCGGTTCGCGCGAAGCGGAGCGGGGCGTCGAGGTCGTCGGCGAGATGAAGGAGAAGGTGCCCCCGACCGTGGCGGCGATGTTGGAGGGGACGGACAACGCCGGCGCCACGGCGGCCGAGCTCATCGTGGTAGCGACGCCATGGGACTCGGCCGTGCCGACGGTGCGGGCGTTGCGCGAGCCGCTGGCCGGCAAGGTCGTGGTCTCCATGGCGAACGCTTTGGCAAAGGAGGGGCGCGAGATGCTGGCGCTCATCCCGCCCCGGGGATCGGTGGCGGGGGCGGTGCAGGTTGCGCTGCCCGCTTCGCTGGTGGCCGCGGCGTTCCATCACCTCCCGGCGTCGGAAATGCAAAACCTCGAATCGGGGTTGGAAGCAGACGTGTTGGTGTGTTCGGACCATCCGGAGGCGACGGCGGCGACCGTCGCGATGATCGAGCAGATGCGCGGGCTACGGCCGCTCGACGCGGGCAGCCTGAACCAGGCTTCGGCCATCGAGGCGTTCACCGCCGTGTGCATCACGCTGAACATTCGGCACAAGGCGCATACGACGCTCCGGTTGGCCGGAATCTAGTTCGGGGCGGGCTTCGGGTGCGGCTGTACGACACGGCGCGCGGCGAGATCGTGGAGTTCTCGCCGGGGCCGCTGGTGACGATGTACTCCTGCGGCATCACGCCGTACGACGCGGCCCACCTCGGCCACGCGGCGGTCTACGTCTACTTCGACATGTTGCAGCGGGTGCTCCGGGACCTCGGACACGAGACGCGGGTCGTGCGCAATGTGACCGACGTCGACGACGACATCTTGCGCAAGGCCCGTGAGCTCGGGGTGCACTATCTCGACCTGGCCGCCGAGGAGATGGCGCGCTTCGATGCCGAGATGGCGCTGCTGAACCTTTTGCCGGTGTGGAGCGAGCCACGGGCGACGTCGGCCATTCCCGAGATCCTCTCGTTGATCGGTGCCGCGTTGGACCGGGGTTTCGCCTACGAGTCCGGCGGTTCCGTGTACTTCTCGGTGTCCTCGTTCGGCTCCTTCGGCGAGGTGAGCCACTACGACCGCGCCCGGATGCTCGAGCTCGCGGCGGAGCACGGGGGAAATCCGGGGGACCCGAACAAGCGCGAGCCCTTGGACTTCGTGTTGTGGCAGCCGTCGCTGCCCGACGAGCCAGCGTGGGAGTCGCAGTGGGGGCCGGGACGGCCGGGCTGGCACATCGAGTGCTCGGCATTGGCGCTGCGCGAGCTCGGCGAGACGATCGACATCCACGGCGGCGGTCGCGACCTGGTCTTCCCGCACCACGAATGCGAGACCGCGCAGTCGGAGTCGGTGACGGGACAGCAGTTCGTGCGGCTGTGGTTCCACGTCGGGCTGGTGGGGTTCGAGGGCACGAAGATGTCGAAGTCGCTGGGGAACCTGGTGTTCGTCGGGGACCTCTGCAAGGAGTGGGACGCGGCGGCTGTGCGGCTCGCGTTGCTGGCGCACCACTATCGAGGCGACTGGGACTGGAAGACGACCGAGGACATGCCGGCGGCGGCGACGCGTCTGGCGCTATGGCGGAGTGCGCCGGGTGGGGACGGGTCGGCGGGGCTGGAAGCGGTCCGCGCCGCGCTGGCCGAGGACCTCGACGCGCCGGGAGCGTTGGCGGTGCTGGACGCGGAGGCCACGGCCGAGCGGTCGGTGGCGGCGGGAGCGGCGCTGCTGGGGGTCGTGCTCTAGGCCTCCTAGGTGGGCGGCGGCCTGGGGCTCCGGCGTTCGTGGAACTCGGAATCCGCCGGCGGGAAAGACTCGGGTGATGGGCTCCAGCGAGCGGCCGGATGAGCCGGAGCTGACGGACGCACGGCAGGTCGAACTGTCGCTGACGGATCCGCACGCCTTCGCGGCCCTGTTCGAACGTCATGCCGGGTCCGTGCAGCGCTACCTCGTGAAGCGCGTCGGCCCCGACAATGCGGAGGACCTCCTGGGCGAGACGTTCGTCACTGCGTTCCGCGTCCGCCGCGCTTACGACCTCGCCCGCGCCGACGCCCGGCCGTGGTTGTTCGGGATCGCGACGAATCACGCCAGGCACTTCTGGAGGTCGGAGCTTCGCCGCCTGTCGGGGATCGGCGCCGCCCTGAGCGACGGCGGTACGACGCTCGACCACAGTGACGAGGCGACCTCGAGCGTCTTCTTTTCCACGCAGACGGGAGACGTGGCGCAGGCTCTGGCGCACCTCGACGACGCGCACCTCGACGTGATCCTGCTCATCGCCGGGCCCGGGTTCACCTACGAGGAAGTCGCCGAGGCACTGGGGATTCCGGTCGGAACG
>DATDIE010000459.1:0-7995 GCA_036521235.1 Acidimicrobiales bacterium | reverse complement strand
GACGGCGTGCTGGCCCGCTTCGCCGCCCCCACCCAGGCGGTGCGCTGCGCGGCCGCCATGGTCGAGGCCGCACGCGGGGAGGGCCTGGAGTTGCGGGCCGGCCTGCACGCCGGCGAGGTGGAGCTGCGCGGCGACGACATCAACGGCCTGGCCGTCCATATCGCCTCCCGCGTGAGCGCCATGGCGGGGCCCGGCGAGGTCCTGGTCACCGGCATAGTGCGCGACCTCGTGGTCGGCTCGGGCATCGTCTTCGACGACCGGGGCCGCCACAACCTCAAGGGCGTGCCCGACGAGTGGCAGCTGCTGGCGGTGCAGCGGGCCTGACGCCCCGAGGCCGGCGTCAGGGCACGACGATCGACGGGCTGTCCGGGCTGGTCCCGCCTCTCCAGCTCAGCTGCTCGGGGGTCTCGGTGTACACCCAGGTCCCCGCGGGCACCGACGCCTCGGTGCAGGTCGTCGCGGCCACGACACCACTGCAGCCGCTGCCCACGGTCGCCGGTACGCCGGTGACCGCGTTGATGCGGTTCACGACGTAGCCCGCGACGGGCGATCCCCCCGGCAGGGTCGACGCCACCCACGACACCGTGACCGAGGTGCCGCCGACGAGGCCGGCCGGTGCGGCCCCGATGGGCATGACCGTGGCGGCACCAGCGCCGGATCCTGCGCCCGTCGCGGACCAGGAGGCGAACGCGGCGGACGCGGGCGCGAAGGAGAGGCAGACGGCGAACCCGGCCAGCGCCACCCAGGCGCGCCGCAGTCGGGCCCGGCGTGAGGGCGACGTCACGGGACGCGTGCGAGCCCGCGGTAGGCGAAGCGGAAGCTGGCGCCCTGGCACGCGTCCGGCGCGGCATGGGCCAGCGTGACCTGAACGGTGGCCCGGCCCGTCGCCCCGGCCGGGATCGACAGGTCGCCGGCGAAGGGAGCGACCCTGACGTTCGCCCCCCGACAGCGGTTCGATGCGTCACCGACCGTCGTGGTGATGGAGGTCACCTTGATCATTACCCTCTCGCGGTTGGCCACGGTCAGCACGAGGGCGGTGGGCTTACCCGGGACGAGCCCACCGACGCGTCCCGCGATCGAGAACGCGTGGGGCGGCGAGCCCGCACCCCGGACCGGATCAGCGGCCCGGGGGGCGGTCGTCAGCCCTGTCCCCGAATTGCCGCGCCCGTCGAGCGCGGTCCCCGTCGCGTCGCCCGTCACCAGTACGGCCACCAGGGTGCCCGCCGCCAGGAGCGCCACGAGGGCCGCGGCCCACAGGACGGTGGCGCGGCGGCGAGGCGCTCTGTCGGCGGTCCACCAACGTGGCATCGGCACGGTGCGCTGATGAGCCGGACGCGCCCGCTACTGCTGGGCGCCGGTGACCGTCATGGGAATGTCGAACGCCACGCCTTGGCAGCCGTTGCCGGCCGAGTGGGCGAGGTCGAGCACGCCGTTGATCGGCACGTCGGAGGCGGTCGACGCGGCGGGGACGTTGATGCTTACGGTCGTCGGCGCCCCGGCGTCCAGGCTCACGTTCGTGCTCGCGCAGCTGCTGGTGTTCGTCGACGTGGGCGAGCCCCAGGACACGCCGGTGATCGTGACGGCGTACGGGTTCGGGTTCTGGATGTTGAAGAAGACCGGTCCGGCGGGGCCGCCGGGGTACATCGACGCGCCGGCGCCCGCCGGCGTGACCGGGACGACGACCAACGACTGGGCGACCGTAGCGGCACCGCTGCCGGAGCCGGAGCCGGACGCCGACCAGGCCGCGAACGCCACGCCCGCGCCGACGGCGAGCGCCGCCGTCGAGGTGGCGATGCCGATGAACAATTTCTTGTACCTCATGATGAAGCTCCTTCGTCTCGTTGTGGAGGTGCCGGAGTGGCGTGTGGACCACCGAAGCGATCGATGCGAGGCGAAGCGACGGCGTCGAGGGCCATGAGGTTGGCGAGCTTGCTATCCGCGATCCACAACAGCGTCGGCACCTGGTCGTCGTCCATCTCGAGCGCCACGGCGATCATGTGATTGCCGTGGCCCTCGTCTCGCAGCCGGATCGCCACTGCATGCGGTGCCGGAAGCAGCCGCAGCGCAGACGATCGGTTCACCCAACTGAGGGTAAGGAAGGGGCGGCGCCCGTACCTCAGTACGTCGTACTCAGATTTCGGGCGTCCAGCTACTCAAGTGCTGCTCACGGGTGGGACACGGAGGCGACGCCCTCGGGAGCCAGCGCACCCGCCAGCGCGGCCCGATCCGCGACCCCGAGCTTGGTGTACGCACGGTGGAGATGGTTCTCGACCGTGCGCGGCGAGAGGTACAGGCGCGCCGCGATCTCCTTCGTCGAGTTGCCGGCAACGACGAGCGCCGCCACCTCCCGTTCGCGCTTGGTGAGCCGGACCGGGCCCGCCGTGGCATCGATGACCGGCCGTCCGCCGTCGCAGCGCTCGGCGTAGCCCGTGGCCGTCCGGGCGGCCGAACTCGCCGCCCGCCCCGAGCCGGCCGCCGCCAGGGTGGCGACCGCGGCCGCGGCGGCCTCCGCCGCCAGCCACCACGCGCCCATCGCGCCGAAGCGGTCGGCCACCGCGAGCAAGGCCTCGGCGTCCGACGCCAGGCCGGCCCGCGCGTATGCGGCCAAGGCAGCCACGAGCGCACTGTCGGTGAGGGCCACCAACTCCCCCAGGCGCGCGGCGACCTCGTCGGATGGGGCGGTCCGCCACCACGACTCCAGTGCCTGCGCCTCGTACCCCGCCATCCCGGCGTCTCGGGCCCACGCCACGGCGGCGCGTGCGGCCGCCACGGCGGCGTCGGTCCGGCCCGCCACCCGATGGAGCTCGACCTCCGCCAGAAAGAGCGACATGTCGTAGTGGCGGCCGATGGCCTGGCTGCCGCGGGCGTCGTCGAGCAGGACGGCCGCCGAGTCCGGCTCGCCGCACAGCGCCCGCGCCCGCGCCAGTCCCGCCAGGGCCCAGGACCGGTAGCCGAAGAGGTCACGTTCGGTCAGGAGGCCGCACGAATCCTGGAAGATCCGGGCGGCGCTGCCGGCGCAGCCCTGACGGAGGAGGATCTCGCCCAGGACGACGCCGAACACGGACGACGCGTCGAGCAGCCCGTCGTCGAGCGCCACGCCGCGGAGCCACTCCATCAATTGGCGGGCCTGTTCGAGCTCGCCTGCGAGGGAGAGCGCGGCCGCCTGCGCGACCAGCAGCTGCGGCACGACCAGCGGGTCGCCGCGCTCGAGGGCCGGGGGCACCGCGGCTTGGACGAAGGCCAGGGTCTCGTGGCATCGACCGAGGTAGGCGAGCGAGGCGGCGGCTACCGCGGCCGCCACGGAGTGACCCAGCTCGACGCCTTGTGCCGCGGCGCACCGCTCCGCGTAGGCCAGCGCGGCCGCGGGCTGCGCTGTGTTGAGTGCGATGCCCGCCAACTGCTCGTAGGCGTGTGCCAGCAGCAGTGCGTCGACGCCGGACGCCTCCGCTTCCGTCACGGCGTCGAGCAGCCCGGCCCGGGCCTCCTCGACGTCGTAGCGCCTCCAGAAGCGCACCCACGCCAGACCGATGGCCAAACGGACGCGGTCCTCGACCACCTCCACGCTTTCCGTCAGCTCGGCGAGCACCGCCTCGGCCTCGACCGTCGCCCCCGTCCACGCCAGCGCGCTGGCCAGCGCGATGCCGGGACCGAGGCCTCCGCTCTGTTCGTACGCGGCTCGGGCCATTCGAATCGCCATGTCGTGATCGAGCGGAACGGCGAGTCCGCCTGTGCTCGTCTCCCGGTCGGCGTCGGGCAGGATCTCGTCCAAGCGGGCGGAGATGACCGCCCCGATCCGGAAGAGTGTGGCGTCGGCGCCGAGCGCGAGCGTGACCGGGTCGACCTCGTCGCCCAGCTCCAGCGACCAACAGGCCAGACGCACACGGTCGGCCGTGCGCGTCGGTGCGGTCGCCCGCAGCGCCTCCACCAGGGTCCGCCGCATCGATTGGCGCCGCAGTGCGGGCATCGCGCCGCGGAGGACCTCGGCGTGCAGGGGCTGTGCGATGGCCACCTCGAGACGTCCGTCGCTTCGTTCCGTCTCGACCAGTCCGTGCGCCTCGAGCCGGGTCAGGGAGCTGGCGGTCGTCAGCGCGCTCAGGAGGGAGACGGGCAGCGGGCTGGCAAGGGCCAGCAGCTCCATGGCGGTGAGCTCATCGGGATCGAGGCCCCCCATCCTCGCCGCCACGATCTCTTTGAGTCGGGTGCCCGTCGCCCATGCCCCTCGCCACCGCCATTCGCCGTCGACCGCCTTGAGCGCGTCGGTCTCCAGGCTCGAGAGGACGACCTCACGCAGATAGAGCGGGTTCCCCGCTGTCACCTGCCAGATCTGGTTGGCGCTGCTGTCCTGCACGGCGCCGCCCAGACCCTTCGTCAACAGGTCGGTCGTCTCGAGCTGGGAAAGGTTGTGCAGCTCGAACCGCTCGGCGAGACCGTCCTTCCAGATGGATGTGATGGCGGCGGGTGCCTGGGTGCCGGTCCTCGTGGTCACGAGGACGACGACCGATCCCGCCGCCACGAGCTGATGCAACAGGGCGGCGGACATCGCGTCGACGTCCTGACAATCGTCGGCCAGCAGCAGCAGACCCTGGGCGGAGCGCATCGCCTCGAGGCGTCGGACGGCGGCCTCGCTCAGCTCCGTCAGGTCCGACGAACCCCCGAGCTCGAGCACGGTGCGGAACGGTCCCAACGGGATGCCGGCGTAGCCGACGCTCCCGCGCAGGGCGAGCGTCGCCCAGCCTTCCCGGGCCGCTTCATCGAGGGCCTCGTGCGCGAGCCTCGACTTGCCGGTGCCGGCCTCCCCGCTGATGAACGCACTGGTCCCAGGCCCGGTCCGACGCAGCCGGCGCAGGAAGGCCAGCTCCTCGGCGCGGCCGACCAGAGGCCACTCTCCCGCGCTGTTCCCCTTCTGCACGACGCCGTCCTCCCCGCTGTGCCCACCAGGGTAGGTCTGCCGCCTCGTCCCCACGTGATCACGCAGAGGTGGTGACGCTCGAATCGAACCGAGTCGGGATGCGGGGATTTGAACCCCGGGCCTCCTGCTCCCAAAGCAGGCGCGCTGCCAAGCTGCGCCACATCCCGTGGTCAAGCTGGAAAAAGGCTACATGGCCGGCTCCTTGCCCTTGCCGATCTCGGCGCCCTGAGGGAAGAGGAGAAGGTCGACGGGCACGCGTGACAGCCACGTCCGGATCTCGGTGGACCGGCTTGATCCGTGCGCTCGGGAGACCCGCCGGGCCCTCACGTGACGCGTGCACGCGCAGCGTCGGTGCTGTCGGAGGGAGCCCCGGGCGTCGCATTCCCGGCCAGCCCCGCGACCCAGCCCCCCATCAGGGCGATCATCGGGAGGTGCCAGTCAAAGTCGAAGGCGCCGCAGAGGGCAAAGGCGATCAGCGCGCCGAGGGCACAGGACGAGCCCACGTCCGTGCGGCGCACGCTCCGGGCGACCGCGACCGCGGCGAAGAGCAACAGCGCCACGCCGATCACGCCGGCGCCGTCCGCAACTTGGAGATATTCGTTGTGGGCGAAGTGGGCGAACGTTCCATGGCTCCCGAGAAGCGGGATGAGCTGATCCGGACCGACGCCCAACCACGGCGCGGTGAGGAACTGGTGGTACGCCGACGACCATTCGGGACCGCGGTCGAAGAGCGAAACCGACGTGAGCAGACGTCGGGCCAGTGCGGCGTGCGACACCGCCCCAGCGACTCCCGCGACCGCGACAACGCCGACGGCCGCCGCGATCGCGCCGCGGCGGGTCGTCACGGACAGGGGCATCGGGCGCACGACGATGCTGGCGCCGAGGCACAACGCCAACGCAACGGCGACGATCGGTTCGGGCTTTCCGCTGGGCGACGTCGCCACGGCGACGACCCCGGAGACGGCTCCGAGCGCCATCGGGAGCCACATGATCCGGCACCGCGCGAGCGGAACGAAGAGCAACCCGAACAACGCCCCGATGAGGGCGCCGCGGCTCTGCGTCGCCAGCAGACCCGCCGTGCAGACACAGACGAGGCTGCGGGAGTACCACCACCGCCCGTCGAGTCCGAGCGCGACGACGAGGGCCATCGCCAGGATCAGTCCGGCGGCATTGGAGTACGTGACGGTGCTGGCCAGGCGCCAGAGGTTCTGGTCCGGTAGGGCCAGCGGGGACGCACGCATCGTCACGCCGTAGAACCCGGCAAGGGCCTCCAGGGCCCCGATCGACGCCAGAAATATGGCGGCGACCTCCTTCTGCCTCGGGGTGAGCGGACGCACCGCCGCGAAGGCACCCCCGAATCCGAGGAGGGACACGCCGAACGGAAAGAACGAGCGCGGATCTCCGATGGTCGCGGCGCGGACGAACCACCATGTGGCGAGCGCGCCCAACGGAGCCAGGACGAACGTGGTCACGCGATCGAGGCGTCTTCGCCCGACAACGAGCAAAAGGAGGACGAGGGTGCCCGCGCCGATGACCTCTGCGCTGAGCAGCCAGAAACCGCCCATGGACGGCGCACTGATCACGATCAGCGCCGCCGCACAAGCAGGCGCGGCCCATACGCGGAGAGTCAAAGGGCCGGCCTCTTGGACGACCGCCCGGAACGAACCCTCGTCGCTGGACGGAACCAGCACGTCCCTTGCCATCACCAAGCCGTCAGTGTGACCCGGGCGCCTTCGGCGAGCAAGCAGGGCCCCCGTTCTTCGGGATTGTGAAGCGGCTCGCGGGTCCGGCGCGTGAGAGCGCTTCGGGCCACGGCGCCCTCGCTAGCATGCGGCCGTGCCGAAAGAGAAGACGCCCGCGCAGCAGATCGACGCGCGGATCAAGGATCTCGGCGACTGGCGGGGCGAGACGCTGGCGCGCCTGCGTGCCCTGATCAAAGTGGTCGATCCCGACGTCGTCGAGGAGTGGAAGTGGCGGGGTGTGCCGACCTGGTACCACGACGGGATCATCTGTACGGGCGAGACGTACAAGAACCTCGTGAAGGCGACGTTCGCCAAGGGCGCATCGCTGAAGGACCCGTCGAACCTCTTCAACTCGAGCCTGGAGGGCAACGTGCGCCGGGCCATCGACTTCCACGAGGGCGAGAAGGTCAACGAGAAAGCGCTGAAGGCGCTCCTCCGCGCCGCCGTGACGCTGAACACGTCCAACGCCAAGAAGTAGTCGTTCGCGTCCTTGATCGTCGAGGCGTAGCAACGCCTCGTACGGCACCCTGGGCCAGAATGCAACGATGACCGCAGCGCAGGAGGGGAACAAGACGAGCTCCGGTGGGAGCATCGTGCTGCTCACGTTGGCGTCGGCGCAGTTCCTCATGGCCCTCGACAGCTCGGTCATGAACGTGTCGATCGCCACTGTGGCCAAGGATGTCGGCACGACGGTGACCGGGATCCAGGTGGCGATCACGCTCTACACGTTGGTCATGGCGGCCTTCATGATCACGGGCGGCAAGATCGGTCAGATCCTCGGCCGCAAGCGCGCCTTCGTCATCGGCTGCGTGATCTACGGCTGCGGGTCGGGCATGACCGCACTGGCCCCGACGCTGGCTTTCCTCATCATCGGCTGGTCGGTGCTCGAGGGTCTCGGCGCCGCCCTCATCCTGCCGGCGGTGGTGGCGCTGGTGGCCACGAACTTCGGACCGTCCGAACGCCCACGGGCGTACGGGCTCGTCATCTCGGCGGCGGCCATCGCCGTCGCGCTCGGACCCTTGATCGGCGGCCTCTTCACCACGTACGCGAGCTGGCGCTGGGTGTTCGCCGGTGAGGTCCTCTTCGTCCTGGTGATCCTCGGGCTGTCACGGCGCATGGCCGACAGCCCCGCCCGGCGCGACGTCAAGCTCGACCTCGTCGGCACGCTGCTCTCGGCCGCGGGGTTGGCCATGATCGTCTTCGGCATCCTCCGCGCCGGCACGTGGGGCTTCGTCCAGCCCAAGCCGGATGCGCCCCAGTGGCTCGGAGCGTCGCCGGTGATCTGGCTCCTCCTCGGCGGCGCCGGCGTGCTGACGCTCTTCGTGCTCTGGGAGAACCGGCGCT
>DATDIE010000458.1:0-9429 GCA_036521235.1 Acidimicrobiales bacterium | reverse complement strand
GCTCCGCCAGATACCCGCCGGCGGTCGATCCGTTGCTTGCGAACTCGATCATTTGTCCAATCTCTGTCATGTTGCCGACCGTAGTTCCCGAGACCCGTTTTCGTTTTCCTCTCTCAACCGGACGAAAGTTCAGGAAATTGTTTTTCATACATCACCTGCATCTTCACACCAGTAGTACGACCCTAAACGGCTGTTTCCCACGGAGGGTGTTTGAAACCATCAGGGGGTTCCACTAAACATGTGGCCCATCGTGACTGACGTAGAGCGGGCAACGCCCCGCCCGACGCCGCGGTCTTCGAGGAGCACAAGGCTGCTCCAGCGGGTAGGTGTCCCCGCGTTGACCGTCGTCACAGTGTTGTCGAGCACTGTGCTTGGTTTGGCGCGCCCTGCCGCTGGAGATGCCATCTCCGACGCGAAGGCAAAGGCGGCTGCAATCGAGGCCCAACTGACGCAAGCGCAGAATCAGATGTCCGCGCTCAGTCAGCAGTACGACCAAGCGCAGTACCACCTGTCGCAGATCAACTCGAACATCCAGACGACCAAGTCCAACATCGCCTCGACCGAGCAGCAGGTCGGCAAGGACAAATCGACCCTCGCCAAGGCGGCCGTTTCCAACTACATCTCCGACGGGACCGCAGCGCAGCAGAACTCGATCTTCAGCGGCAACCAGGAGACCGTGGGCGCCTCGACCGAGTACAACGACATCGCCGAAGGCAACATCTCGCTCGCTGTCGACAAGTTGCACATCGCCGAGAACCAGCTGAACGCCCAGGAGACGCAGTTGTCGGGCGAGCAGACCCAGGCGCAGTCGCAGGTCAGCGCGGAGCAGGCGGCGGTCGCCGCCAACCAGCAGGCCATCAACAGCCAGAAGGGCGCGCTGTCCCAAGAGCAGGGCCAGATCGCCACGCTCGTCCAGCAACAGCAGCAGGCTGAGGCCGCCGCCGCGGCCAAGGCGGCGCAGGAGAAGCAGGCAGCCGCTGCGGCAGCTGCCACTGCGGCCCCAGCCCGCGCCTCGGCCAGCCCGGCTGCGGCCACGGTCGCTGACGAGACCGCAGCACCCCCGCCGACCGCCGCCGGCGGTGCGGGCGCCGTGCAGGCCGCCGAGAGCCAGGTCGGCGTCCCCTACGTCTGGGGTGGCGAGTCTCCCAAGGGCTCGGCCAGTCCGGGCTTCGACTGCTCCGGACTCACCGCCTGGTCCTGGGGCCAGGTCGGGGTCGGGCTGCCGCACTACTCGGGCGCCCAGATGTCCGACTCGACCCCCGTCCCGGTGAGCGACCTCCAGCCGGGCGACCTCCTCTTCTACGGCCCCGGTGGCTCCGAGCACGTCGCCATGTATGTGGGTGGCGGCTCGATGATCGAGGCGCCCTACACCGGAGCCTCCGTCTGGGTCACCGCCCTGCGCCTCGGCAGCGGCTTCGTTGGCGCCGGGCGGCCGTAACCAGCTTCCCCGGCCTCCTCCCCCTCTCGACGCCCCGGCTGGACCCGCTCGGTCAGCCCGGCCGCACCCCGCCGCCGGCGGGTCCTAACCTGGCTCGAGCGCTGCGATGAAACCGATCCCCGTCGAATTCCACATTGGGCCACTCCAGGTCCACACGTACGGCATCGGCCTCGCGCTCACGTTCTGGTTCGGGTTCGTCTACTTCGAGCGACGCCTCAAGCGTGCGGGCTACCCCACCGACTGGTTCGTGCCCGTCTTCCTCTGGATCATCCTCGCCGCCGTCGTCGGTGCCCGAGCGCTCCACGTGCTCACGAACCTGAGCTACTACACGGCCAACCCGGGCGACGTCTTCGCCATCTGGCACGGCGGGCTGTCGTCCTTCGGCGGGCTTCTCTTCGCCGTCCCCACCGGGATCATCCTCACCCGGCGCCGCTGCCCCGAGCTCCCGCTCGGACGGGCCCTGGACCTCGTCGCCCCGGTGCTCATGGCGTGCTGGGCCCTGGGCCGCCTCCTCGGGCCCCAGCTGATGGTCGCCGGCGGCGGGCATCGGACGACCCAGTGGTTCGGGATGTACTACGCCGGCCAGCCCGGCCGCCGCCTGCCCGTGCCGATCTTCCAGGCCCTGGAGGACTTCGCCGTCTACCTCGTTCTCATCGCGGTCGAGCGGTACCTCAATCGCTGGCCCGACGGCACCCGCCGTGTCGGCTATCCGGCCGGGACCGTGATCGGCGTCGGGATGATCCTCTGGGGCATCGAGCGCTCCCTCGACGAGCACCTGTGGCTCGGCGAGGACGGCCGCCTCGGCTCGGACCTCGTCCAGCTGGCTGGTGTCGCCCTGGTCCTCGGCGGCATCGTCGTCCTCTGGCGGACGCGTTCGCGTTGGAAGGTGTGGCTCCAGACCCACCACGCGGGCGACCCCGACCAGGTCGACCCGTCCAGCACGACCGACGTGGCCGCTGTCGATCCCGGCTCGCCCGTCGATCCTCTGACGCACGACGCCCTGTCGACGACGCAGAAAGACGCGGGCCAACCGGTCTGATGCCGTCGTGCGCCGGCCCAACGGGGCCGGCGTGGCGTACGGGTGTCTACTCCTCGCTCAGGTGCGAGAACCGGGCACTGCGGGCACGGATGCGGTCACCCTGGCGCTCGATGGCCAGTGTGCCGCCGTCCCGGAAGATCCAGCCCACTTCTCGCCACGGGCGGATCTCCGGAACAGCCTCGGAGTGCTCGGGTCCGTACATCGCAGCTTCCTCGATCCGTGTGCTCACGACGTGTTCCCCTTTCCTCACGTTCCGACCCGCCCTCGGTGGGGGAACGGCGCCCGGCGCCCGCTTCTTGCGCCAGCGCTGAAATTACGTAGCCCCGCCGCCAATGGGGTGGACGGTGGGGCCGCGTTCGCGTGATCGTCACGCATTCGTTGAACGGGCGTAAGCCGCATGCCTGTTGCGCCATCCGGGATTCCGAACGCGCCGTATTGCATAAGGCCAGCTCAAAAATGGAAATTGCATGAACAGTGCGCAAGTCCGGTGTGGTTGCGGACTTCTTCGGATGTAAGGGAAACGGAAACGGCGGGAGAGAGGGGGCGCGTGCGATGACCACGGTCCAGCCCTGGATGCCGACGAGCGAGCCCATGAACAACGAGAGGATCTGGAGCGACGAGGAGAAGCGGGAGTGGATGGCCACCCATAGCGGGGCCCCCACCCACGTCGTGACCTTCGAGCCGATGTACCAGATCGAGCTGTGCATCCCCCCGTGGGAGCACCCCGATCGCCACATCGCCCGCTCGGCGGTGGCATGGGGTCAGCACATGAGCCAGGTCTTCGACGGCGAGGACCGCGGTGCCGCGATCGTTGCGGCGCATCACGAGGGCAACTCACTCGAGGTTCACTGCAGCGTCGCGCCGCATCCGCGGCTGCGCCCCGTCGTCTGAGTGCGGACACCGACGCGCTGCGGCCGTAGCACGCGGCGCGCGGCATACGGGTCAGCGCCTTATTTCCCGGACGCTCCTACTCCGCAACGCCAATCGTCATAAGCCGAACCCCGTAGGGATTCAGACGTTCGGCTTGTCTTTGCTTCCGGCTGCCTGCCGCAGCTTCTCGAGCTGGTCGATGAGGCCCATCCGCTCCTGGCCGATGTTCGAGTCGAGCCGCTCTGCGATCTGCTCGGGCGTCCAGCGGCCGTCGGCCCACATGGCCCGCACCTCGACCGGTTGGTTCCACACCGCGATCTTCGAGCCGACCACCGTGTAGACCTGGCCGGTCACGTGTTTGGCCTGGTCGCTCAGTAGGTAGACGACCATTGGGGCGATGTCCTCAGGGTCGCCCATCTCGGCCAATTCCTGCGGGACGTTGGCCGACATCCGGGTCCTTGCCACCGGCGCGATCGCGTTCGCCGTCACGCCGTAGCGGTAGAGGCCGGCAGCCGCCGAGCGGACCAGCGAGACAATGCCGCCCTTGGCGGCGGCGTAGTTGGCCTGGGCCACGCTGCCGGAGAACGCACCGGAGGTGAACCCGATGAGGGCGCCGCCGCCCTCCTGTTTGCGCATGACGGCCGCGGCGGCGCGGAAGACGGTGAAGTGACCCTTCATGTGAGTGGTGATGACGGCGTCCCACTCGTCCTCGGACATGTTGAACAGCATCCGCTCGCGCAAGATCCCGGCCACGGCCACGACGCCGTCGATGCGCCCGAACTTGTCGACCGCCGTGGAGATCAACCGCTCGCCCGCCTCCATCTTCGAGATGTCGTCGGCCACGGCGACGGCCTCTCCCCCGGCCTTGGTGATCTCCGCCACGACGGCGTCGGCCACTTCGCTGCTGGGGTCCTCCCCGGCCATGCCGACGCCGTAGTCGGCCACGAGGAGCTTGGCGCCTTCGGCCGCGGCCGCCAGAGCGACGGCCCGCCCGATGCCGCCGCCGCCGCCCGTGATCGCGACGACCTTGCCCTCGAGGAACCCTGCCATCGTGAAATCTCCTGATCTCTCTTCGCCCGGCCCCACCGGTCGGGCACGCAAATTGCCGTAAGTTAGAACACGTTCTAGCCTGCGGGTGGCGGGGGCTGCCATTTGCGACCTTCGCCTCGCGAGACCTCCAAGGAGACTGCAGATGGGTGACCTCGGCTTCTGGGCGCTGGCCCAGGAAGACCCCGACTACCTGGCCCTCGTCACGCCCGAGGGCGACGAGGTGAAGTCCGGCGAACTGCTCGGTCGGGCCAACCAGGTGGTGCACGCGCTACGGGACCAGGGCTTCGAAGTGGGCGACCGCATCGCGACCCTGCTCCCCAACGGGGCAGAGATGATCGAGATCTACCTCGCCGCCCTCCAGGCCGGCTGGTACCTGGTGCCGATCAACTTCCACCTGGTCGCACCCGAAGTGGCGTACATCCTCAAGGACTGTGGCGCCAAGGCCTTCGTCGCCCACGAGCGATTCGCCAACATCGCGGTGCCCGCCGCGGACGAGGCCGGCATCGACGCCTCCGGCCGCCTCGCCGTCGGTGACATCCCTGGGTTCGCGTCCTACACCGCGGCCCGCGACGCCCAACCCACGACGCTGCCCGATGACCGCACCGTGGGCGACGTCATGAACTACACGTCGGGCACGACCGGAAACCCCAAGGGCATCTACCGCAAGCTCATGGGGGTCACCCCGGAAGAAGCTGCCTTGGGCCTGTCGGGGTTGCTCTTCCTCTTCGGCATCCAGCCGCAGGACGACAACGTCCACATCATCGGCTCGCCGCTGTACCACACCGCCGTGCTGCGCTTCGGGAGCTCGTCGCTGCATCTCGGGCACACCGTCGTGATCATGGACAAGTGGCTGCCCGAGGACATGCTGCGCCTGATCGAGGAGCGGCGCGTGACCACGTCGCACATGGTCCCGACGCAGTTCCACCGGCTGCTCGCCCTCCCCGACGACGTGCGCGCCAAGTACGACATGTCCTCGCTGCAACACATGATCCACGCCGCGGCGCCGTGCCCGATCGACGTCAAGCACAAGATGATCGCCTGGTGGGGCAACGCGGTCGACGAGTACTACGCCGCCAGCGAAGGTGGCGGGACGCTCGTCACCGCGGAGGAGTGGCTGCAGAAGCCCGGCACCGTGGGCAAGCCGTGGCCGATCAGCGAGATCGCCATCTTCGACGACGACGGCAATCGCATCGAGGAGCCGGGCGTGATCGGCACGGTGTACATGTCCATGGGTACGGCCAACTTCGAGTACCACAAGGACAAGGAGAAGACGCAGAAGAACCGCATCGGCTCGTTCTTCACCGTGGGCGACGTCGGCTTCATCGACGAGGACGGGTTCCTCTTCCTGCGCGACCGCAAGATCGACATGATCATCTCGGGTGGGGCCAACATCTACCCGGCCGAGATCGAGAATGTGCTCCTCTCGCATCCCAAGGTGGGTGACGCCGCCGTGTTCGGCATCCCGCACGAGGACTGGGGCGAGGAGGTCAAGGCGGTGATCGAGCCGGCCGAGGGTGTCGACGCGAACGACGAGCTGGCTGCCGAGATCCTGCTGTTCTGCGGCGACAAGCTGGCGAAGTTCAAGACGCCCAAGACGATCGACTTCACCAACGAGATGCCGCGTGACCCCAACGGGAAGCTCTACAAGCGCAAGCTGCGCGACCCGTACTGGGAAGGGGTGCAGCGCTCGCTCTGAGGGCGACCCTCAGCCGACCTCCATCACGGAGACGACGTCGAGGTTGCGGAACACGGGCGGCCCGTCCAACAGCCCGCTCATCCGCTCGGCGTAGTCCGCTGTCATAGGGTCGTCAGAGTTCTGCATCGCGTCCTCGTAGGAGTCAAACTCCACGATCACGTAGTAGTGACCGCGTCGCTCGCGATCTTCGGCCGTCGTCGCCTTCCGGGCCCGGAACTTGGGACCCATCGCCGCGGCCAACTCCCGACCCAACGCGTCGACGTCGTCGATCTTCGACGTCTCCAATTCCATGACCTGCACGAACCCGGCCATCGCACCACCTCCGAACTCGGACCCCCAAACGCACGGTACTGCGCCCTCGGGCGCGCCACAACGGGCTTCTCCCCTCGTGGTGCATGCTGGAAGGGTGGTTTCGACTCCGGACTTCCAGCTTCAAGTGCAGGAACTGGGCTCGGGCGAAGTCTGCCGGCGCGTGCTCGCCACGCTGCCGACCTGGTTCGGCGTACCGGAGTCGGTCGAGGACTACGTCGACAAGGCGGACGCGCATCCGACGCTCGTCGTCAGCGTGCGCGGCGAGGACGTCGGGATCCTCACCTTGGTCGTGCACACGCCGTACGCCGCCGAGATCTACGTCATGGGCGTGGTGCCCGAGCACCACCGCCAGGGCATCGGGCGCCAGATGGTGGAGTTCGCCGAGACCTGGCTCCGCGCCCGGGATATCGAGTACCTGCAAGTGAAGACGCTCAGCCCGCGTCACCCCGACCCCGGCTACGAGAAGACGCGCGCTTTCTACTTTGCCGCCGGGTTCCGGCCCCTCGAGGAGTTCCCCGCTTTGTGGCACCCGGAGAACCCCGCTCTGCAGATGATCAAATCCGTCCCGCCCGCCGCGAGGTTCACTGCCTCATGACCGACCCGCGGAGCCTGGGCATCGACCCCGCGTACCTACGCGAGAAGCAGTACAAGGACCCGACGAACCTCAACGCACGGATTGCGCTGCACGCACGCTACGCGAGAGCCGAAGTCCCGCTGTATCCGTGGTTGGCCGGCCTCGTGGCGTGGCTCGACGGCGGCGATGTCCTCGAGGTGGGCTGCGGACCGGGCCGGCTGTGGGAAGGAATCGCCTCGCTCCTCCCACACCTCAGGCTCACGTTGACCGATCTGTCCGACGGCATGCTCGACGCAGCAGCCGAACTCGTGCGGCAGATCGCGTCGATCGAGCTCGTCGCCACCGAGGCCTGCGACGCGCGGGACCTCCCGTTCTCGGACGACTCGTTCGATGTCGTCGTCGCGAACCACATGCTGTACCACGTGCCCGAACCGGCCCGCGCCGTCGCAGAGTTCGCCCGGGTGCTCCGCCCCGACGGCACCTTGCTGGCGGCGACGAACGGGCCGAACCATCTCGACGTGATCACCGAGATCACGCGTCAAGAGCTCGGTTGGTCCTCGGCCGACTTTGTCGACCGGCGCTTCGGCCGGTCCAGCGGCGGCGCCATCCTCGAGACCGCATTCAGGAAGGTGACGTGGCGCCGGCACGAAAGCACGCTCATCTGCGACGACCCTGATGCCGTCGTGGCCTACATCCGTTCGTCGGCCACTGGACAAGAGGCGTCGCCGGACCAACTGGCTGCGCTCACCAGCGCGGTCTCGGCACGTTTCGAGTCCGCCGGCGGCGTCGTGCAGATGTCAATGGATGCGGGAGCGTTTGTCGCCCGCGGGCCCTCGAAAACGAACGCGTCCTGAGTCAGTTCACGACGCGTTCGTGCAACATGGGTGAAGCAAACTGCGCCGTGCGGGTAACGCCGTCGCTCGGGCCCATATGCCAAAATACTTCACGGTCACCCGCTATTCGAGGAGGTCCGGGCGGAAATGTGGAGCCGAGTTGCCACCGCAGTTGGATTGACCGGCGCGGTCATGTCTACCGGTGCTTTGACATCCGGCGCGGCCGCCTCGCCCAATCCAGATCCGACACCCTCTACGGTCCCGGTCCCATCGACGACGAGCACGACGAGCACGACGAGCACGACGAGCCCGTCAACGACGACCTCCACCACCGACCCTGCGCCGCCCGGGCCGTCGGCCAACAAGTCGGAATCCGTCGCCGCTCCGGCAGCGGTCGCCAACCCCGACGCGTACTACGGCAACCCCAAGATGGGGGTGGAGATCGCCACCGCCACGCCAGGCCTGTATCCCGTCTTCGGCGTCGACGACCAGCCCGACTTGAGCGGGTTCTCCGTGGAAGCCAACCCGGCGAGCGGACAGCCCACTCTGCCCGGGGTAACCGAGCCCCAGCCGGCGTGTGCCCCCGACACCTCGCTCTCCGCGGATCCTGCCCCCAACCTCTACTGTGAGACCGACACCGACAGCGGCTTCGAGTTCCCGATGGCGGCCAATCCAGAGAGTTATGACTTCTCCATGGCCGCCACTCCAGTGAGTTACGTCCACGATCCGGACCAGTCCTATCCACAAAACCAGTCGGAAGGCGCCTGTCTCGGCGAACCGCAGGGCACTGACGCCTGCGAAGTTGAAGGCTTCGAAACTCCCAGCCTGTCGGACATCACCTATTTCGACTACATCGGGATCTACCGGCCGCTGGAGGTGACGACCGAGACGACGTCGGGAACCCTTCTTCCCGGCGTGACCGTCTCGCTCTCCTGCAGCGCCACCGCTTCGGACCCGAACTATGCCTGTCCGCAGCCCGGGGAACTGGACAATCTCGACGCCGGCAGCAGCACCAGCAGCACCAGCAGCACCGTGCAACGGGCCAACGCGTCGACATCGAGCACCTCGACCACGACGGGTTCCAACGGCACCGGCAGCTTCTCGGGCATCTACCTGCCGGGCACGACGGTGTCCCTCTCTGCCGCGCCACCCGCCGGCTACCAGGCCGCTTCGCTGGTCGCCACGGTGGCGTCCCCGGTCACTGCGTCCACCACCACGGGCGCGGCGATCTCCCAATCAGCTCAGACGCCCATCGATCTGACGCTCGTCTTCAGTGCCCAGGCCGCAACCACAACCACCGTGCCGACGACCACAACGACCGTGCCCGCCGCAGCCGCCGCGGCGCCGGCCGCAACCACACCACCGGCCACTCCGCCGAGCGCACTCGCCCTGACCGGCTTCGACGGCGAGCGTGCGTTCGGAGCGGGCGCCCTGCTGGTCGCGGCGGGCGCGGGCCTTCTCCTGGGCGGGCGCTGGCGCAGGGGACGGCGAGGAGCGCACGCCGCCAGCAGGTGAGCGGCTTCGACCCCACGACCAGTTTTCCGGTTTGGTTCGCCCGGACCCCTGGTCCCGGTTCCGGGATACATCTCGCCTGTGTCATGGGGGAGGAACACCCTT
>DATDIE010000457.1:0-5198 GCA_036521235.1 Acidimicrobiales bacterium | reverse complement strand
GGCCGCGGCGGCGGCCGGCTTCGAGTCCTTGCTTCCCCCGTCGCTCTTGGGCGTGGACGAGGAGGACGATGAGCTGTCCTTCGAGTCGCTGCTCGAGGACGACGACTCGGAGCTCGATGACTCCTTGTCCTTCTTCTTTGCGTCGTTCCCGTTCCCGTTGCCGTTCCGGGCACCAGCCGCTGCCCGCGAGTCGGTCTTGTAGAACCCGCTGCCCTTCAGGACGATCCCGACGGCGCCGTAGACCTTGCGGAGCGCGCCGTGGCACTCGGGGCACTCCGTCAGCGGCTCGTCCGTGAACTTCTGGACGGCCTCGAGCCGGTGCCCACACGCCGTGCACGCATATTCGTAGGTCGGCAATGGACTCCTCCTGTGGCGCTCGCTGGCACTCACTCTCTGAGACTGCCAACTCTATCCGCTGGGGGGTTATTCCCGGCAGTTCAGGCCTCTCCTAGGTCGTAGACTTCTGCTCCGTGACCGACCGGATGCTGGCCAATCTCGACCCGCTGGGCGGTGCCCGAATGGTCGATGTCACGCCCCGTGAGCCCACCCATCGGCGTGCCCTGGCCCGCTGCCGGGTCTCGATGCTCCCCGAAACGACCACCAAGGTGGCCAACAACGCCATCACCAAGGGCGACGTGCTGGCTGCGGCACGGATCGCCGGGATCCAGGCGGCGAAGCGCACCGCCGAGCTGATCCCGATGTGCCACCCCGTGCTGGTCGGCTCCATCGGGGTCAACTTCTCGATCGGCGACGACTACGTCGAGGTCGAGGCCCAGGTCGAGACCGTGGACCGCACCGGCGTCGAGATGGAGGCGATGACCGCCTGCGCCGTCGCCGCGCTCACCGTCTACGACATGTGCAAGTCCGCTGACCGGACCATGACGGTCGAGCACCTCGCGCTGTGGGAGAAGTCAGGCGGCCGTTCCGGTCCCTGGCGCCGCTCCGAGGTCAACCACTTCTAAGAGACCGGCGGCTGCGCCCCGGCGCGCTCGCCCTCGTCCACAGCGCGGAGGGCCGCGACGTCATGACCCGGCCACTCGGGCCGACGAAGCTGAGCTCGGCGTTGGCGTCGCCCGCGACCGTCCAGCCCTTCGAGTGCACCAGGTGATGGTGGTGCTCACAGAGCAGCGCCAGGTTGTCGAGGTCCGTCGGCCCGCGGTCACGTTCCCACCACCGCAAATGGTGCGGGTTGACGAAGATGGCGTTGGTACAGCCCGGAAAGCGGCAATGTCGGTCCCGGCGCCAGATCTCGCGGCGCTGGGTGGCGGTCGGGACCCGTTTGGCCCGGCCCTCGTACATCGTGTGGCCCACGTCGTCGTCGAGGGCGATGACCAATGAGGCGTCACAGGCCAGGCGCCGCATGACCTCGGCGTCGACCAGGCCGCGCCGCTCGAGCTCGCCGGCCAGGGCGACATCGTCGTCGAGCAGGGTGGCCAAGGGCACGTGCGCCACGACGACGTAGGGGCTCGGGGCCGGCTCGGGGTCCGACGATCTTGACGAGTCAGTCCCCTTGGCCCGGCGCTTCGACCCGCCGCTGCGCACGAGGGCGACGAAGGCGTCGGCCAGGCGCTGGTCCCAGCGCGTCTCGCCGTCAGAGGGCAGGGCACGCGCCCGGGCCTCGAGCCCGGCGCGCACCTCGGCGTAGGACGCCTCGGGCAGCTGGGCGCTCATCGTCCGCGTGGCGTCGTTGAAGCGCACCGCACGCGTCTCGTGCTGGCGGGCGGTCGAGGCGGGCGGCTCGGGGTTCTGCGTCTTGGCCAGCTCGCCCAGCTGGCGCACCGAGCACTCAGGAGCCTGGGCCACGAGCGCCGCCTCGCTCTGGGGCGTCGCGGCGTCGACCACGGCGCGCACCTGGTCGAAGCTGACCGAGCCGCTCGTGAGCCCCTCGGCGAGGCGGGGCAGGTCGAAGAGCCGGGTGCCCACGTGGGCCCACGCCCGCGCCGTCGCCGCCGAGACGTTGCAGCGCTCGGCCAGCCAGGCCTCGAGCGAGGTGGCGCCCTCTGCACGCCACGCCTCGCGCCGATCGAGCTCGGCGGCGACCAAGACGATGCGCCCCGCCAAGGAGGCCAGGGCCCGGGCCGTCTCGGCGGCCTCGTCCATCAAGGCGGACGTGGACAGCTTGGCGATCGAGGCGGTGGAGATGCTCGGGGGGCTCGTCGTGGTCGGCGCCATCGAGCGGAGAATGGTCGGGGCGCGCCGAGTGATCCCGCTCAGGTTTGTTCGGGCGTGCCGGGCAGCAGCGCCGAACGGTCAGAGACCGGCGTCGACGATCTTGGTGAGTGCGGTGTCGAGTGCAGCGCGGTCGGTGTCGTCGAGATGCGCCATGAGGTGGCGGTCGATGCCCTCGATCTGCGCGGCGATCGCACGCCCGAGTACGGCGTGACCCTCGGGGGTGAGGACGACGTGGATGCTCCGGCGGTCGTTCGGGCATGCCTGACGCTCGACGAGGCCGGCCTCGACCATCCGGTCGACGAGGCGGGTGACCCCGCCGGTGGTGAGCGCCACGTCGGTGCTGAGGCGGCTCATGGTCAGACGGCCCTCGGGGGCGCCCCCGACGTGGATGAGGACGTCGAAGAACACGAGGGGGATCCCGATCTCCTCCTCCAGCTCCCGCCCGAGGCGCTCGGTGAGCAGGCGGTGCGAGCGCACGATGAGGCCCATGAGGTGGAGGCGGGGGTCGTCTATCTGGCCGAGGACGCCACAGGTACCGCCGCCCGCCACCTGTACCTCGTCGAGTTCCGGGTCTTCTCCGCCCTGCGTTGTCGCAATCACCGTCGCCATATCCATCAGTCTCTCCCGAAAACACCCCCGTGCGCTGGGCATGGAATACCCCGGAGCCTGAGGAGGTTATTGATTGACAAGTATCTGTTCAATCAGATACTATACTGTCAGTAACACCCTAATCAACCGAGGAGATTGCGAAATGACCAGCACCAGCACAATTTCGACTACAACCCTTCCCCGCACGGGGACGTACGTGATCGACCCGGCCCACACCGAGGTCGGCTTCGTGGCCCGGCACCTGATCGGCACGAAGGTCCGTGGCCGCTTTACCGAGGTAGAGGGCACGTTTACCGTGGCCGAGCCGGTGGAGGACTCGACGGTGGACGTGACAGTCCAGGCCGTGAGCATCCACACCAACCAGACGATGCGGGACGACCACCTGCGCTCGAACGACTTCCTGGACGTCCCGAACTTCCCGACGCTGACGCTCAAGAGCACGGGTCTGAAGCGGGTCGACGACTCCCACTGGGTTCTGACCGGCGACCTGACCATCCGTGGCGTCACGAAGTCTGTGGACTTCGACCTGGAGTTCCTGGGCGAGGGCCCATCGATGCAGGAGGGCAAGACGGTCGTCGCCTTCTCCATGGAGGCGGAGATCGACCGGCGTGACTTCGGCGTCAACTTCAACCACTCGCTGCTCGACGGCAGCGTCGTGGTCGGGAACAAGGTCCAGCTCGAGATCGAGGTCGAGGCCGGCCTGGCCGAGTGACCTGAAGTCGGTCATAGCAACAAGGTCGCTGTCGCTGGTCGACAGTCGCAGTGACCCGGGTGGTGTCCCGGTCCGGGAGGGCCGGGACACTGCTGGGTACGCTTGCCCGCCATGTCCACGACATCGGGGGGTGTGCGGTCCGCGACGGCGAGCGAAGTACGCAACGTCGAGCCGGGACCTGCCGAAGAGACGTACGTCCTGGCGGTGGATCTCGGGACCGGCGGCCCCAAGGTGGCCGTGGTCACGTTGACCGGCCGCATCGTCTCCCACGCCTTCGAGTCTGTCAGCATCGCCTTGAGCGAGGACGGGGGAGCGGAGCAGTCGCCCGACGCGTGGTGGTCTGCCGTCGCGGCGTGCGCCCGGCGTGCGCTCGGCGAGAGCGGCGTCCCGGCGGAACGAGTCGTCGGTGTGGGCTGCACCGCGCAGTGGTCGGGCACCGTCCCCATCGACGAGGCCGGGGAGGCGATCGGGCCGGCCATCTCGTGGCTCGACTCCCGGGGCGCGCAGGCGGTGCGCGAGACGGTCCGAGGGTCGGTGAACGTCCAGGGGTACTCGCCGTCGAAGTTGGCGCGCTGGGTGCGAAAGACCGGCGGGATCCCCAGCCTCTCGGGCAAGGACCCGGTCGGGCACATCCACTTCCTGAAGGCGCAACGGCCCGAAGTGTACGCAGCCACCGCGGTCTTCTTGGAGCCCGTCGACTACCTCGGCCTGCGCTTGACGGGCCTCCCCCGCGCGTCGCACGACTCCATCACGCTGCACTGGGTGACCGACAACCGGGCGATCGGGGCGATCGCGTACGACGACTCGTTGATCGCGCTGGCTGGCCTCGAGCGCTCCAAGCTTCCCGACCTGGTCCCGACCGGTTCCGTCCTCGGGGGCCTGGCGCCCGGTGCGGCGGCTGAGCTCGGCCTCCTGCCCGGCACGCCCGTCATCGCCGGCTCCGGCGACCTGCACACGGCCGCCGTCGGGTCGGGGGCGGTGGCCGACTTCGACGCCCACGTCTACATCGGGACGTCGAGCTGGGTGAGTTGCCACGTCCCGTTCAAGAAGACCGACGCCTTGACGAACATCGCCTCGATCCCTTCGGGCATCCCTGGCCGGTACCTCGTGGCGGACGAGCACGAGACGGGCGGGGCGTGCCTGACGTGGTTGCGCGACAACGTCTTGTACCCGGGCGACGCGTTGCCGCTCGCCGGCGGAGGCGGGGGCGGGGGCGGTGCCGCGGTCGGCGCCCCCGAAGGGTTCTTCGCTGCGCTCAACGACGTCGCCTCCTCGGTACCCGTGGGGTCCCACGGCGTCCTCTTCACCCCGTGGCTCAACGGCGAGCGGTCGCCCGTCGACGACCACACAATCCGGGGCGGCTTCCACAACCTCTCGCTCTCGTCGAACCGGTCCGACATGGTCAGGGCCGTCTTCGAGGGGGTCGCCCTGAACTCGGCGTGGCTGCTCGGTGCAACCGAGAAATTCTGCAAGCGCCGCTTCGACTCCCTGGCCTTCGTCGGCGGGGGAGCGAACTCCGACCTTTGGTCCCAGATCCACGCCGACGCGATGGGCCGCCAGATCCGCCAGGTCGCCGACCCTGTCTTGGCCAACGTGCGCGGCGCCGCGCTACTGACACTCTTGGCGCTCGGTCACATCACGCTGGACGACGTCCCCGCCACCGTCGAGATCAAGGCCGTCTACGAGCCCGACCCCGAGGCTGCCC
>DATDIE010000456.1:0-2026 GCA_036521235.1 Acidimicrobiales bacterium | reverse complement strand
GAGCTCGCCGCCGCGCTCGCCGGGGTGGGCTGGCTCGACGCGCTGGCGGAGGACCGCCCGAGCGCCGTGGCTGTGCTCTTCGAGGCGCAGGGCGAGGCGAACGTGACGTCAGCGGGCCTCGACCGCGTGCTGGCTATCTCGCTGCCCGTCCCGGACCCGGTCCCGGCGGCCGTCGTCCTGCCGCCGTTGCGAGAGGTCGAGCCGCCCGGACGACTCGAGGGCGCCACCCTCATGGTGCGCGGGCTCGGCACCGCCGCGCTGGTGCGCCACGACGCCGTGGTGGTCGTCGCTCGGCGCGACGGCAGCGGCGACGCGGCGTTCGTGGTGCCCCACGCGGCACTGAAGGCCGAGCCGGTGTCGGGCATAGACCCGGGGCTGGGCCTCGTCGAGATCTCGGGCGCCCTCGAGGCGGCGTCCCTCCCCGGGCCGCACACGGTCGACTGGTCACGGGCGCTGACGACCGGGCAACTGGCGCTCGGCCACGAGCTCGTGGGCTCCGGCCGGGCCATGCTCGAACTGGCGCGCACGCACGCGCTCGAACGGATCCAGTTCGGGCGGCCCATCTCCTCGTTCCAGGCGGTACGGCACCGCTTGGCCGAGACGCTCGTCACGCTCGACGCGGCGGCCGCCTTGCTCGCCGCGGTCTGGGACGACCCATCGCCGCAGAGTGCGGCGATGGCGAAGGGGTTGGCCGGACGCTCCGCCCGCACGGCGGCGCGCCACTGCCAACAAGTGCTGGCCGGCATCGGCTTCACGGTCGAGCACCCGTTCCACCGCTTCTTCTTCCGGACGGCCGTGAACGACCAGCTCCTGGGGGCGGGCAGGGCGTTGACCCGTCAGCTGGGGGCCGACGTCCTGGCCACGGGGACTTTTCCGGCGTCGTTCCCGCTCTGAGGCGAGACAGCCCACTCGATTATGCTTCTACCGGATTTTGATAACTAGGTTTCCGCCTGGCGAGAGACCTCAGGCAGGGAGGGTGGCCGATGACGCGAGGTGGGCACGAGGTGCGGATGCTCGTCGACGGCGGGCTCATCGAGGCGGACTCGGGGCGGACCTTCGACAACGTCAACCCGGCCACCGAGGAGGTGCTGGGCCCGGTGGCCGACGCGTCGGCCGGCGAGATGCACCGCGCCATCGACGCCGCACGGCGGGCCTTCGACGAGAGCGATTGGTCGACGAACCGTGAGCGGCGCAAGGAGTGCCTGGGCCAGCTGCAGGACGCGCTCGAGCGCGAGCGCGAGGAACTGCGCGAGGAGCTGATCCTCGAGGTCGGGTGCCCGCGCCTGACGACACACGCCAACCAGCTCGACATCCCGCTGGACGGCGCGCTCAAGTACCCGATCAAGCTGATCGACGAATTCCCCTGGCGCAGCGACCTGCCCGCGGTCGTCGACCGGCGCGGCACGGCCAACACCAGGCAGGTCTGGAAGGAGCCGGTCGGCGTCGTCGGCGCGATCGTGCCGTGGAACTTCCCGCTCGAGGTCACGCTGAACAAGCTCGGTCAGGCGCTCGCCACCGGCAACACGGTGGTGCTCAAGCCGGCGCCGGACACGCCGTGGAACGCCACGCGCCTCGGGCGGGTCGTCGCCGAGCAGACGGAATTCCCGCCGGGCGTGCTCAACGTCGTCACGTCGTCGGACCACCTCGTCGGTGAGGAGCTGACGCTGTCGCCCAAGGTCGACCTGATCTCGTTCACGGGCTCGACGGCGGTGGGCAAGCGCATCATGGAGAAGGGGGCGGCGACGCTGAAGCGGGCGTTTCTGGAGCTCGGCGGCAAGTCGGCGACGATCGTGCTCGACGACGCCGACTTCGCGACGTCCGTGCCCTCGGGGATCGCCGTGTGCTTCCACGCCGGACAGGGTTGCGCGATCCAGACCCGGATGCTGCTCCCGCGCTCGCGCTACGACGAAGGGGTCGAGATCCTCAGGGCGACGCTGTCGTCCGTGGCCTTCGGCGACCCGCAGCGGCCCGACGTGCTGATGGGCCCGGTCATCTCGGCCAAGCAGCGCGAGCGGGTGCTCGGCTA
>DATDIE010000455.1:0-7291 GCA_036521235.1 Acidimicrobiales bacterium | reverse complement strand
TCATGAGAGTTCCCTTTCCTGGTGCTTGGTCATCGTGATTCCGGAGCCCCCGGTGCCCGCTCGCCCAGCAGCGGCTGGCTGCAGGCGACGCGGCCGGTGAGGACCGCCGGATCCCCGGTGCACAGGAGCAGGGCGGCCTCCGCCATCAGCTCCGGGCTCTCGAGGGGGAAGTCCTCCACCAGGTCGTGTGCGGTGGCGCCCGGGGTCGCCACGTTGTCCCACGGCGCCAGGGCGTTCACCGCCACCCCGTGGGGAGACAGCTCGGCGGCCAGCGAAGTGGAGAAGCGGTCGATCGCAGCTTTGGCCATGCCGTAGGTCGTCCATGGCGCGACGTGCACGTCGGGGAACGGCGGACCCTCGGGGTGCTGCGCGATCTTCGACGAGATGTTGAGGATCCAGCCCTCGCCACGCTGCACCATCCCGGGCACGACCAACTGGGCAAGTTCGTAAGGCGCCCGAACCTGCACCTCGAACATGAGCCGCCACCGCTTCTCGGGGAACTCCGTGAAGGGGTACAAGAAGGTGACCGCTGCGTTGTTGACCAGGACGTCGATCGGACCGAGCAGGCGTGTGGCCTCTTCGACGATGCGCCGGCGATCTTCGGGAACGGACAGGTCCGCGCCAATTGGAACGGCCGTACCGCCGGCGGAGCGGATCCGGTGCACCACCTCGGCCAACGAGCCGGCCCGGTCCGTTTCGGGCTCGAGCGTCCGCGCCGTCACCGCGACGTGCATGCCGTGCGCCGCCAGCCGCTCGGCGATGGCGGCTCCGAGTCCCCGGCTCGCCCCCGTCACGATGGCCACCCGGGTCATTAGACGACGTCTGCCATCGTGGTCCGGGGCATGGCGTCGGTCAGGAACTTGCGCTCCAGAGCCTCCGGACTGGCCCCTCCGGTGCTCGGCTTCAGATCCACTACCCCTCCTCGGTTATCGACCGTCTTACCGAAAGGCAGTCTATATATCGCGCCGAACGAGTGCCGGCCCGTGCTGGCGCTAAGCGAAGAGGTCGACCCTCTCAGCTGAACGGGCCGACTCCACCAGGCCGGCCCACGTCCAGTCGTCGGGACCAAGGAGCACGTCGAGGATCAGACCCCGCCGAATGAAGCGGTGCATGTCGTGCTCCCAGGTGCAGCCGATGGCCCCCATCACCTGGTGACAATGGGACGTGGCCGTGGCCAGCGCGCGCCGGGCCGCCAGATGCGCCGCAGCCGCCAGGCTCGGATCGGTGCCGATCCACGCCGAGCGCGCAATGGCCCGCGCCGCCTCCAGGTCGACGTGGACGTCGGCCAACCGGTGCTGGACCGCTTGAAAAGTCCCGAGCGCCACGCCGAACTGCCGTCGGTCCACCACGTGGTGCACGGCGAGGTCGAGCATCCCCTGCGCCACCCCGACCATCTCATGCGCCAGCGCCAATCGGCCCGCGCCGACGGCGCGGAGCCACGCGGCGCGGGGGACCCCGGTACCCACATCTGACTGAAACGCCCCAGTGACACGGGCCCACCCCGCGGTGGGGTCGACTCCGGCGACCGGCACGGCGACGAGGGTGGAGGCTTGCAGCTCACACAGCGTCACCCCGTCGCCCTCCAGCACCGGGACGAGGAAGGACGGCGCTTCGTCCGCGTCGCCCAACAGGATCACGTCAGCCGGGGAGGATTCCACCACCGTGCCCTGCCACGGCAAGCCGATTGCGGCGACGGCGGGGTCGAGTCCGAGCGCGCGGACCATCTCGAGCTCGACCAGCCGCGAGCGGCCGCGGAGGCGGCCCTGCGCCTCGGCCAGCGTGGCGACGGCCAATGCAGGCTCGTCCGCCACGAGCTCTTCCCAACCGAGCTCGACCAGCTGCGTCAGGGACAACAACGAGGATCGTCCCGCGAACAGCTCGTCGGCCGTCCGCCGGAGCTCGTCCTCGACGAAGGTCATCGGCCACCCGCTCGAGGAAGACCGAGCACGCGCTCGGCGATGATCGAACGCTGGATCTCGATCGCGCCGCCGTAGATGGTGGCCATGCGCGCGTAGAACCAGTCGGCGCGGTGCAATGCGTCGCGCTCCGTCTCACCGAGCAGGAATGCGGTCGGATCAAGGAGTCGGAAAAGGTCTTCCACCGCCTGCTCCGTCGTGGCGAGGAGCACCTTGTCCACGGAGATCTCAGGCCCGGGGTTCTCGCCTGCGGCCAGCCGACGTACCGTCCGGGCGGCGGCCGAGCGCAGGGCCGTGACACGCACCCAGGCGTCGGCGATCGCCTGCGACTCCGCCGGAGTGGGTTGCTTAATTGAGCGCGCGACCTCGGCCAGCCGGGCGTGGAGAACGGCCTGGCGTTGCCACGCGTACATCCCGCGCTCCCACTGCAGGAGTGTCATGGCGATTCCCCAGCCGCCGTCGATGCTGCCGACGACCCTGTCGCCAGGGACGAACACCCCATCGAAGAAGGTCTCGGCGAACTCGTTGCGCTCGCTGCTCGCCCGGGTCGGCCGCACCTCGATGCCGGGGGAATCGAGGTCGATCAGGAACATGCTGATGCCCCGGTGACCCGGGGTCCCGGTACGCACCAGGGCGGCGGACTTGTCGGACAGGCTGCCGAAGCTCGACCAGAGTTTCTGACCCGTGACTCGCCAGCCGTCGCCATCGCGTACGGCCCTGCACTGCAGCGCCGCCAGGTCGCTCCCCGCCTCGGGCTCCGAGAATCCCTGGCACCACACCTCGTCGCCCCGGATGCACGCGCCGAGGAAGCGCGCGCAGAGCTCCGGTGCCACCTGGACCATGACCGGCCCGAGCACCTCGAGCGTGCTCAGTGGGAGCGGGACCCGGTATCCCGCGAGCGAGATGTTCTCGTAGACCGACGCCCTCATTTCGGCGCTGCCGCCGCTTCCGCCGACCGACTCGGGCCAACCGTGCCGCGTGAACCCGGCGTCCCACAGGGCCCGTTGGAAGACGCGGTCGGCCCGCATCGCGTCCTCAATGGCGACCGGCTCGTTCTCGGTGCGGGAAGCTGCGTGCTCCTCACCGTGTGCGCGCAGCCACCGACCCAGGGCCGTTTGCAGCTCCGCCATCGATTCCCGCGCGGCCAACGTCATCGCTCGACCGGGGTGCCAGCCTGATGCCGGCCATGGGGCGTCATCAGGTCACCGGCCTGGACCGCGCTCGTGGTGAAGCCCACCTGCGCCCCCAGCGTGATAGTCGAAGCCAATATCGTAAGCCTCACCATAACAGCGGAGCGACCCGCTCACAACCGACGCGTTCACCGCCATAACGCAGCGAGGGCGGTCCGACGCTCGGACCGGTCCAGGCCCCGGAGATCCGCCACACCCTGTTCCGTCACGATGACGTCCACGTCGTGTGACGGCGTGGTGACCGGCGCAGCGAGGCGTTCCACGAGGGTGCAATGCGGCCCCCGTCGCGTGGGCAGCGCCACGACGCTGAGTCCCGCGAGCGACCGGGCCGCCCCGAATGCGTAGTCGGGATGTCCGCCGATGCCGGCCACGGCGCTGTTACCGACGGCCTCGACGTTCACCTGTCCGTCCATATCGATCTCGAGCGCCGTGTTGACGGCGACCAAGGGCGGCTGACCGGCGAGCCGGACGGGGTCGTGGGTCCGTTCGACGCGGTCGACGACGGCGCGCCCGGCGGCCCATTCGTAGAGGACGCCGGTCCCGCCGGTGTACGGCGCGTACGCCTCGCCCAGGAGCAGCCCCCGCCGGTCGAGGGCCACGACGGCGTCCGAGACCATGCCGGTGTCGATCCGTACGGGGCACGCAATGGCGTCGACGACGGCCGTGCCCAGCGGCCCCGGGCCGTACTGCACACGTGCGCCGGGCTGGATGAGGGACACGACTCGCTCGGCGACGGCGCGGTGAATGTCCTGAGGCGGCCCCCACCCGACCTCCGTCGGGGGAGCGGTGCTCCGGCCGACCACCCGGACCCGATCGGCCGGGATGGGGGGTCCGACGTCGAGGACTGGTGTCCCGCTGCGCTCGACCCCGAGCACCTGGGCGCCCGCGTCGACGGCGGCGCGGAGCCAAGCCGACTCGGTGGTGAGGAGGTACCCGCCCGCGACCGGCGCGACCGGTGCCACGAGCACATCGGGTCGGAGCGGCCCGTTGAGGAGCGCCGGGACGGCGCCGAGCCGGACCGTCACGTAGCGCACCGCTCCGGCGTCGATCGGGCCGCGGAGGGCGAACCCGCCCATCACGGTCGCAACGTCGGCGAAGCGCTCGAGACCGGGAAGCAACTGGCCCTCGGGAACCCAGCCCAAGAGCAGCTCAGTCGACCCCGGGTCGAAACGCTCGAGGACCTGCGTGACGGCCGCCGGATCGCCGCCGACCCCGTCGGCCACCGCCACTCTGCGGCGGGCAGGGGACGGCGACACGAGGCGATGGTAGCGGTACCGGAAGTCTTTCGGTACAGTCATCGATAGTGGAGCTCTTGGTGGAGCGGTCGGGGGGCGTCGCCCACTTCGTCCTGAACCGGCCCGACGCATACAACGCCATCGATGCCGCGCTGCGAGACCAGTTACTCGATGCGCTCGATGCGGCCGAATCCGACGGGACGACGTGCATCGTGCTGCGCGGGCAGGGCCGAGGCTTCTGTGCCGGCATGGATCTGCGCGCCGGTGGGGCCAATCGCGGCGTCGACCTCGCACACGCCATGGCGCGATCGTCCTCGCGGCTGACCGAGCGCATCCTGCGGACGAGCGTGCCGATCGTCTCGGCCGTGCACGGCGCGTGCGCCGGGCTCGGGCTCACCTTGGCGCTGGCGGCGGACCATTGCGTCGCGACGGAGGACGCCCGCTTCGTGGCGGCCTTCGTGCGTCGCTCCCTCGTGCCCGACGGGGCAATCTCACTCCTCCTGCCGCGCCTCGTCGGCACCGCGCGGGCGCGTCGGATGCTGCTCTTCGGGGAGCAGGTCGGCTCGGCCGACGCGTACCAGTGGGGGATGATCGGCGAACTCGCCGGTGCGTCCGACCTCGTGGCAACGGCACAGGCGCGGGCAGAGGAACTTGGTGCGCTGCCCGCCCACGTCGTGCGGTACACGCGTGCGCTTCTGGCCCGTTCGTTCGACGTCGGTCTGGAGACGGTCCTCTTCGAGGAGCAGTTGGCACAAGGCGTCGTCTCGACGTCGGACGACTACGCGGAGGGAGCGGCTGCTTTTTTCGAGAAGCGGCCGCCGCGCTTCACGGGACACTGAGCGGAGGATCCGGAGCGATGGACCCGAATTATTCCGCCGAGGCCGAGGAGTTCCGCGTCCGAGTCCGCGCCTTCCTGCGGGACAACCTGCCGGAGGGGTGGCAGGGTCTCGGCGCCATCGCCGACCGGGACGAGGCCGACGCGTTCGTCGTGAAGTGGAGGGCGACGCTCCACGCCAACGGACTGCTCGGGATCGCGTGGCCGACCGAGTACGGCGGTGGGGGAAAGACCAAGCTGGAGCAGGTGGTGCTCACCGAGGAGATGGCGCGGGCCGGCGTCCCCGCTATGGGCGTCAACGACAACATGAGCATAAAGATGCTCGGCGGCACGCTGTTGCGCTGGGGCACCGAGGAGCAGAAGCGACGATTCCTGCCCCGCATCCTTTCCGGCGAAGACCTCTGGTGCCAGGGCTTCTCGGAGCCCGAGGCGGGCTCGGATCTGGCCTCGCTCACAACCCGCGCGGTGCTCGACGGCGATCACTGGGTGGTCAACGGCCAGAAGCTCTGGACGTCGAAGGCGCGCGAGGCCAACTGGATCTTCGTGCTGGCCCGCTCAGACCCCAACGCACCCAAGCACAAGGGAATCACCTTCCTTCTCCTCGAACTCGATCAACCCGGCATCGAGATCCGCCCCGTTCGCGCGTTGTCCGGCGAGAGCGAGTTCAACGAGGTCTTCTTCCACGACGCCGTGACGCCGGCCGACCACGTGGTGGGCGAGGTGCACGGAGGATGGGCCGTCGCCACGTCGCTGCTCGGCCTCGAGCGCGGCGAGGAGGCTGCCACCAATCCGATCCTCTTTCGAGCCGAGCTGGACCGCCTCGTCGCCATGGCCGCCGAGCGCGGGCGTCTGCGCGACCCAGTGGTCCGAGAAGAGGTCGCATGCGCCTACGCCCGCTGCGAAATCATGCGCTTCTTGGGCCTCCGCATCCTGACCGGAGTGCTGCGGGACGGCGTACTCGGCGCCGAGTCCTCGATCGCCAAGCTCTATTGGAGCGAGTATCACCAGTCCGTGACGTCGCTGGCCCTCAAGATCCTCGGCGCCGACGCACTGACGGTGGAAGGCCGCGGGCCGCTGCGCTCCTGGAGGGCGGACGATCCAGGCGCTCCCAACACGAGCGGATCATGGCTCGGCGCGTTCTGGAATGCCACGGCGGGGACGATCTACGCCGGTGCGTCGCAGATCCAGAAGAACATCCTCGCGGAGTCGGTGCTGGGGCTGCCCCGCTGACGTTCGGTTACCGCTCGGCGCCGATGCCCTCGGCGGAGCGGCGCAGACCGTCGTGTACACCGAGACGACAGGGGCCAGATGGATGCCAAACCCCATCACCTCGACCACTCTGCGAGGAGCTCGGTGGTGGTGGTGAGGCGGGCCACGAAGGCCAGACTGTTCTCGAACATCGAGGCGTGGTGCTCAGGAGGCGTTCCAACGCAGGCATCCGTCGGGACGGTGACGGCGAAGTCCTCGTCCGCCGCGCCCACGGCCACGAGCGGTATGGCCAGATTGGTCGAGACGCCGGCCACGACGACCTCCTCGATGCCCATGTTGCGGAGCAGGGCGAGCGTCTCGGTGCGGTGGACGGGTGAGATGCCCTGATAGCGCGGCAGCACGAGGTCGTCGGGCCCTACGCCAATCTCGGGGACGACCTCGACGGCGGGGTGTGCTTCGCCCCATTCAGCCGTGGCCTTCGTCGCTCGCATCAGCGGGGACCGTCGATTGGTCGAGCGTCCTCCGGCGACGGAATGGAACGTCAAGTGCGCCACCCGGACCCCGCTCGACCGGGCTCCGGCGGCCAGCCGGCCCATGGTCGCCAGCACCGGCTGCGCCGCGGCCGCCAAGGCCGGCAGCACGGAGAAGTCGCCCACGACGCCCCGCTGACATTCGACGAAGAGCAGCGCCGTCCGGTCGGGTTGCGTCACGGCAGCGCCACCGTCGAGGCCTCGTTGCGACCGCCCACATCGACCAGAGCCAGTGTGATGTGCTCCATGTTTCCGTCCTCCCCAAAGCGGTGACTGTGGCGCAGCGCCCGGACCCGCTTGCCGATAATGTTACGGGAAGCCTTACTAGTTGTCACTCTCAAGGGCACTCGGACAGTCCGGAGGAGCCGACCGATGC
>DATDIE010000454.1:0-18335 GCA_036521235.1 Acidimicrobiales bacterium | reverse complement strand
AGTCCCCCGTCGCCGGCGTCAACGAGAGGACCGACGTCATGTCCGCCAGCAGCGCCGCCGCGTAGCGGACGCTGCCCTCGGCACACAGGTGGACCTTGTCGAGCTTGCGCACCCGGGTCCACTCGGCGGCCGGGGCGTGGGGCTCACCCACCGGCGGCAGCCAGGCCGAGTACCTGCCGTCCAACAAGACCGAGTCCGCCAACGGGAAGTACATGACGCGCCCGGGGAAGTCCTTCGTCATGCTCTTCGCGATGTTGTTCCACGCCACGACGCCGGCCGTGCGCGCCGCGTTGTACGGCGCCTGATCGGCGGGGTTGGCCGCCGGGATCGCGCCCGACTGGGGGAACTCGGTGAAGATCACTCCCTCGACGCCGTTGCCGGGCGTCAGCATCGTGGCGACGGCGCTGCGCAGCAGCCTCGTGTACGCCACCGGGTCGTGCAGCGCGTTCGGCGCGGTGGGCCCGTACTGGTCCCAGCTCCACGACGCCACGATCAGTTGTGCGTTGGTCTCCCGGATCAGGTTCGGGATCGACGTCGGCCAGTTGGTGGCCGTCGTCAGCCCGAAGCCGGGGATCGTGCGCGTGGCGACGTTGACCTCGCCCGTGGCGCCCAACGCGGCGGTGATCCCGAACGACGCGTCGTGCATCACCGAGTCGCCCAGGATCATCACCCGCAGGGGCGCCGACGGCGACGGCGTCACCGCGAGATGGATCGGCGCCTGCCCGACGAAGCCACCGGCACCCGGCACGCCCGCCAGCGCCGCCGCGCCCGTGCCCCCGCTCGATGCCGGCAGACGCGTCGTGCTCGCCACCGCGGCGGGGTCCGCCACCGCCGGGAACGTCGCCACCACGATCAGCGCCGCCGTCGCCACCCCGGCCAACGGCGCCCCCCAGTACTTGACCCACCCGTGCAGCCGGGCGAGGCGGATGGGGCGCTCGATGAGGTAGTAGCTCGCCGTCGACAGCGCCAGCGTCACGACCACCCGCAGCACGTCCAGCGGCCACGTCGACAGCCCGGTCCGCGCTCCGTTGATGTAGACGATCACGGGCCAGTGCCACAGGTAGATCCCGTACGAAATCGTCCCGATGAAGTGCAGCGGCCGCCACGCCAGGCCCCGCCCCAGCCGCCCCGGCGCCAGCAGCCGGGCGTCCGCCACGACGAGCCCCGCCAGCGCGGCGCACACGAGGAAGCCGCCCTCGAACATGAGGTTCGTCGGCTCGCCGGCCTGGGAGCCGCTCGTGTAGCCGGCGAGCACCCAGAACGCGAGCAACGCCACCCCGGCCAACGGCGCCACCACGTGCAGCGTGCGCCGGGCCCGCTCGTTCGGCTGCGGGCGCGCCGCCGCCACGAACGCGATCGTCGCGCCGGCCATGAGGTCGAACAGCCGCGTGTCGGTGCCGTAGTAGACCCGCGACGGGTCCACCCCCGGCGTGAACAAGACCGCCATCAAGATGCTCGACGCCACCCCCAGCCCCACCGACAGCACCAGCCCCGTCCGCCGCCACCCCTCACGGCCCAGGCGCCCCGCCCGCGCCCGCCGCCCCTGCCGCGTCACGCGGAAGAGCAACAGCAGCACCAACGGCCACACGAGGTAGAACTGCTCCTCGATCGCCAGCGACCACGTGTGCTGCAACGGCGACGGCGTCGAGAACTGCGCGAAGTACGACTGGTGGGCGAAGATCAGGTGCCAGTTGTTGACGTACAGCAACGTCCCGATCGCATCCCCCCGCAGCCCCGACAGGTCGACCAACCCGTTGGCGCCCGGCCCGCCCCATAACCCGTTCGCCACGAGATACACCGCCAGCGCCGCCACGACCAAGAACAACGCCGGCAACAACCGCCGGGCCCGCCGCCCCCAGAACGCCGCCAGGCCGATCCGCCCCGACCCCACCCACTCCTCGAGCAACAACGTCGTGATCAAGAACCCCGATAGCACGAAGAACAGGTCGACCCCCAGGTACCCGCCCTTCGCCCATCCCAACTGCAGGTGGTACGCCACCACGCCGATCACCGCCACGCCCCGCAACCCGTTCAGCGCCGGCAGGTGCCGCCCCGTGACGGCCCGCTCCCCCAGCCCCGCATCCCGCCCCTCCGCCCGCTCGGCGAGCGCTGTCTCGACGTCCGTCACCCGCGCCCCACCGGCTCCAGCCGGCACGACGTCCCACCGCCGTCGCCGCGCAGCACGATCAGGTCAGCCGACGCCGCCGCTCCGCCGGCCTCCTCCCGGGCGCCGGGCCCCCTCAGGTCCACCGCGATCAGCGGGCTCCGCGCGCTCGCCGGCATCGGCCGGTTGATCGCGCCCGGCACCGGGTAGACGGGCCCGTCGCTCACCGCTGTCCCCTCGCGCCACATCGCCCTGCACAGCTCGATCGCCTCGCCCAACCCCTCGCCGAAGGGCGGCCCGAAGCAGAGCACCGTGCGCCCCCCGTCGACCAGGTCCAAGCCCGTCGCCTCCCGCGCCAACAGCGCCGGGTGCCGTTCCTCCCCCTCCGCACCACCCAGGACGACCTGTGCCCCCAACAGCACGTCGGGTACGGCGTCATTCAGGGCCGCCAAGAGGACGAAGGGATCGCCGAGCGGCCCCTGAGCCAGCAGCACGGCCCCCACGCCCTCCTGCAGCGCCCGGGCCGCCTCTGCACGCAGCCCCGCCACGTCCCTGGCCTCCAAATAGCACCCGTCCACGGCCAGGCAGGTTACGGCCCGCGGAGCCCCCTCCCCATGTCGTCCCAGCTCACGGACGACCCCGCCTCAGGTCCGCTGCCACCAGCCTCCCACCGCTCGGGCCAACCCGGCTTGTGCCAGCCGCTCCAAGCCCCCACAGAGCGTCGCAAAGTCCAGTCCGGTCAGCCCAGCCAGGGCGTCGAGCGAGGCCGGGTCGGGAGAGAGGACCTCGTAGATCGCCTGCGCTCCCGCAGGCACGGGACCAACCTGCTTGCCGCGCCTCTCTTCGTCCGGCGGAATCTGGACTTCGGCGCCCGCTCGCGAGAGCGCCATCAAGATGTCCGTCGTTTCACGAACCGGAAACGCGCCGTCTGACAACATCGCGTTGGGTCCTTCGGACGTCGCACTCCGAATGGAGCCTGGCACTGCGCCCAGGTCGATCCCGAGGGCAATGGCCGCGTCGACGGTATGCCTCGACCCTCCGCCGTGCCGGCTCTCGACCACGACGACCACATCACTCAATGCTGCGAGCAGGCGATTGCGCACAGGGAACCGCCACTTCTCGGTCTTCGCCCCCGCGGGCGATTCGGAGACGATCACTCCGTCCTCCATAACTCGCTCCCAGAGGCGAGTGTGACGACGGGGATACGCAATGTCGAGACCCCCCGCAACGACGCCGATTGGTGGTGCTCCCGCTCCGCACGCACCTTCATGAGCCGCACCGTCAATGCCCAGGGCCAGTCCCGAGACGACGCTTACCCCGACGGCAGACAGCTCCGCCCCCAGTTGCGCGGCGACGCCGATCCCGTACCGGGTCGGAGCCCGCGTTCCCACGAGGGCCGCTGTTGGTCTGCCACTTAGCGCCCTCGGATCGCCGCGACAGAACAGCACGGCCGGGGCTTCAGGTGTCTCCCTCAGCCGTTCGGGATACCAACAGCTTTCTGGCAGCAGAACGGTGATTCCGAGGTCGCAGTGCCACTGCCACACCTTCGCAACGGCGGCACGGGCTTCGGGGGTGGGGTTCGCGAGCTTCTCCCACGCCCCTTCAGCCGGGCCCTGGTTCATCAATTCGCGAAGCCGGGCGGGACCGATGTCGGGGAGGAGTGCCAATGCGATTGCGTAAGCCTCGTCAGGCAGTTGTTCAGTCATGCGACGACCACCGATCGCCCGGCGCGAAGCGACAGTGCTTCGGCGACGTGGTCGTGCGTCACAACGTCCGACTCGGCCAGATCGGCGATCGTCTGCGCCACTGATGTGACCTTGTTCAGACCACGTGCGCTCAATGCGCCCTCGCGTAACTTTTCGGCCAGGACGTCGCTGGCTTCGGTGGTGAGGATGGGCTCATCCCCGTCTCGAGCGGCGGCGCGCCCCCGGGCGATTGTCACGCGCGCAACCACGTCTGCGGTCGATTCGCCCGGCGTCTTCGACATCAACTCCTCGGCGGTGGGTCTGGTAACGGGTACCACGAGGTCGAAACGATCAAGAAATGGAGCAGAGATGCGCCTCCTGTAGCGCGCACGGGTCACCACCGAGCAAGAACAAGCGCCCTCATAGACGCCTTCACCACAGGGGCACGGATTCATGGCTGCGACCAGGAGGAACGAGGCGGGGAACTCCACCGTTCCGGCGGCGCGATTCACGCGGATCACACCCTCCTCCAAAGGCTGACGCAGCGATTCAAGTGCCGCGACCGGAAACTCTCCGAGCTCGTCGAGGAAGAGCACCCCGTGGGTTGCCAAGCTCGCCTCGCCTGGACGCGGGGACGCGCTGCCGCCGCCAACGAGAGAAATGATCGTGGCCTGGTGGTGGGGCGCTCGGAACGGCGGCCGCTCGAACAGCACGCCCTCTGGGAGCGAGGCGCCGGCCGTCGAGTAAATCCGAGACAGCGTCATCGCTTCGTTCTTGGTGAGCGCGGGCAAGAGTCCCGGCAGACGCTCCGCCAACATCGTCTTACCGGAACCAGGTGGCCCAATCAGCAGCAAGTGATGGCGACCCGCAGCGGCAACTTCGAGGGCACGGCGCCCCACTCGCTGACCACGGATGTCCGCGACGTCCAGACCTGGCGCCTGGACCACCTCGGTGGCGGTGTCGGGGATCATCGGCCACGGGGCCCGTCGCCGCAGGACAGACACCAACTGCGCCAATGTGGCGACACCATGGACGCCGGACTCTCTGACCAGCACAGCCTCACCCACATCGCACATCGGGAGGACGAGTTCGTCGGCCATACACACGTCTGCCAGAGCGATCATCCCCGGCACGTGACGCAGCGAGCCGTTCAGCCCGAGTTCTCCGCAGAATCCCAGACCCTCGGCGCACTCCGGAGGGAGGTCACCCGCCGCCATCAGCAAGCCGATGGCGATCGGTAGGTCGAGGCCTGCGCCACCCTTGCGGATGCCCGAAGGCGCCAGGTTGACCGTGACTCGATGGACGGGCCAGGACAGCCCGCTCGACAGCACAGCCGCCCGAACCCGATCACGGGCCTCCCGCACCGCGGCATCGGGGAGGCCGACGATCGTGAAACCGGGCAAGCCGTGGGAGATGTGGACTTCGACCGAGACGGCGCAACCGGCGGCGCCGCTCAGGGTTGCTGAGGTCACTGAAGCGATCATGTGATCGAACGGTCGGTCCCCGCGCGTCGTCGGCGGCGAAACATTCATCACGAAAAATTTTTGAGTCGTGTATGTCAGCTCAGCGACGCCGACTTCGGGTGTATATGACCCCCAGAACCGTGGCGGATTCAAGGGGTCAGCGCAAAATTCTCGGCGATCGGACAGCGTGTCGATCGAGAGAAAGGGATGGCGCGATGACCCCAAGGAAACTGAGTCCCGAGCAGGTCCGCGAGGTGCGCAAGCTGCGCAAGAGGGGCCTCACCTTCGCTCAGATCGGTGCTCGCTATGGCTGCAGTTGGATCACCGTCTATCGCGTGGCGCCAGGTGCTGGGCATGGCGTGCGAACCGGACGCCCCAGAGACGAGGTTCGCATGCGCGTCTGGCATCCGGGTCCGGGACGACTCGGACTCGACGAGCGCGAGGAGATCGGACGGGGCCTGGTCGCGGACGAGAGCTTCAGCGCCATCGCGGCGCGGCTCGGGCGCAGCGTCTCGACCATCTCGCGGGAAGTGGAGGCCAATGGTGGGCGTCGTCACTATCGCGGGGTGCGGGCCCACATCCGCGCCCATGCGCGGGCGCGGCGACCCAAGGTGGCCAAGCTCGACGACCCGCGTTTGTGTGCGCTGGTCAGCGCCTGGCTCACAGAGCTGTGGTCCCCCGAGGAGATCGCCCAGCGGTTGCGCCTCGAGTTTCCCCACGATCCGATGATGTGGGTGAGCCACGAGACCATCTATCAATCCCTTTTTGTCCAAGGACGAGGAGAACTGCGCCGTGAGCTGCACCGATGTCTGCGCAGTGGGCGAGCCAAGCGCCGGCCGCAAGGACGCGGCCCCCACGAGGGGCCAGTCCCCAACAAGGTCATGATCTCTGAGCGTCCCGCCGAGGCGAAGGACCGCGCGGTGCCGGGCCACTGGGAGGGCGACCTCATCATCGGTGCCCATGGACGCTCGGCCGTGGGCACCCTCGTCGAGCGCTCCACCCGCTACGTGATGCTCTTGCACTTGGGCGAGGGCAAAGACGCCGAGAGCGTGAAGGTCGCCATGACCAAGGCCATCGCCACCTTGCCCGAGCAGCTCTTCCGCTCCATTACCTGGGACCAGGGGGCCGAGATGGCACGCCACGAGGACTTCCGCATCGACACCGGGATCCAGGTCTACTTCTGCGACCCCCACAGCCCCTGGCAGCGCGGCTCGAACGAGAACACCAACGGCTTGTTGCGCCAATACATGCCGAAGGGCACCGACCTCTCGGTCCACAGCCCCGAGGACCTCAGACGCTTCGCCGACAGCCTCAACAATCGGCCTCGCAAGACCCTCGGTTATCTGAAACCATCGGAGAAGCTCGCCGAGCTCTTTGCAGAGACCGGTTGAATCCGCCCGCTCTCCGAGCGCCATATACACCCGAGACCGAAGCACGGCCCCACTTCAAATACACAGGCGACTTCGAGTCCGGTCGGTCTGCATATAGCGACAAGCCCGTGGGATGGGGTCGAATCCCTATGCAGGCGCGAGAAGCCAACACCCTTCGGGCCATATACGGCCCTAAAATTTTTTTGCGCCTATGTTTCGGCTCCTCCAAGCCTCATTTCAGAGCGCTGGCACACTCGAGGCCCCGCCCGCCGCCGGGTTTACGCCCAAAGGGCGCTAGTTCCGTGGCGGCGGCTCTTGGGGGGGGCGGGCCGGCGTGGCGACGACCTCCGGTGTCGCGCCGTTGCTGCCGCCGCCCAAGTCCTCGTTACGCAGCGTCGACAACAGGACCTCGGCCGCCCCCATCAGGCTCGTCGCCTCGTAGGGCACGACCACCTTGGCGTTGTCGGAACTCGCGATGTCCTGGAGCGCCCGCAGCTGCAGCACCGCCAGCGTGCGAGGGTTGATGGTGGCGGTATCGATGGAGGTCAGGCGCGCCGCCTCGCCCACGCCGCGGAGCTCGAGCGCCTTCTTCTCGCCCTCAGCCTGCAGTTCGAGCACCTTCATCTGGGCCTCGGCCCGCAGGATCGCCGACTGCTTGGCGCCCTCTGCCTCGAGCACGGCCGCCTGCTTGCGGCCGCCGGCGCTGTTGATGGCCGCCTGCTGCTCACCCTCGGACTTCAAAATGGCCGCCCGCTTGTGCTGCTCGGCCTCCTTCTGCTCCGACATCGCCTGCACGACGTTCAACGGCGGAGTGATGTCGAGGATCTCGATCCGGTTGAGCCGCACCCCCCACTTCGCCGTGGCATCGGCCATGTGGTCCTGCATGCGACTGTTGATCGTCTCGCGCTCGCTCAACGCCTGGTCGAGCGAGAGCTCCCCGAAGACCGCACGCAACGCTGTGCGCGAGAGCTGGTCGACCGCTAACTGGAAGTCGTTGATCTCGAACAGTGCGGACCTGACATCGATCACCTGACAGAAGATCGTCGCACTCACCTGCAGGGACACGTTGTCCTTGGTGATGACCGCCTGCTGGTCACCCGTCATCGGGAATTCGCGGACGTCGACCTTTTCCATCCGGTCGATGAACGGCGTGAGGATGTGCAGGCCGGGCTGGTCGACCGACTTGAACTCCCCAAGTCGCTTGACGACGCCGACGCTCCCCTGCTGGACGATCTTGACGAAGCGCGACATGAACAGTGTGACGACGCCCACCCCAGCCAGGGCGGCAACAATGACGATCGCTACAACATCTCCGGCCGATGCGATCATGGGATACCTCTTTTCTAAGTGTCGGTGGCGTAGACGACGAGCAGACCTCGCTCGACGTCGGCGACGACGACATCGGTCCCGACAGGGATACTGGCGTCGGGGTCGAGAGGGATGGCGAGCCACTCCTCACCCCGAGCCCGGATCCGCCCCGGGTGGTGCGCGCCCTCAATGGCCTTCGTCACCAGGGCTGTATCCCCGATCATCCCCTGAACACCGTTGAGCACTGCCTCCACCCTATTACCGGCCGACGAAAACGGGCGTCCGCTTCTCGGTGAACGCAGCCAGGGCCTCGTTCGTGTCCGTGGTCGAGAAATTGAGGGCCTGGCAGCGGGCTTCGTCCTCCACCGCCTGCTCCATGGAGGCGTTCGCCGAGGCGTGCAGGAGCGACTTGGTCATGGACAACGCGAGCGGCGGCCCGTCGGCGAGGCGGCGCGCCCAGTCCGCGACGAAGGCGTCGATCTCGTCGACCGGGAGCACCCGGTTCACCAGGCCGATGGCCAGCGCCTCCTCGGCACTCCACATGTCGCCGAAGAGCGCCACCTCCTTGGCCCGGGCCATGCCGATCAGCCGCGGCAGCAGCCACGAGGCGCCGTTGTCGAGCGAGAGGCCTCGCTTGGAGAAGATCATGGAGAGCCGGGCCAACTCCGTGCAGACCAAGAGGTCGCACCCGAGCGCCAAGGAGAACCCAGCCCCGACCGCCACCCCGTCGACCTTGGCGATCGTCGGCTTCGTAATGTGGTGCAGCGCCAGCGCCACGTCGCCCAGCCGCCGCATCCTCGAGAGTCCCGAGCGGGACGGGTCGTTCGTCGGCCCCTCCTTGTCCCCCAGGTCGGCGCCGGAGCAGAACGCACCGCCGGCTCCGGTGAGGATCATCACCCGGTCGTCCTGATTGTCCTCGATCTCCGTGAAGATCTCACGCAGCTCCGTGAGCATGCGGCCGTTGGCCGCGTTCTTGCGCTCGGGGCGGTTCATCGTGACGGTGACGACACCGTCCTTACGCTCGACAAGAAGGGTCTCCATGGCTTCCGACCATAGGCCGCGAGCCGATCAGAACGCATTTTCGACGACCCGCAAAGCCCGCCCCGAGACCCCGGCCACATCGAAGCGGATGTGGTCGTAGTAGGTGTCCTGCTCAGACAGGTACGCAGTCGCCAAACAGCGGAGCCGGTGCTGCTTGGCGCGCGTCACCGCCTCGAACGGGTTGCCGAGCGAGTTCGACGTGCGGGCCTTCACCTCGCAGACGACGAGCACGGAGCACCCGGCGCCGTCGACCTGGGCGCAGAGGATGTCGATCTCACCCAGGTGGCAGCGCCAATTGCGAGCCAGGATCTCGTAGCCGTGGCCCTCGTACCACGCCGCGGCCATGTCCTCGCCCCGATGTCCCAACGCGATCCGGCGGTTGCTCATGCCGAAGAACGGTCGGCCGCCGCAGCGCCTTCGCCAGCGCGAAGCTTTAGAGCTCCTGTTCGGGCAGCCGCTCGATGTTCACGTCACGGAACGTGACGACCCGCACCTCGGGCACGAAGCGCGCCGGGCGGTACATGTCCCACACCCAGGCGTCGCGCAGCTCCACCTCGATACAAGCGGGCGTCGTGTCGGCGCGCACGTTCACCGACACCTCGTTCGCCAGGTAGAAACGCCGCTCCGTTTCGATGACGTAGGCGAAGACCGGCAGGACGGCCCGGTACTCCTGGACCAGCCCGAGCTCGATCTCGGACTCGTATCTCTCGAGGTCCTCCTCGCTCACGCGGCGCCGGCCCTACTCGTCCGCGGCCTCCTCGGCAGCCCCGTCGCCCGCCTCGTCGGACACCTCGGCCTCGACCTCGTCCCCGTCCTCAGCCTGCGCCACGTCCTCGAGCGTCAGGTCGTCGAGCGCCTCGACCCCGTCACCGTCGAGCGCATCGACGTCGTCGACCTCAACGTCCTCAACGTCCTCAACGTCCTCATCGACCACAGCAGCCGCAGCAGCCGCAGCAGCCGCGGCCTTCCCACCACCGCGAGCAACCCGCCGCTCCTTGATCTTCGCCGCCTTCCCGTGCCGGTCACGCAGGTAGTACAGCTTGGCCCGCCGCACGTCGCCCAGCGTCACGACCTCGATCTTGGCGATCGTCGGCGAGTGCACCGGGAACGTCCGCTCGACCCCCACGCCGAAGCTGACCTTGCGCACGGTGAAGGTCTCCTGCACCCCGCCGCCCTGGCGGCGCATGACGGCGCCCTGGAAGACCTGCACCCGCTCACGGTTCCCCTCCACGACCCGCACGTGCACCTTGACGGTGTCGCCGGGGCGGAATTCAGGGATGTCGTCGCGCAGGCTGTCGCGGTCGATCGTTTCGGTCGGGTGCATGACAAGCGTTCCTTCGAAATCGGGTCACGCCGGCTCGGTGGGGTGCGGTTCGATCCGCTCTGAGCCGGACGGAACATCGTAGCCGTGCTCGGACAGGGCCCGCACGTCGTCGTCGCTCAGCCCCGACGCCCTGACCAGGCGCTCCAGCAGGTCGGGCCGCCGCGCCGCCGTGCGCAGCAAGGCTTGGGTCCGCCTCCAGGCGGCGACCGCCCCGTGATCGCCGGACCGCAGCACGGCGGGGACCTCCCATCCACGGAACGAGGCCGGCCGCGTGTACTGGGGGTACTCGAGCAGCCCGTCGGAGAACGACTCGTCCGCCGCCGAGTCCTCGTTACCCAGCACGTCGGGGCGCAGCCGGGCCACCGTCTCGATCACCACCAGCGCCCCCAGCTCCCCGCCCGCCAACACGTAGTCGCCCACCGACAGCTCCCCGTCGACCAGGTGGTCGGCCACCCGCTGGTCCACCCCCTCGTACCGGCCGCACAGCAGCGAGAACCCACCCGAGGGCCCGTCCGCCAGTTCCGCCAGCTCGCCCGCCACCGACTGGTCGAAGCGCCGCCCCCCCGGCGTCAGCAGGTACAGCGGCCGGGGCAGGTCGGGCACCGACTCGACGCTGCGGAACAGCGGCTCGGGCATGAGCACCATGCCGGCGCCCCCGCCGAACGGCGCGTCGTCGACCGAGCGCCGCGGGTCGTCGGCCCCCTGGCGCAGGTCGTGCACCCGCACGTCGAGCGCCCCGCTCTCGACCGCCCGCCCCAGGATCGAGGCGCGGCAGTAGCCGGCGACGACGTCGGGGAAGATCGTGAAGACGTCGATCCTCACGCCACGACCGCCCTCACGTCACGCCGGCTCTCACGCCACCGGCGCTCACAACTCGAGCAGGCCGTCGGGGATGTCGACGTCGACCGTCCCGGCCGCCGCGTCGTGCCCCGTCACAAAGTTGAGCGGGATCAGGCCCCCCGACTCCAGCACCAACAGGTCGCTCGCTGGGTTCGCCTCGACCGCCACCACCCGCCCGACCACGACGCCCGACGCGTCGCGCACCTCAGCGCCCACGAGCTCGTGCACCCACAGCGTGCCCGGCGCCTCCATCGCCTCGGCCGACAGCTCGATACCCTGCAGGCGCTCGGCCGAGGTGCGGTCCGTGGACCCCTCGAACCAGACGATCCAGCGGTCGCCGCCCGAGGGGCGGGCCGCCTCGACGAGCAGCGGGCCCGACGGAGTCGACAGGACGGTCCCCGGGCTCAACCGCTGCGTCTGGTCGGTCCAGAGCTGGACGATGACCTCGCCCTTCAGCCCGTGGGCCTTCGTGACCCGGCCGATCTTGAGGAGGTCCGTGGCTCCGGACCCGTCTTCAGTCGTCAGTCGTCGACGATGTCGACGCTGGCCTGGATACCGTCCTTGGCGCCGGCCACGTTGACGAGCGTGCGGATGGCCTGGGCCGTGCGTCCCCGGCGGCCGATGACCCGGCCCATGTCCTCGGGCGCCACGTGCAGGTTCAAACGCAAACCGTTGCGGCGCTCCTCGGTCTCGATCGACACCGACTCGGGCTCGTTGGACAGCGACTTCGCGAGATACGTCAGCACTCCCAACGACGTGCCCCCGTCCACCGCGCTCCGCTCGTTGCCCTCGCCGACCCCGTCGACCTCGTCGACCTCGTCGCCGTCGTCATCCCCGTCATCCACACCGTCGTCGTCCAAGTCGTTCACGTCGTCGAAGTCGTCGTCGGCGATCTCGTCGCTCGCTCCGCCGCCTCCGCCGCCGCCGCCGCCCACCTGGTTGATGTCGCCTGCTTCGTACAAGTCGGTCACGAGATCCTCACTTCGCCTTGGCGGCCGAGAACTCGTCCCAGGCACCGGTCGTCTTGAGGAGGCGCTCGACGCGCTCGGTCGGCTGGGCCCCGTTCACGAGCCACTTCACGGCCTTCTCGTTGTCGATCTTGATGACGGCGTCGGGCTCGGCGGTCGAGGCGCCCCGCGGGGCGTACGTCCCGAGGATCTCGAGGAACCGCCCATCACGGGGCGAACGGCTGTCGGCGGCCACGACCCGGTAGGTCGGCTGCTTCTTCTTGCCCATCCGCACGAGGCGGAGCTTCACTGCCACGAATTGATTCCTTCCACTTGCGGTCACCGCGAGGGTTGCCCGCCCCGAGCCTGCACTTTCCGAGGGATCCCGAGGCGGCGCGTCGCCGGACGCACCCGAGCCAACATTCTGCCAGATGGGAAGGGTGCGTGGCCTCCCGGGGCCGCCGGACCCCTCCCGGAGGCCGGACCAGGCCTGGCCGGGCCGGATCTAGCGGTTCTTGGGCGGGGTGACCCGCCCGCCCTTCTTCTTCTTCTTGGTCCCCTTGTTGACATTGACCACGGGCCGGGGCGCGGCGCCGTCGGCCAGGCCCGGGAACCCCTTGGTCAGCTCGGCGAGCTCGGCCCCCGAGCCGTCGCCCATCAGCTGGGACAGCATGTCGAAGTCCGCGCCGCCGGGGCCGCCGGGCCCGCCAGTGCCGCCGGCGGCGGCTTGTCCGGCGCCACCGAAGCCGGCCGCCTCCTTGGCGAGCTTCTTGGCGGCCCGGCCGCTCATCCCCGACATGTTCGGCATCCCGGGGAGGTTGGGCATGTTGCCCGACGCCATCCCCTTCATCATCTTCTGCATCTCCTTGAACTGTTTCAGGAGCGAGTTGACGTCCTGCACCGTGGTGCCCGAGCCGCGGGCGACCCGGGAGCGACGCGAGCCGTCCATCATCGTCGTGTCGTTGCGCTCGGCCGGCGTCATGGAACTCACGATCGCCTCGACCTTGGCGACCTCGCCGTCGTCGATCTGGCTCGCCGCTTCGCGCATGTCCTTGTTCATGCCGGGCATGAGGCGCATGAGCCCGCCGAGCGAGCCCATCTTCTTCACCTGGCGGAGTTGGGAGAGGAAGTCCTCGAGCGTGAACTGTCCGGCCATGAGGCGGCTGGCGCTCTTCGCCACCTCGTCGGTGTCCATCGTGCGCTCGGCCTGCTCGATCAGGCTCATGACGTCGCCCATGCCGAGGATCCGGTCCGCCATGCGGTCGGGGTGGAACAGGTCGAAGTCCGCGAGGCGCTCGCCGGTCGACGCGAAGGCGATCGGGCGGCCGACGACACCCTTGACGGAGAGGGCGGCGCCGCCACGAGCGTCGCCATCGAGCTTGGTGAGGATGACACCACTGAGCTCGAGTGCGTCGTGGAAGGCCTTCGCCGTGGCGACGGCGTCCTGGCCGATCATGGCGTCGATCACGAGGAACGTGTAGTGCGGCTGCGTGGCGACGGAGATGTCCTTGATCTGGCCCATCATCTCGGCGTCGATCGTGAGCCGGCCGGCGGTGTCGACGATGACGATGTCGCGGCCGAGCCGTTGCGCCTCTGCCACGCCGGCCTTGGCGACACTGACGGGGTCGCTCGCCTCCGAGAAGACGGTGACGCCCGCCTGTTGGCCGAGGACCCGCAGCTGCTCGACCGCGGCGGGGCGCTGGAGGTCGGCGCCGACGAGCAGCGGGTTACGCCCCTGCTGCTTCCACCACAGCGCGAGCTTCCCCGAGGTCGTCGTCTTACCGGCGCCCTGGAGGCCGGCCATCAGCACGACGGTCGGCGGCCGGGACGCGTACGTGAGCTTGAGCGACTCGCCGCCGAGGACGTTGACCAGCTCCTCGTGCACCGCCCGGATGACCTGCTGGCCCGGGGTCAGGCTCTTCGACAGCGCCTCGGCGCTGACGCGCAGGCGGATGCCGTCGACGAAGCGCCGGGTGACGCTCAGCTCGACGTCGGCCTCGAGGAGCGCAGTACGGATCTCCTTCAGCGCCTCGTCGAGGTCCTCTTGGCTGATCCGGCCCTTGCCCTTGAGGCGCGTGGAGATGCGCTCGAGGCGGTCGGACAGGGCGTCGAACATGAGGTCTCAGGTTAGTGGGGCGCCGTGGTGGCGCTGCCTCGGTGCGGCGGCGGCGGGGGTGGTGGCGCGGCCTCGGAGGGGTGGCGGGCGGCTACCTTTTGACGCCATGCGTCCCACCCCTTCCCTGCGCTCCAGCGCGCTCGTGACCACCATCGTCCTGGCCGGAGCCCTCGGGCTCGCCGCTTGCAGCTCCTCCCCATCGAACTCGGCGTCGAACACCACGACGACCGCGAACGGGTCGGGCGCCGGCCCGGCGACGACCGTCACGGCCCCCGCCGGGAGCCCGCTCAACGCCATCGCGCCGATCCCGGCGGCCGACCTCTCGCCGGCCGGGACCGCAGGCACGCAGCCCACGGTGACGGTGCCGTCGGGGACCCCGCCCACCACGCTCGAGAGCTCCGACCTCATCACGGGCACGGGCAAGGCGGCGGCGAGCGGCGACTCGGTCACGGTGCAGTACGTGCTGGCCACGTACTCGTCGGGCAAGGTGATCCAGTCGTCGTGGACGAGCCAGCCCTTCACGTTCACGTTGGGGCAGGGCCAGGTCATCAAGGGCTGGGACGAGGGCGTCGTCGGCATGAAGGCCGGCGGCCGTCGTGAGCTGATCATCCCGGCCAGCCTCGGCTACGGCGCCCAGTCGCCGGGTGCGGGCATCTCGGCCAACGACACGCTCGTCTTCGTCATCGACCTGCAGAAGGTCAACTAGCTGGCTCGGGTTGGCTGGGCTCGGTTGGGCTGGGCCCTGCTCGGCTCGAGCTGACAGGCTGGACGGTGGTGGAGGTCGCACAGTTCATCGAGACGCTGCGGCACGAGGGCGCCCGCATGACCGCGTCGACGCGTGCCGTGGCACCTGTCATGCGCGTGCCGACGTGTCCCGAATGGATGGCGCGTGACCTGATCCGCCACATGGGCGGCGTCCACCGCTGGGCCACGTCCTACGTCGCCGAGCCGGTCGCCGAGGTGCGCAAGCAGAGCCTCGACGAGGTCGTCGGGCGCTGGCCAGGCGACGAGGAGCTGTCCGACTGGTTCGAGGCCGGGTATCTGGCGCTCGTGGCGGCGTTGGATGCGGCGCCGCCAGATCTGCAGACCTGGACCTTCCTGCCGGCGCCCTCCCCGCTCGCCATGTGGAGCCGGCGCCAGGCGCACGAGACCGGCATCCATCGCGTCGACACGGAGCTGACGGCCGGGCGACCCGAGGCGAACCTGTCGCCGTTCACGCCGGACTTCGCCGCTGACGGCGTCGACGAGCTGCTGACGTGCTTCGTGCCGCGGCGCTCCACGGGGCTGCGGGCCGAGGACGTCGTGACGCTCGGGATCCGGTGCGTCGACGACGACGCGGCGTGGGTGCTGTCGATCGGGCCCGACGGCGTCACGACGACGGCGGGCGTTGGCGCCGCCGATTGCACGGTGCGCGGGGCAGCCGGCGATCTGTATCTCGCGCTGTGGAACCGGGGGCGAGGCGATCGGTTGTCGATCGAGGGCGATCGTTCCGTGCTGGACGCGTTCGGCGACGTCGTGCAGGTGCGCTGGTCCTAAAAGGCAGGTGAGGCGCAGATCGCGTTTCGTATAGGGCAGAGACCTCTCAGAACTGGCCCAAAATTTCAGCTTTGCCTCTCCAAACGCGCAAACTGCAGCTTTAACTCACGAAATGGGCCCAGAAATTGAGGCCATCCTCGTAGGCAAAACCAAATCCGCGTCAGAGGTTGATTTAGGGGAGCATCGACCGCCCCGCCCGTGTCAAACCTCGCTTCCGCTTCAGGCCCCGCCGTCGACCAAAGAGAGCTCGGGGACCGAACGACGCCCGAACAGCCAGTACGTGACGGAGCCGCTCGTGTTGAGGAGCGAGGCGACGCGCCACATGCGCTTCTTGCCGCGGACGGCAGCGTCGGGCCGGCGGCCCAGGTCACGCCACGTCAGGCTCAGCATGATCACGTGGATGACCAAGGCGACGCCTAAGACCCGCTTCTGCTTCTCGGTCATCGGACTCCCTCCCTTGCGGTCGGTTCTCAGTCGCCCGAGTCGCCGGACAACAGCGCGTCGACGAACTCGTCGGGGTCGAAGTCCACGAGGTCGTCCGGACCCTCGCCCAGGCCGACCAGTTTGACCGGCAGGCCAAGCTCTCGCTGGACGGCGACGACGATGCCGCCCTTGGCCGTGCCTCGAGCTTGGTCAGCACGATGCCGGTGACGTCGACGGCCTCGGTGAACTGGCGCGCCTGGGCCAAGGCGTTCTGTCCCGTGGTGGCGTCGAGGACGAGCAGCACCTCGGTGACGTGCCCCGGATCGCGGTCGGCGATGCGCCGGATCTTCTTGAGCTCCTCGACCAGGTTGACCTTCGTGTGCAGGCGCCCCGCGGTGTCGGCCAGCACGAGGTCGTTGCCCCGCGCCGCCGCGCGTTGGACGGCGTCGAAGACGATGGCGGACGGGTCGCCGCCCTCGGCGCCGCGCACGATCTCGGTGCCGGTCCGGTCGGCCCACAAAGCGAGCTGGTCCGCCGCCGCGGCACGGAACGTGTCGCCCGCGGCGAGAAGGACGGAGCGCCCGGCGGCGGACTGGCGGCGAGCGAGCTTGCCGATGGTCGTCGTCTTGCCAACGCCGTTCACGCCGACGATGAGCCAGACGTCGGGGGCGCCCTCCTTGCCGTCGAAGCGAAGCTCGCGGGTCTCGGCCGTCTGGAGCAGATCGCGGATGGAGTCGCCCAGCGCGGCGAGGAGGTCGTCGCCGCCTCGGACCTCCTTGGACTCGACCTTGGCGCGCAGGTCGGCGAGGAGCGCGTCGGCCGTGGCGACGCCAACGTCGGCGCGGATGAGGGCCTCTTCGAGCGAGTCCCATGTGTCCGCATCGATGCGTCCGGCCCGTATCGCCGCGACGGCGCCGCCGAACAGCCCGCGCACGCCGCCCAGGCGGCTGCGGTATGAGGGCGGCGCCTCGACGACCTCTGCTGCGACGACCTCGGGCTCGACGACGGCGGGCTCGGCAGGTGCAGGAGCCGGTGCGGCAGGTGCCGGCGTCGCCGGAGGCTTGGAAGGCGCCTTGGTCGGCGGGCGTGTCGGTGCCTTGGCCGGCGTCGGCGCCGGCGCGGCCGCGGCCTTGGTCGGCGCCTTCGCAGAAGTCGGTCCGGCGGTACCACCGCCACGCCGCCGTGAGCGGACGAAGCCAACCGACCCGGCGCCGATCCCCAAGACGGCCACCACCACGACGATGATGATGTACGTCCCGACGTCGCTGGCGAGGATCATGCCGACGCCGTCTCCTTGTCCTTTTCGACCTTCTGGCTGACGACTTGGGAGGAGCCGCCGGGCGCCATCGTCACGCCGTAGAGCGCGTCGCCCGTCTCCATCGTGCGCTTCTGGTGCGAGACGATGAGGAGTTGCGCCTCGTCGCGGAACTCGTGGACGAGCGTGAGGAAGCGGGAGAGGTTGACGTCATCGAGGGCGGCCTCGACCTCGTCCATCATGTAGAAGGGCGACGGGCGGCTGCGGAAGACGGCGAAGAGGAACGCCAAGGCGGCCATCGAGCGCTCGCCGCCGGACAGCAGCGAGACACGGCGCACGTTGCGGCCGGCGGGGCGGACCTCGATCTCGACGCCGGTGTTCAACAGGTCGTCGGGGTCGACGAGCGAGAGGCGCCCGGTGCCGCCGGGGAACAGCATCGTGATCAGCGCGGAGAAATGCTCGTTGACGTCGGCGGCCGCGGCGGCGAACGACGTCATGATCTCGTGGTCGAGCGTGCGCACGACCTCGTGCAGCTCGCGGCGGGCGCCGCGCACGTCGTCGACCTGTGCCTCGAGCTCCTTGTGGCGCTCCTCGAGCTGCGACAGCTCCTCCAACGCGAGCGGGTTCACCGGGCCGAGCGCGGTCAGCTTGCGCTCGAGCTCCTGGGCGTGCTGCGGGAGCGTCGTCTTCTCCGGGGCCTCGGGCTCGGGGAGGCCGACGAGCTCCTCGGGGCGGGCGTTGAGGTCGCGGGCGATGTGCTCGCGCAGCGACTCGGTGCGCAGGTCGACCTCGTTGGCCTCGAGGTCGAGGGCGCGCGTGCGGGTGCGCACGGCGTCGAGGCGCTGCTCGGTCGTGTGGCGGTCCTGGCGGAGCTGCTCGAGGTCGTGCGCACGCTCGACCACGAGATCATGACGTCGTTCGCC
>DATDIE010000453.1:0-16312 GCA_036521235.1 Acidimicrobiales bacterium | reverse complement strand
CGCTGTTGCACGTTTGTTGCACGACGACCAATTCGGCGGCTCGTCGGTGAGCCAGCACTCTCGCCGGCAACCACTCTGAGCTGCGATGTTTGCCGAGAGCGGGCGACGGGAATCGAACCCGCGTTCTCAGCTTGGGAAGCTGATGTTCTGCCTCTGAACTACGCCCGCGAGCGCCCGCCACACTATCCTCTGACCCCGCTTGTGAATTCCCAGGTGGCGCTCGCACAACCCGTCACCGTCCCCTTAGGCGAGGAGTAGCAGTCGTGCCGGTCAGGATCATTCTGGGCCTTGGTGTCACCGTGGTGGGGTTCAGCATCGCCGCAATCAGGTTCCACTGGCTGTCCCGGCTCATCCGGTCGGGCAAGGCGGACCCCAACCGCACGCGCGGCCCCGTCAGCCGCAAGGCGGAGGCTGAGGTCGTCGAGGTCGCCGGGCAGCGCAAGCTCCTCCAGTGGACGGTCCCCGGCATCGCACACTTCTTCACCATGTGGGGCTTCACCATCCTGCTCTTCACCATCATCGAGGCCTACGGCGACCTCTTCGATGTGAACTTCCACATCCCGGGCATCGGGACGATGGGCTGGCTCGGTTTCGTCGAGGACTTCTTTACCTGCGCCGTCCTCCTCGCCCTGATCACGTTCACCGTCATCCGCTTCATCCAGAACCCACACCGCGAGGGGCGTAAGTCACGCTTCTACGGCTCGCACACCGGCGCGGCCTGGCTCGTCCTCGTCATGATCGCCGGCGTCATGATCACGCTCCTCCTCTACCGCGGTGCGCAGGTGAACGCGGCCCAGTTCCCCTACGACAACTGGGCGTTCGCCTCCCACGCCGTCGCATCGTGGCTGCCGAGCGGCGCGGGCCTGAACTCAGACCTCGCCACCGTCTTCCTCGTCCTCAACATCGCCATCATCTCTGGCTTCATCGTCTTCATCGCCTACTCGAAGCACCTGCACATCTTCATTGCGCCGATCAACGTCGCCTTCTCCCGCCGGCCCCGTGCCCTCGGCGCGCTCTACAGCACGCCCGACATGGACATGGAGAACGTCGACGAGGACACGGTCTTCGGCGTCGGCGAGGTCGGGCACTTCACCTGGAAGCAGATGCTCGACTTCGCCACGTGCACCGAGTGCGGCCGCTGCCAGTCCCAGTGCCCGGCCTGGAACACCGAGAAGCCGCTCTCTCCGAAGCTGCTGATCATGAACCTGCGCGACAACATGTTCACCTCGGCCGGCCCGCTCCTCACCAAGGAGGGTGAGCAGACGGCGCTCGTCCCCAACGTCATCGACCCCGACGTCCTCTGGGCGTGCACCACGTGCGGCGCCTGCGTGCAGGAGTGCCCGGTCGACATCGAGCACATCGACGCCATCGTCGACATGCGGCGCTACCAGGTGCTGATGGAGTCCGAGTTCCCGTCCGAGGCCGGGCTCATGCTGCGCAACGTCGAGAACCAGGGTGACCCCTGGGGCCTCGGCCAGTCCAAGCGCGCCGAGTGGACGCAGAGCCTCGACTTCGAGGTCCCGGTGATCACCGGCGCCATCCCCGACGACATCGAATACCTGTACTGGGTGGGCTGTGCCGGCGCCCTCGACGAGCGGGCCCGCAAGGGCGTGCAGGCGACGGCGCGCATGCTGCACCGCGCCGGCGTCACCTTCGGCATCTTGGGGCCCAAGGAGTCGTGCACCGGCGATCCGGTGCGGCGCCTCGGCAACGAGTACCTCTACCAAGAGCAGACCAAGATGAACATCGCCACGCTCGACGAGGCCGGGGCGAAGAAGATCATCGCCAGCTGCCCGCACTGCTTCAACACGATCAAGAACGAGTACCCCGCCCTGGGCGGCAACTACGAGGTCATCCATCACAGTCAGCTGCTCGAGCACCTCGTGAAGGAGGGCAAGCTCGTCCCGGGCGCCGGCTACTCGGGCACGGTCACGTACCACGACCCGTGCTACCTCGGCCGCCACAACCGGGTCTTCGACGAGCCCCGCCACGTGATCGACGCCATCAAGGGGGCCAAGCAGGTCGAGATGAAGCGGTGCAAGGAGCGCGGCTTCTGCTGCGGCGCCGGCGGCGCCCGCATGTGGCTCGAGGAGACCATCGGCACGCGCATCAACATGGACCGCACCGCCGAGGCCCTGGGCACCGGGGCCGACGTGGTCTCGACCGCGTGCCCCTACTGCATGATCATGCTCGACGACGCGGTCCGCGCCAACTCCAAGGAGGACGAGGTCCGTGTCCTCGATCTCTCCCAGCTCGTCGAGGAGTCGCTCGGCGAGCCGGGCGGTGGGAACGGTGCTGGCGCGTCGGCCCCCGAGCCGGAGCCCGAGCCCCAGCCCGCCGGCTGACCCGCCGCCAGTCGCTACCCGCCCACCCCGACCCCGTACGCCCGCTCGGGCCGCACGGTGATGATCAGCCGCTCTTCCTTCACCATCGCGGCGCGGTACTCGTCCCAGTTCGGGTGCTCGCCCTGGCCCAAGCGGTAGTACTCGACCAGCGCGTCGACCGTCGCGTCGTGCGGGTCCTCCGCCACCGGTGACAACGACGCCGTCCCCTCCAGCACCACCCACTGCCAGAAGTTGTCCCCGAGCACGTACAGCGACGCCCGCGGGTCGCGCCGCAGGTTGCGCGTCTTCACGCGCTCGTTGCCGACCGAGATCCCGAACGCGTCGTCCCCGTCGCCCCACGGCACGAACAAGATGTTGGACAGCTGCGGGCGCCCGCCGGCCCCGATGGTGACCAGGACCCCCTGGCGGCGGTCCCGGGCGAAGGTGAGTGCGTCGGCCAGGTCCACGGACCCGACGGTAGCGGGCTAGGCGGTCACCTCGACCACCTCGACCACCTCGACCACCTCGACCTCGTCCTTGGACAGGTCGGACAGGAGCAGGTGGATGAGCGCCGCCACGATCGCCCCGACCAGGGGAGCCACGATGAACACCCAGACCTGGCTCAACGCCGTGCCCCCGACGACGAGCGCCGGCCCCAACGCCCGGGCGGGGTTCACCGACGTCCCCGTCAGCGGGATGCCGATGAGGTGCACCATCACCAGCGCGAAGCCGATGGCGACGCCCGCCGCACCCTGGATCGCCGCCTTGTGCGTGGCGAACAGAACGACCAGGACGAAGATCGCCGTCAACACGACCTCGACCAGGAAGGCCCCGCCCTGGCTGACGAACAGGTGCGAGGCTTTGCCGTAGCCGTCGGTGCCCAGGCCCTGGACGCTCTTGTGGTACAGCGGCGTGGTCGTGAACATCCAGTAGAGGAGGTACGCGCCAGCGATGCCGCCGGCGAACTGGGCGATCCAGTACGAGATGCCCTCCACGAGCGTCATCCGGCCGGACGAGACGAACCCGAGCGTCACCGCCGGGTTGATGTGGCAGCCCGAGATGGGGCCGATGGCGTAGACGAGTGCGACCAGCACGAGCCCGAAAGCGAGTGCCGTGGCGGCGACGCCGGCCGCATAGCTCAATCCGAAGAGCTTGAACCCGAAGGTCTCCGTCGCCACGCCGACTGCGACGACCACCAGGATCATCGTCCCCAGAAACTCCGCCACCAGCTTCTTCCAGTCAATTTGCATGACTGTGACCTCCTGTCCATAAGGCGAGGAATAGGACAGGGAGAGTTTCGCAGCGGCCCCGCGCTCAAGCGCGGATCCTCAACAGGGCCTACACGCCGGCGAGCACGTCCCGGCGACCCCTCTCTAGATGTTGGCCATCGCCTTCTCGTCGGACTCCCGCAACCGGGTCGCCATCGCCGCCAGCATCTTGCGGGCGAGCGCCGGCACGGCGTCGAGCACGCCGTTGAACTGGCGCTGTCCCAGCACCAGCAACGTCATGTCGGTCTCGGAGGTCACGGTGGCCGAGCGCGGGCGCCGGTCGAGGAGGGCCATCTCGCCGAAGTACTGGCCCGGGCCGAGCGTCGCCACCTTGCGGTTGTTGCGCCGGACGGCCGCCTGGCCCTTGACGATCAGGAAGAACTCCCGACCGATGGTGCCCTGCTCGGTCAGCATCCGCCCCGCCGGCACCGTCACCTCTTCGAGGGCCCGGCGGATCGTCCGCAGGTCCTTAGCCGACGAGGTGGAGAACAGCCAGATCTTCGAGAGGTCGAGGTCCTTTGCCATGGGCGCAAACAGTAGCCCCCACGTGCCTTCACGTGCCGGTTTGTACGTGCGGACGCCCCCTCGCCGCGTGCGACTCTGGGCATCGGCTGCGTCGATCCGCCGCCAGTCGGTCGCAGCAGGGCGACCCGCCGCCCGGACTCAGACGGCGTCTGCGCCCCGTTCACCGGTGCGCACACGCACCACGGTTTCGGCCGGCACGACCCAGACCTTGCCGTCGCCGATCTTGCCCGTGGCCGCCGAGGAGACGATCGCGTCCACCACGGATTCGGCCTGGTCGTCCTCGACGAGCACCTCGACCCGCATCTTGGGCACGAAGTCGACCTGGTACTCGGCGCCCCGGTAGTTCTCGGTGTGGCCCCGCTGGCGGCCGTAACCCTGAGCCTCCGTGAGGGTCATACCTTGGACGCCCAGGTTCTTCAGGGAGTCCTTCACATCGTCCAGCTTGAACGGCTTGACCACCGCCACGACGAGCTTCATTCGGCGCCCTCCCCTGATCAGCCGACACCCGAACCTTCACAAGCACCCTAGTGACGGTCCCCGGACCAGGCTCAGTGGGCGAATTCACACCCCCTTAACCCGCCGGAATCAGGCTGTTCTCCGGCTGGCGGTAGCCTTCGAAGATGCCCGCAGACCCAGACACTGGGAGCAGGGGCGGCGACGCACCCCACCTGACGCGGTGGGAGCGCCTCAAGTACGCCATGGTGCGTCCGGACGATTCGCCCGACGAGCCCAGTCCTGCCGACGACAGATCCGCCGACGAGATCCAAGAAGAGATTCAACGTTCCAACGACAAGGAACGGCTCATCGGGCTCATCGTGGCGCCCGTCGCGGCCATTGTCGGGCTCCTCATCACCTCCGCCTCGATCGACAATGCCAGGAGCCACGGCCAGAGCGTGGGGGTCTACGAAGAGCTGACCTATGTGCTGCTCGGCCTGGCCGTTCTCATTCTGGTGGCATCACTCTTGCGAAAGCGGCTCTTTCAGGGGATCACCGTCGCACTCTTCGGTGTGGCCGTTTTCCAGTTGAAGTATTCCTACATCGGGTTCGCCGCGCCCTTCGTTCTGGTCGGCGCGTGGTATCTGGTGCGTTCTTACCGGCTCCAGCAGGCGCTCAAGAATGCCGTGCCCGGCCAGGGTGGAGCCTCCCGCGCCATGCACACCAACGGGAGCGGGCCACCACGTGCCCGCGCCAACAAGCGGTACACGCCTCCGACCTAAGCCTCGGCGCCTGCCGGACGCGCTCCTCCGCGCCGACGTCGTGCCTGCACGACGAGGGCGACGACAAGGAGCACCAGGACGCCGCCCAGCACGGCCGGGAGGATGAACACGCTGGCCGACGAGTGCTGCGCCTCGACGATGGCGACCGGCGAGACGAGAGCCGGGTCACCCGGTACAGCAACGGCGTCGATGGTCGTGCCAGGCCGATGGAACGCGGACCCGGGCAGCGACTCGTTGTAGGTGTGGCCCTTCAATGTGTACGTGCCGTGACACGAGTAGCCGGCCGCGTTGCTTCCGCTCCCGCCGAGAAGGCCGAGGCAACCCGTGACCGTGACCGTCACGGGGACGCCCTGCGCGTGGAGCTGGTCGGCCTGCTGGTTTTTGTGGACCCCCACGATCGTGAGGGCGATGGCAAGGACGGCGAGCGTGATGAGCACGATTGCAATGGCGACGTGCGCAAGTCGTCGGACATCGACCTGCACCCCGGCGCCTCGTAGTTGTCCGACCCGGTCGACCGACCCATTGGGGCGGTCCCTCGCTGCCTCCTCTTCACGATCGTTCGAACGCGGTGGGTGATCGGCAGTCATGACCATCGGCAGACAGTAGTGGCACCGCAAGGACGGGCCACGGGTTCCGGGTGCGCTGTGACCGGGCCTTTTCCCGTCGATCCCGGGGTCCCAGTTGATTAACGCGCTCGAAACACACCGGTGACGATGTGGAAACTCCTGACCTGCATCCTTTCTGCGGCGGGGAAAACCGTCGAAGTGACCTTGCCGTACCTGCACATCGAGGCGTCTGTCGGGACAGAGATGAGTCAGGGACGCATGACAGTTAGGAGAGCTTGAGTGATCCATCTGATAGGAGCGACCTCGTACGTTCCGTATCCGAGTTGGCTCAATCCAGCGGACAACACGTGGCAGATAACCGCCGCCACGTTCGTCGGCTTGATGAGCCTCCCCGCCCTGGCCGTCTTGTACGCGTCGATCGTTCCCAAGAAATGGGCCGTCAACGTGTTGTCAATGATGTTTGCCGGGTTCTCGCTTGTGCTTGTCGTGTGGGTCCTCTGGGGCTACAAGATGGGCTTCGGCGATACGTCTCTCGGGGGGGGTGTCAAAGTCGTCCACGGCGTAGCCACCCAGACGCAGTTATCAGGTGTCGGCTGGTGGACGCACTTCTGGGACAACTTCGTCGGTAAACCGGGACAAATCACCAACAGCTACGGCGAACAGGCCCAAGCGGACTCGGCGGCGAACACGATTATCCCGTTCCACTTCCCGACGGCGAGCCTGGCCTACTTCCAGTTCGTCTTCGCGGCCATCACGCCGCTGTTGTTCCTCGGGAGCGTCGTCGGGCGCATCAAGTTCACGGCGTGGTGCATCCTGGTACCGCTGTGGTCGACGTTCGTCTACAGCATCGACGCCTTCCTCCTCTGGGGCGGTGGCTACTTCGCTCAGGAGGGTGCGCTCGACTTCTCAGGTGGCTACGTCATCCACATGTCGGCGGGCGTCTCGGGCTTCGTCGCAGCGTGGGTCCTCGGGCCCCGTTTGCTCCGAGATAGACAGCACGCCTTGCCCAACAACCTGGTCATGGCAGCCGTCGGAGCCGGCATCCTGTGGTTGGGCTGGAACGGCTTCAACGGTGGCGACCCGTACTACGCCGGAGCGAGCGCCGCGGGAGCGGTCATCAACACGAACTTGGCGACGGCCACGGGCGTTCTCGTCTGGATGTTGATGGACGCCTGGTTCTCCAAGGAACGCAAACCGACGTTCCTGGGCGGTGTGAACGGCATGATCTGCGGCCTCGTCGGCATCACGCCCTGCGCGGGCTGGGTCAACGGCTGGGGCGCCATTGCTGTCGGCGCGATCTGCTGTGCCTTCGTCTGGGTGGCGTGGAACTACCTCTCCAAGGTCCCACCGTTCTCCAAGGTGGACGACGCTCTCGGTGTTGTCTACACACACGGCATGGCGGGATTCCTGGGCGGCATGTTGCTCGGCATCTTCGGCGACCCGAACATGATCGAGTACGGATGCGGACACCTCAATGCGAGCGGGCAGGTCGTCGCGACACCGCAGACGACGTATCTGGCCGCGCACGGAAGTTGCACGCCGTTCGGCGTCAACGGCCTCATGTACACGGGCTCCGCCCACCAGCTGTGGGAACAGTTCCGAGCGGCGATTTTCGTCATTATTTGGTCGGCCCTGATCACATTCATCCTCATGTGGCTGATCAAGCTCGTGCTCCGTGGCGCCCGGTACAAGGACGAGATCCTCGAGGTCGGCGACCTGGCGATCCACGGTGAGGAGGCCTTCCCCGAGGAGACCCTCGCCACACGGATCGACGGGGCGTTCGCCATGGCCGGACTGGACAAGGGAGGTTCGGAAGATCCAGAGCCCGCGCCGCCACCGTCACCGGGCGGCGGTTCCTAGGCCCAGGACATTGAGGACGAAAGGAGATCAACAATGAAGCTGATCGTGGCAGTCATCAAGCCGTTCAAGCTCGACGACGTCAAAGAAGCCCTCAGGGCCAAGGGTGTGCAGGGCATGACGCTCACCGAGGCGCAAGGCTTCGGACGGCAACGAGGACACACCGAGGTCTACCGCGGTGCGGAGTACGAGGTGGACTTCGTCCCCAAGCTCCGTGTCGAGGTGGTCGTGGACGACAGCCAGACCGACGACGTGGTGGACGCCATCGTCGGAGCGGCGGCCACCGGCAAGATCGGTGACGGCAAGGTATGGGTCCTCCCCGTGGAGGCCGTGGTGCGAGTCCGCACCGGCGAACGCGGAGCCGACGCCGTGTAACGGCACGTCGGTTCTGTATGCGGACGGAGTGGCCGGGGCGCGGCGAGGCGCCCCGGCCTTCCGCCGTCTCGGGAGGGGACGCGGTGCGAGCCGCCGGGATCGGTGAGGTCAGCCGATCCAGTAACGCCTCAGCGGCGTGTCGCTGTCGGCGATCGGCGCGACCGACTCGAGGACGCCGCCGCAGCGTTCGATGACGGTCGCCGACGCGGCGTTGTCGTCGTCGCAACAGACAAGGGCCCGCTCCACCCCGTGCCCGCGGGCCAGGGCGATGGCGCGGCGGAGGATCTCGGTGGCGTAGCCGCGTCGGCGAAAGCGCGGCAGCACGGCGTAACCGATGTGCCCGCCCTCGGCGGCCAGGAAGTCGTTCAGCTCGAAGCGGACCGAGAGGCGGCCGACGATCTCACCGCCGGTTTCGGCGAGGAGAAAGGTCGAAGGCACGAACCCTTCGAAGATGGCGGTGCCGTCGCGCAACCCGTCGAGCCGCGCCACGTAGTCCGCCCAGGGCAGGTCCGGCTTCCAGAGAAGGAGGAACGGGTAGTCGGTGAGCTCGGCTTGCGCGGCGAGGCACGCGGCCTCGTCGCCGAGTGCCGGCGGCCGAAGGACGAGGTCGGGCGTTGGATGACTCCCGTTTCGTCCGCTCAGGCGGGGGCGTCGCCTTGGCGGGCAACGGCGGCGGCCGCCGCTGCGGCGGCCGCGGGGTCGCCGAGGTAGGCGGCCGAGCGGACGGTCAGGTCGTCGTCGAGGCGCATGCGGTAGGGGATCCCCGTCGGGACCTCGAGCTCGCTGATGGCGTCGTCGCCGATCTGCTCGAGGTGCTTGCGTAGCGCGCGGATGGAATTGCCGTGCGCCGCGACGAGGACCGCACCGCCGTGGGCGGCGGCCGCGGCCCGGAGGTCGGGCACGATGGCGTCATCCCAATAGGGAATGGTCCGGCTCACGACGTCCTTCAGGCACTCGGTCCGTGGGATGTCGGCGGGGTCGAGGTCCTGATAGCGGGGATCAGCGCCGACGTCGTAGGGATTGTCGGCGGCGAGCGGCGGGGGCGGCGTGTCGTAGCTGCGGCGCCACAGCATGAACTGCTCTTCGCCGAACTCCTGCTTGATCTGGGCCTTGTTCTTGCCCTGAAGGTCGCCGTAGTGCCGCTCGTTGAGGCGCCAGTCCCGGCGGACGGGGAGCCAGCTGCGCCCGGCCGCGGCCAGGGCGAATTCGGCGGTGCGGATGGCCCGGGTCAGGACCGAGGTGTGGAGGATCCGCAGGTCGAGCGCGGGACGCGTGGCGGACGCCGAGGCGTCGGCGGCATCGGCGAGCAGCTGGCCCGCGGCGCTGGCCTCGTCCTCGCCGGCCGGGCTGAGTTCGACGTCCACCCACCCCGTGAACAGGTTCTTGGCGTTCCAGGTGGACTGGCCGTGGCGGAGCAGCACCAGGTCGAGCACGGTTTCGATGGTATTGGGGACCGGCGGGATGACGGTAGTCATCCTGGTCAGAGGTCTGGCGGGAGGATTGGGGGGAGGGCCAACCCTGCCAGTAGGCGGTACCAGCAGGGCCAGCCAAACCGACCCCAAATCCCGGGATCAGGCGCAGAGGCGGGATCGCGCCCTCGTTTTCGCCCGGTGAATTCAGCCTGATACTCCCATTGTCGGGCGCCCAGGGCCGAAGGCCTCTTTTGGGGTGGGGGACCCGAGAAATGGCTTTAACCAGGGTTTTTCTGGTCGGAGGGGTCGTCGAAGAAACCGGGGTGGCAGAGAACATCAAAAATCTTGACATAAATCGACTCAACTTTTGTTACATTTGGTGCATAGCAATTCGAGAGCGACTGGTAGACGTCGAGGCGTCGGCAGACGTACAGACCGGAAGGACAAAGCAGACATGGCTAAGGCCGTAGGCATCGACCTGGGGACCACCAACTCCGTGGTCAGTGTGTTGGAGGCGGGCGAGCCCGTCGTGATCCCGAACGCCGAGGGTGGGCGGACGACGCCGTCGGTCGTGGGCTTCTCCAAGACCGGCGAGGTGCTGGTGGGCGAGGTGGCCAAGCGACAGGCCATCACGAACCCCGACCGCACCATCCGCTCGGTGAAGCGCCACATGGGCACCAAGTGGACCGTCGACATCGACGGCAAGGCGTACACGGCGCAGGAGATCTCGGCCCGGATCCTCGGGAAGCTGAAGAGGGACGCGGAGTCCTACCTGGGCGACACGGTGACGCAGGCGGTCATTACCGTGCCTGCGTACTTCGACGACGCGCAGCGCACGGCCACCAAGGAGGCCGGGGCGATCGCCGGCCTGGAGGTGCTCCGCATCATCAACGAGCCGACCGCTGCCGCGCTGGCGTACGGGCTCGACAAGGAGGACACCGACCGCACGGTGCTCGTGTTCGACCTCGGCGGCGGGACCTTCGACGTCTCGGTGCTCGAGATCGGTGAGGGCGTGTTCGAGGTGAAGTCGACGTCGGGCAACACGCAGCTGGGTGGCGACGACTGGGACGACAAGGTCATGGAATGGCTCGTCACCGAGTTCAAGAACACCGAGGGCGTGGACCTGTCGCAGGACAAGATGGCCATGCAGCGCCTCAAGGAGGCGGCCGAGAAGGCCAAGATCGAGCTGTCCTCGGTGCAGGACACCCAGATCAATCTGCCCTTCATCACCGCGACGAGCGAGGGCCCGAAGCACCTCGACTTCAAGCTGACGCGGGCGAAGTTCAACGAGCTGACCGCCGACCTGGTGGAGAAGTGCCGCGGGCCGTTCGAGTCCGCCATCAAGGACGCGGGGCTCAAGACCGGCGACCTGGACCACGTGGTCCTGGTTGGTGGCTCGACGCGCATGCCCGCCATCCAGGAGCTGGTGCAGACCCTGACCGGCAAGGAGCCGCACAAGGGCGTGAACCCCGACGAGGTCGTCGCGGTCGGCGCCGCCGTGCAGGCCGGCGTGCTCAAGGGCGAGGTGAAGGACGTCCTGTTGCTCGACGTGACGCCGCTGTCCCTGGGCATCGAGACCAAGGGTCAGGTCATGCACAAGCTGATCGAGCGCAACACCACCATCCCGACCAAGCGGTCGGAGGTCTTCACGACGGCCGAGGACAACCAGCCTTCGGTCGAGATCCACGTGCTCCAGGGCGAGCGCGAGATGGCGATGTACAACAAGACGCTCGGCAAGTTCCAGTTGGTGGACCTGCCGCCGGCACCGCGGGGTATCCCGCAGATCGAGGTCACCTTCGACATCGACGCCAACGGCATCGTGCACGTGTCCGCGCAGGATAAGGCGACGGGCAAGGAGCAGTCGATGACGATCACCGGCCAGTCCTCTCTGGCCAAGGACGACATCGAGCGCATGGTGCGTGACGCCGAGGCCCACGCCGAGGACGACCGCCAGCGTCGCGAGGAGGCCGAGGTGCGTAACCAGGCCGACACCCTCGTGTACCAGACCGAGAAGCTGCTCCGTGAGCAGGGCGACAAGTTCGAGGGCTCCGAGAAGGACGACGTCGAGTCGGCCCTCTCCGTCCTGAAGGAGGCGCTCAACGGGACGTCGCTGGACGCCATCAAGGACGCGACCGAGAAGCTGGTCGGCGTGTCCCAGAGCTTCAGCCAGCGCCTCTACGAGCAGGCATCGGCTTCGGCCGGGTCGGCCGGTCCCAGCGATGACGGTGCCGGTGGTGGCGCCGAGGAGGGCTCCTCGGACGACGACGTCGTCGACGCCGAGATCGTCGATGAGCAATGAGCCTCTACGACGAGCGCCCTCCTGCGGAGGAGGCGGTCGAGGGGACTGAGCCCGACGGGGCGGCGGTGTCGGATGACGCCGTCGCTCCGGGCGAGCGCGGTCCCGATCCCGGCGAGGGCCCCAACGGCGCGCCGGCCGACCCCACCGCGGAGGCGGACCCCCTGACGAAGTTGACGCGCGAGCGGGACGAATACCTGCGCGCACTCCAGCACACCCAGGCCGACTTCGAGAACTACCGCAAACGCATCGCCCGCCAGCAGGGCGAGACGACCGCGCGTGCGGCGGCGGACCTGGTGAACAAGCTCCTGCCCGTGCTCGACACGGTCGATCTGGCCGAGGCGCACTTCAGCGAGTCCCTCGACCTCACCGAGGACGGCAAGGCGCTGCGCGCGTTGGGCACGATGCTCATGGACATCCTGTCCAAGGAGGGGCTCGAGCGCGTGGACCAGCGCAACGTGCCCTTCGACCCGTCGATCCACGACGCGGTCGCGCACACCGAGGGACAGCCTGGCGACACCGAGACGATGGTCGACGAGGTTCTGCGCTCCGGCTACCGCTGGAAGGGGCAGGCACTGCGCCCGGCCATGGTCCGCGTGCGGGGGTGAGCTGAGCCATGGCGGCAGCACAACGCGAATGGTTCGAAAAGGACTACTACAAGGTGCTCGGCGTCGTCCCCACGGCGTCGGACAAGGAGATCACGCGCGCCTATCGGAAGCTGGCGAAGGAGTTCCACCCCGACGCCAACCCGGGCTCCGAGGAGCGCTTCAAGGAGATCAGCGCGGCCTACGACGTGCTGGGCGACGCCGAGAAGCGCAAGGAGTACGACGAGGTGCGCGCGGCAGGCCCCATCGGTGGCTTCGGCGCGCCGGGCGGCGGCACGTTCCGCATGGAGGACATGGGCGACCTGAGCGACCTCTTCGGGGGGCTGTTCGGGGGCGGCGGCCGCACGCGCACCCAACGCGGGCCGCAGCGCGGCGCCGACATGGAGGCGGCGCTGCACCTCTCCTTCCAGGACGCGGTGCACGGCGTGACCACGTCGGTCAACGTGCCCCAGGAGGTGCGCTGCTCGAACTGCCGCGGCAGCGGGGCGGCGCCCGGGACGTCGACGCACACTTGCCCGCGCTGCGGCGGGACGGGGAGCCTCAACGACAACCAGGGCCTGTTCTCCCTGAGCACCGTGTGCCCGGACTGCGTCGGCCGCGGGCAGCTCTTCGACACGCCGTGCCCGGTCTGCCACGGGTCGGGCTCCGAGCAGAAGGTGCGCTCGGTCAAGGTGCGCATCCCGGCCGGAGTCGAGGACGGACAGCGCATCCGGGTGAAGGGACGCGGCGCGCCCGGGCAGGGCATGGCGCCGCCGGGCGACCTCTACGTCGTCGTGCACGTCGGTAAGCACGAGGTGTTCGGGCGCAGCGGGCGCAACCTCACCATCACGGTGCCGATCACGTTCCCGGAGGCGGCGCTCGGCACGACCATCACAGTGCCGACGCTCGACGGCAAGGTCACGCTCAAGGTGCCGCCGGGCACCCAGTCCGGGCGCGTCCTGCGCGTGCGCGGGCGCGGCGTGCCGAGTGGCTCGGGCCGCAACGGAGGGAAGCCGGGCGACCTGCTGGTGAAGATCGAGGTGCAGGTGCCGACGGAGCTGAGCGACGAGCAGCGCGCCGCGGTCGAGGCGTTGGCCGAGGTGACCGACGCCGCGCCGCGGCTGGCGGCGGAGTCGTCGTGAACGGGGCGGTGAGCGACGATGGCTGAGCGCCAGCGGGAGCCGGTGCGAGAGGCAACGGTGCGTGACGCCAACCAGGCCGTCTACGTGATCTCGGTGGCGGCCGAGCTCACCGGGATGCACCCGCAGACGCTGCGGATATACGAGCGCAAGGGACTGCTGGACCCGTCGCGGACGAGCGGCGGGAGCCGGCGCTTCTCCGAGCACGACCTGGCCCGGCTGCGCCACATCCAGGAGCTGACGGCGACCGGGCTGAACCTCGAGGGGGTGCGCCGGGTGCTGCAGCTCGAGGCCGAGCTGGCCCGCTTGCGCGAGGAGCTCGTGGCGGTGCGGGCCCAGGCGCTCGATGCCGTGGCGGCGACGCACCGCCAGTACCGGCGCGACCTGGTGCCGGTCCGCCAGGCCCCGGTGCCGTACCGGACCGCGCGCCGCAACAGGGCGTGACCGCGCCGGCGCAGCACGCAGACAAGACGCAAACAACGGCCACCAGGCTCGAGAGGATGCGGAGGACGGCACCATGCCGATAGACCCAGAACGCTGGACGAACAACACGAAGGCCGCCTTCAGCGCGGCGACCGGCCACGCCGCGTCGTCGAACAACCCGGAGCTGACACCGGCCCACCTGCTGGACGCGCTCTTGCAGCAGCAGGAGACGACGACGCGCCCGCTGCTCTCCGCGGTCGGGGTGGATCCCGACACGCTGGCGGGCAAGGTGCACGACCAGCTCCTCCGCCTGCCCCAGGCCAGTGGCGGCGCGGAGCCCGGGCTGTCCCGCGACGGGCGGGCCGTCCTGGAGTCGGCGGACCAGTTCCGGCGGGACCTGGGTGACGACTACGTCTCGGTCGAGCACCTCGTGCTCGCCCTGGCGGACCAGATCGGGGTGACCGTGGACGCGCTGCTGAGCGCGCTGCGCACCGTGCGGGGGAACCACCGCGTCACGACGGCAGATCCCGAGCAGACGTACCAGGCCCTGGCCAAGTACGGCCGTGACCTCACCGAGGCGGCCCGCGAGGGCAAGCTCGACCCGGTCATCGGGCGCGACGAGGAGATCCGGCGGGTGATCCAGGTCCTGTCGCGCCGCACGAAGAACAACCCGGTGCTGATCGGCGAGCCCGGCGTCGGCAAGACCGCCATCGTCGAGGGGCTGGCCAACCGCATCATCGAGGGCGACGTGCCCGAAGGGCTCAAGGGCAAGCGCGTCGTCGCGCTCGACCTCGGCTCCATGGTGGCCGGCGCCAAGTACCGCGGCGAGTTCGAGGAGCGGCTGAAGGCCGTCCTCAAGGAGATCACCGACGCCGAAGGCGAGATCATCACGTTCATCGACGAGCTGCACACAATCGTGGGCGCCGGTGCGGCCGAGGGGGCGATGGACGCCGGGCAGATGATCAAGCCGATGCTGGCGCGGGGCGAGCTCCGCCTGATCGGTGCGACGACGCTCGACGAGTACCGCAGGTCGATCGAGAAGGACGCCGCGCTCGAGCGCCGGTTCCAGCCGGTGTTCGTGGGCGAGCCCTCGGTCGAGGACACCATCGCGATCCTGCGAGGGTTGTCCGAGCGCTACATGTCTCACCACAAGGTGCGGATCCAGGACGCCGCGCTGGTGGCGGCGGCCGTGCTGTCGGACCGCTACGTCACCGGGCGCTTCCTGCCGGACAAGGCGATCGACCTGATCGACGAGGCGGCGTCGAAGCTGCGCATCGAGATCGACTCCATGCCCACCGAGCTGGACCAAATCATCCGGCGCATCCGCCAGCTCGAGATCGAGAAGCTCGCGCTACAGAAGGAGACCGACGACGCGTCGCGCGAGCGCCTGGAGCGCCTCGAGCTCGAGCTGGCGGAGCTCGGCGAGCAGCGCGATTCCATGGCCGCGCACTGGCAGCAGGAGAAGAACGTCCTCGACCATCTGAGCCAGCTGCAGCAGCAGAAGACCGAGCTCGACGAGGAGGCGGGGCGGCTCGAGCGCGACGCCGACCTGGCCGGCGCGGCGGCCATCCGCTACGGCCAGCTGCCCGAGCTCGAGCGTCAGATCGAGGAGGCCAACGAGGACCTCGCCAAGCTCCAGGCCGGCAGCCGTTTCCTCAAGGAGGAGGTCGACCCCGAGGACATCGCCGAAGTGGTGTCGCGCTGGACAGGCGTGCCCGTGTCCCGGCTCTTGGAGGGCGAGGTGCAGAAGCTCGTGCGCCTGGAGTCCACGCTGCACGAGCGCGTCGTGGGCCAGGACGAGGCGGTCTCGGCCGTCTCCAACGCCATCCGGCGCAGCCGGGCGGGCCTGAGCGACCCCAATCGGCCCATCGGTTCGTTCCTATTCCTCGGCCCGACCGGGGTGGGTAAGACGGAGCTGGCCCGCGCCCTGGCGGACTTCCTCTTCGACGACGAGCGGGCGATGGTGCGCATCGACATGAGCGAGTACATGGAGAAGCACGCGGTGTCGCGGCTGGTGGGCGCGCCGCCCGGGTACGTCGGCTACGACGAGGGCGGGCAGCTCACCGAGGCGATCCGGCGCCGTCCCTATGCGGTCGTGCTGCTCGACGAGCTCGAGAAGGCCCACCCTGACGTCTTCAACATCCTGTTGCAGGTGCTGGAGGACGGGCGCCTCACCGACGGGCAGGGCCGCACGGTCGACTTCACCAACACGGTGCTGATCATGACGTCGAACCTGAAGGGTGAGCCCGCGGACTACTTCAAGCCCGAGTTCATCAACCGCATCGACGAGATCGTGCGCTTCAAGCCGCTCACCGAGAGTGACCTG
>DATDIE010000452.1:0-20075 GCA_036521235.1 Acidimicrobiales bacterium | reverse complement strand
CACCCGCCATGCTCGCCCTCTACCAACAGGCGGCGGCGACGTGCCCGGGGCTCCCCTGGACCGTGTTGGCCGCCATCGGCACCGTCGAGTCCGACAACGGCCAGTCCGATCTGCCCGGCGTGCACAGCGGGACCAACACCGCCGGAGCCGAAGGCCCGATGCAGTTCGAGCCGGCCACGTTCGAGGAATATGGGCTGCCGGTCCCGCCGAACGGGGTCACCCCCCCGAGCCCCTACGACCCCACGGACGCCGTCTACGCGGCGGCGCGCCTGCTCTGCGCGAACGGAGCGTCGGGCGGGGCGAACGTCTCGGGCGCGATCTATGCGTACAACCACTCCACGTCCTACGTGCAGCAGGTGCTGGCGTTGGCCCAGTCCTATGCAGGCGATGGCGGGCTCGGCGCCGTCGACGTGTCCGCGACGTCCGACGCCGGTGCCGTCGCGGTGGAGTGGGCGCTGGCGCAGATCGGCACGCCGTACGTCTGGGGCGGTGAGACCCCCGGAGTCGGCTTCGACTGCTCCGGCCTGGTCCAGGCCGCCTACGCCGTCGCCGGCGTCGCGCTCCCTCGGGTGGCCCAGGACCAGTACGACGCCACCGCCAAGCTCTCCGCCGGCGCCACCCTCGACCCCGGGGACCTCGTCTTCTTCGGGAGCGGTCCCTCGGGCATCGACCACGTCGGCCTCTACGTCGGCGTGGTCGACGGCCAGACGGTCATGGTGGACGCGCCCTACACCGGAGCCGACGTCCGCGCCGAGCCCTTTCCGGCCACCGCCGGCGCCGCATTCGGCGACCTCCTCTTCGTTGGCGCCACGCGCCCGGCGTCGGCCTGATCGGAGTAGAAGCGATCAGTCCCGGGCGGCCGCACAGTCGTCGCGGTGCCCACCGTCATCGAGCACGGCACCGCACTCGGCACAGACCCGATGCGCCCAGCACGCCGGGTCGCCCCCCTCGTCGCTCGACGTGTCGCACTCGGGGCACTCGAGCGGCGTGCCCAACCGCTCCGTACGCCCTTCCTTCGTCAGGACCCAGGGGCGCTCCTGCCACGGCGGCCGGTGGCGCACGTGCTGGCGGTGGCCGCACTCGAGGAGCGCGACCCAGTCCCCCACGTCGTCGCATTCGAAGCCGACCATGGCGCGCCGCACGTGGTCAGTCTGGTGTGTCCACCGGATCGGCGTCCGGCACCTCGTCCGGGTCGGTCCTTTGGTCCGGTCGCCGCAGGCGGAGGACTCGCTCCGCACGTCGCTCCTCTTCGAGGAGCTTCTGCCGCGCCTCGAGCAGGTTGAACTGCGTCACGAGACCCACGAACCGGGAGCGGTCGTCGCGGTCGACGACGGGCAGCACGCCGAGCTGCAGCTCGGCCATCCGATCTGCGACTGTGCGCAGGATCTCGTCGGGGTAGGACTCACCCACCGGCGTGATCATGGCGTCGCCGGCCGTGCGGCCCGGGGTGTCCTTGCCTTCCAAGACCGCCGACCACGGCAGGACGCCGAGCAGTCGTTCGTCTGGGTCCAACACCGGGTACAACCGCTGACGCCGTTGCGGCGAGCCCTCGGGCAAGGAGGCGTACAGGTCGGCCACCGGCTCCGCCGGGGCGACGGTGAGGACGTCCGCGTCCATGACCTCTCGCACGAAGGTGGCCTCGAGCGGGTCCACCGCGTATTCGCGCATCACGTGGAAGCCCCGACGCGCCACCTTCTCGGTGAGGATCGAGCGCTTCAGGACGAGCACGCTCACGAGATGGGCGATCGTGGCCGCGACCAGGAGCGCCAGCAGGCTGTTGGCGTCATGGGTCAGCTCGACGGCGAAGACGATGGCCGTGAACGGCGAACGCGTCACGCCGCCCATGGCGCCGGCCAAGCCGATCAGGGCCCACACGCCCGGCGTGGTGCCCGGCAACGCATGGCCGAGGATGCCGCCCAATGCCGCGCCGAGCATCAGGACCGGGGCCAGGATGCCGCCGCTCGTGCCGCTGCCCAGGCCGGCGGACCAGATCGTGAGCTTCACGACGAACAGCAGAGCGAGGACCGACAGCCCGAGCTGGCCGAGCAGCTCGGCGTGGATCGTGTTGTAGCCAACCCCCAGCGCGCGGGGCTCGATCAGGCCGCCCACGCCGATGATCAGGCCGCCGATCATCGGCCACCACATCCAGTGCAGGTGCCCGGTGAGGCGCTTGAACGCATCCTCGGCCCGATAGACGGCCTGCGTCATGAGCCAGGCGGAGAGGCCCGTGACGAGGCCCACGACAACCGCTCCGAGCAGGACGATGCCACCCAAAGGGGGATGGCTCGGTACCGGGAAGATGGGCTGGGGAGCGAGGAGCCCTCCACTTGCCATCGCCATGCGGATCCCGTCTGCCGTGGCGGCGGACAGACCGATCAGGACCATCGAGCGAGGCCGGAATTCGAAAGCGAGGAGCTCGACGCCGAACAGTGTGGCCGCCACCGGTGTGCCGAACACGGCGCTCATGCCTCCGGCCGCGCCGGCCACCAGCAGTGCCCGCCGCTCCGCCGCCGTGAAGCGGAACAGCTGGCCGATCACCGAGCCGACCGCTCCCCCGGTCAGGATGATCGGGCCCTCGGCGCCGAAGGGCCCGCCGCTGCCAATGCTCACGGCGCTCGACACCGGTTTGAGCAAGGCCAGCCTCGGTTGCACACGGCTGCCATTGATCAGGATCCGCTCCATGGCTTCGGGGATCCCGTGGCCCCGGATCTGTTCGGACCCGTAGCGCGCCATCAGTCCGACGACGAGGCCGCCCAGGACGGGGATGATGATGGCGATCGCGCCGAGCTGGTTCGCGTTCGGCGAGACCAGTTCGACGCTGATGCGTTGGTAGTAGAGCAGGTTGGTGAGGAACCCGATCATGTCGAGGAGCACCAACGCAATGCCGGCCGACAGCGCGCCGATGAGCAGTGCGAGCGGCACCAGTCGCAAAATGGCGGGTGTCGTCGTGAAGTCGCCCAGCGTCCGCTCGGCCGCCCCCGGCGGCCGCAGATCAGGGCCGACGACGCCGGACGAGATCAGTTCCCCGGCCTCTGCGGTCTCCTTCTCCTCGAATCCGCCGTCCGACCGACCATCCATCGATTCCATCGTTACACGATGATATCGTATCACGATGCGATTGACGGACGCCGACTACGAGGACCTGTTGACGCTGCGGACCGGGTTGCGGCGCTTCCTCCGCTGGAGCGAGCAACAGGCCGAGACCGCCGGCGTCACGCCGGCCCAGCACCAGCTGCTCCTTGCCATCCGCGGCCACGCAGACAAGCGCGGGCCGACGATCGGGGAGGTGGCGGACTACCTCCTCCTGCGGCACCACAGCGCGGTGGGGTTGATCGACCGGGCGGACGACGCTGGACTCGTCGAGCGGGTCCGCGACCCCGATGACCATCGCCTGGTACGGCTCAAGCTGACCAACGCCGGGAGCAAGCGCCTCGAGGCGCTGTCGTCCCAACACCTCGAAGAGCTCAAGCGCCTCGGGCTCAAGCTGCCCGGCGCGTGGCGCGGCCTCATGCCACGGCAACCACTCCACGGATTGTCAGGGCATCACTAGACGCCGTTCGTTCAGGCGTGGCGCTCCGGCCGCGACCCGGGGATTCCAACGTCTCACGATCCTGTCGTATGACGATGGACCCTCAGACAGCCCGGCCGCGCAGCCCGCGGTACTGACGGACCAGCGACGCCGTCGACGCATCCTCCTCCGAGAGGTCCGGGGCGGACTTACTGGTGAGGATTGGCGCCAGCTCCTTCGCCATCACCTTGCCGAGCTCGACGCCCCACTGGTCGAACGAGTCGATCCCCCAGATCGTCCCTTCCACGAAGACCATGTGCTCGTACAGCGCGACCAGCTGGCCGAGCACCGACGGCGTGACCTTCGGGGCGAGGATCGTTGAGGTCGGCCGGTTGCCCGGCATGATCTTGTGCGGCACCAGGACGGGCGGCGTCCCCTCGGCCCTGATCTCGTCCGCCGTCTTCCCGAAGGCGAGCGCCTTCGTCTGGGCCAGACAGTTCGCCACCAGCAGGTCCTGCTGGTCGCCCGTGTCGTGCGTGGACTCGGCGAAGGCGATGAAGTCCGCCGGGACCAATTTCGTGCCCTGGTGGAGCAGTTGGTAGAACGCGTGCTGCCCGTTGGTGCCGGGCTCACCCCAGAAGATCTCGCCGGACTGTCCCTCGACGGGCGTGCCGTCGAGGCGCACCGACTTCCCGTTCGATTCCATCGTGAGTTGTTGCAGGTAGGCCGGGAACCGGGCCAAGCGATGGCTGTACGGCAGGACGGCGTGCGTCTGCGCGCCGAAGAAGTTGTTGTACCAGACGTTCAACATGCCCTGGATGGCGGGCAGGTTCTGCTCGAGGGGCGTGGTCTTGAAGTGTTCGTCGATCGCATGGAAGCCGACGAGCATCTCGTTGAACGCCTCGCGACCGATCGCCACCATGAGCGAGAAGCCGATGGCCGAGTCGTACGAGTAGCGGCCTCCCACCCAGTCCCAAAACTCCAGCATGTTGTCGGGGTCGATACCGAAGGCCGCCACGCCCTGGGCGTTGGTGGATACCGCCACGAAGTGTTTGGCGACGGCATCGTCGCCCACAGCCGAGCCGAGCCCGTGCAGCAGCCAGTCGCGAGCCGCCGCGGCGTTCGTCAGCGTCTCGAGCGTCGTGAACGTTTTCGAACTGACGACGAACAGGGTCGTGGCCGGGTCGAGACCCTGGGTCGCCGCGTACAGGTCGATCGGGTCCACGTTCGACACGAAGCGGCTCGTGAGGCCGGGCTGGGCGTAGTCGGCCAGAGCCAGTGTCGCCATGGCGGGGCCCAGGTCGGAGCCGCCGATCCCGATGTTCACGACCGCCGCGATGCGCTTGCCGGTCGCCCCCGTCCACGTCCCGTTGCGGATGCGGTCTGACAGGTCGCCCATTTGGACCAGCACGCGCTGGACGTCACCGGTGACGTCTTGCCCGTCGACCTCGAGATGCGAGCCCGGGGGCATCCGCAACGCGACGTGCAACACCGCGCGGTCCTCGGTCGTGTTGATGTGCTCGCCACGGAACATGGCGTCCCGGCGTTCCTCGACGTGGGCGGCCCGGGCCAGCGCCATGAGGAGGCGCAGCGTCTCGTCCGTCACCCGGTGTTTGGAGTAGTCGAGGCTGAGGTCTGCTGCGCCGGCGGTCATGCGGTCGGCTCGCGCTTCGTCGCCGGCGAAGAGGTCGCGCAGGTGGCGGCCCGAGATCTCGTCGTAGTGCGCCGCCAGCGCCTTCCACTCGGGTGTCGTGGTCAGGTCCATGCGACGAATCTAGGGCGGGAGCGCCGGCCTCACACGAAGCGCGCTCAGTCCTTCAGGAAATCCAGCATCGCCGGGATGGCCGCGGCGTCCTGCATGAAAAAGGCGTGGCCGCCGTCGAAGAACGCGAGCTGGGCGCCCGGGATCGCCTGGGCGAGGAACTCGCTGTTGGCCAGCGGTGCGATGCCGTCGTAGACCCCACCACACACGAGCGTCGGGCAGCCGATCTGTCCGAGGCGCGCAGTCGTGTCGTGGTGGCTCCGCGCCTCGAGTTGGCGCAGTGGGCCTTCGTCGGGCGCTTCGCCGTCCCCTCCCAGCTGAAAGCCTTCCGCGATCATGCGCACCGTCTTCGGATTGGCCTCCCGCCAGGTTTCGTCCCAACGGGTGTCCATCAGTTCGAGCCGCTTCGCCAGCGAGGCCTCGGCGTCCAGGCCGACGAGCTCGTGCAGCGGATAGGACGCTCCACCGGCGCCACCGGCCGAGGTGCAGGCGAGCACGAGCCGGCGGACCCGCTCGGCGTGGCGGATCGCCAGCTCCTGGGCCACCATGCCGCCGAAGGAGATGCCGATCACGAGGCAGTCGTCCCAGCTCACGGCGTCGAGCAAGGCGGCGGCGTCGTTGCCGTAGTCCGCCATCGTGTACGGCCCGTCCGGGACCTCGGACTGGCCGAGACCGCGCTGGTCGTACTGCAGCACCTCGAACTCGGCGAAGGCCGGCACGTCGGTCAGGCGCGGCGCACGACGCAGGTCCGCCCCCGTGCCGGAGATGAAGAGCACACGCTCCCCGGTGCCCGCCAGTTCGTAGTAGAGCTCGATGCCGTTGGCGGGAGCGAGTGACATCGCCTCAGCGCATGGCGAGCTGGCCGGGCACGATCGGCGCCGGCAGCGACGTCGTCCCCATGAGCCAGCGGTCCACCGACTGGGCGCACGAGCGTCCTTCGGCGATCGCCCACACGATGAGGCTCTGGCCCCGAGTCTGGTCCCCGCAGACGAACACGCCGTCCACGTTCGTCGCCCACTGCGCGTCAGCCACCACGCTGCCGCGCGGCCCGACCTCGACGCCGAGCTCGTCGACGGCGTTGCGGCGCTCGGTGCCCAAGAAGCCCATGGCGAGGAGCACCAGCTCGCACTCGAGCTCGAACTCGGTGCCGGGGACCGCCTCGAAGACCGGCCGGCCGTCCTCGGTGCGCGTCTCGACCGTGTGCCCGCGCAGGGCGCGCACTGCACCGGAGCCGTCGTCGACGAACTCGGTGGTCGTGACCGCGAAGAGACGCTCGCCGCCCTCCTCGTGCGCCGCCGAGCTGCGCAGGATCAGTGGCCACACGGGCCAGGGGTTGTCGGCGAGGCGGTCGCTCGGGGGCTCGGGCATGATCTCGAACTGGTGCACCGAGGCGGCACCCTGGCGGTGCGCCGTGCCCAGGCAGTCGGCGCCGGTGTCGCCGCCGCCGATGATGACGACGCGCTTGCCCGACGCGTTGATCGGGGACTGCGCCAGCGCACCCTCCTGGACGAGGTTCGCCGGCTTCAGGTACTCCAGCGCGTAGTGGACGCCGTCCAGTCCGCGGCCGGGCACCGGCAGGTCGCGCGGCAGCGTGGCGCCGCCGGCCAGGACCAGGGCGTCGAACTCGGCGCGCACCTCGGCCGCGGGGCGGACCAACACGGCGGGGGCGCTGGCCGTCCCGAGGCCACGCTCCTCGCCCGGCTCCGCCGGTTCCGCCGCCCCGTCACCGGCTGCGGCCGCACCGTCGGGGCTGCCTCCCACGGAGGTCGAGCACACGAACGTGACGCCCTCCCCCTCCAACTGGGCGAGCCGGCGGTCGAGGACGGCCTTCTCCATCTTGAATTCGGGGATGCCGTAGCGCAGCAGGCCGCCCGGCTTCTCGGCCCGCTCGAAGACGGTCACGGTGTGGCCCGCCCGCACGAGCTGCTGCGCGGCCGCCAGCCCGGCCGGGCCGGAGCCGACGACGGCCACCGACTTGCCGGTGTGCACCGTCGGCTGCTGCGGCGTGACCCAACCCTCGGACCAGGCCCGCTCGACGATCTCGTACTCGATGCGCTCGATGGTGACGGGCAGCTCGTTGATCCCGAGCACGCACGACGCCTCGCAGGGCGCCGGGCAGAGCCGCCCGGTGAACTCGGGGAAGTTGTTCGTCGCGTGCAGCCGCTCCATGGCCTCGGGCCAGTCGTCGCGGTAGACGAGGTCGTTCCACTCGGGGATGAGGTTCCCGAGGGGGCAGCCGTCGTGACAGAACGGGATGCCGCAGTCCATGCAGCGCGCGCCCTGCTCCTTCGTCTGCTCCTCGGGGAACGACTCGTAGACCTCGCGCCAGTCGCGCAGGCGCACCGGCACCGGCCGGCGGCGCGGCAGCTCGCGGCCGTACTCCATGAAGCCGGTCGGCTTACCCATGTGCGGCCTCCATGACGGCCTCGTCCACCGAGCGGCCCTGGGCCTCGGCCAGGCGCGTGGCTTCGAGGATGCGTCGATAGTCGCTCGGCATGACCTTCACGAACTCGAGCACCTCGGTGTCCCAGTGCTCGAGCAGTCGGGCGGCGACGGCCGACTCGGTCTCCACGCCGTGGCGCTCGACCAGCGAGCGCACCATGAAGCTGTCGGAGGGATCGAGCGGCTCGACGTCGACCATCTCGAGGTTCACGCGCTGGCCGAACGTGCGGGTCGGGTCGTAGACGTAGGCGACGCCGCCCGACATGCCGGCCGCGAAGTTGCGCCCGGTCGGCCCGAGGACCACGACGAGGCCGCCGGTCATGTACTCGCAGCCGTGGTCGCCTACGCCCTCGACGACCGCGGTGGCCCCCGAGTTGCGCACGCAGAAGCGCTCCCCCACCTGGCCCCGGATGAACACCTCGCCCCCGGTGGCGCCGTAGAGGATGACGTTGCCCGCGATGATCTGCTCCTCGGCGGCGAACGGCGACTCCAGGGGCGGGCGCACGATAAGGCGGCCGCCCGAGAGGCCCTTGCCGAAGTAGTCGTTGGCGTCGCCGTAGAGACGCATCGTCACGCCGTGCGGCATGAACGCGCCGAAGCTCTGGCCGGCCGAGCCGAAGAACGTCAGCGAGATCGTGTCGTCGGGCAGTCCGGCCGCGCCGAAACGCCGACTGATCTCGGAGCCGAGCAGCGTCCCGACCGTGCGGTCGACGTTGTGGATCGGCAGCTCGACGGAGACGGGGACGCCCGTGTCGAGCGCCGGCGCGCACGCGTCGAGGAACTCGTGGTCGAGGGCCTTCTCGAGGCCGTGGTCCTGCTGGCGCGCCTGGCGCCGCCCCATCGACTGGGGCACGTCGGGCTCGGCCAGCACCGACGAGAGGTCGAGGCCAGACGCCTTCCAGTGCGTGACCGCCGGCTCGGTGTCGAGGAGGTCGACGCGGCCGATGGCCTCATCGAGCGTGCGCAGGCCGAGCGCGGCCAGGTGCTCGCGCACCTCCTCCGCGATGTACTCGAAGAAGGTCTCGACGAACCCGGGTTTGCCGCTGAACTTCTGGCGCAGGGCCGGCGTCTGCGTGGCGATGCCGACCGGGCAGGTGTCGAGGTGGCAGACCCGCATCATGATGCAGCCGGAAACGACGAGCGGCGCCGTGGCGAAGCCGTACTCCTCGGCACCGAGCAGCGCGCCGACCACGACGTCGCGGCCCGTCTTCAGCTGCCCGTCGACCTGCACGACGATGCGGTCGCGCAGTCCGTTGACCAGCAGCGTCTGCTGCGTCTCGGCCAGGCCGATCTCCCAGGGGATGCCGGCGTGCTTGAGCGACGTCAGCGGCGCCGCCCCCGTGCCGCCGTCGTGGCCCGAGATCAGCACGACGTCGGAGTGCGCCTTGGCCACTCCGGCCGCCACCGTCCCGACGCCGACCTCGGCCACCAGCTTCACGTGCACGCGGGCCGCCGGGTTCGACGACTTCAGGTCGTGGATGAGCTGCGCGATGTCCTCGATGGAGTAGATGTCGTGGTGCGGCGGCGGCGAGATCAGCCCCACGCCGGGCGTCGAGCTCCGCGTCCGGGCGATCCAGGGCCAGACCTTCTGCCCGGGGAGCTGGCCGCCCTCGCCGGGCTTGGCGCCCTGGCTGATCTTGATCTGCAGGTCGTCCGCGTTGACCAGGTACTCGCCGGTGACGCCGAAGCGGCCGGACGCCACCTGCTTGATCGCGCTGCGCCGCAGGTCGCCGTTCGCGTCGGGCGTGAAGCGGTCCGCGTCCTCGCCGCCCTCGCCGGTGTTCGAGCGCCCCCCGATCCGGTTCATGGCGATGGCGAGGGTCTCGTGCGCCTCCTTGGAGATCGACCCGTAGGACATGGCGCCGGTGGAGAAGCGCCGCATGATCGCCGAGATCGGCTCGACCTCCTCGATGGGGATCGGGCCGCCAGGGACCGGCTTGAGACGGAGCAGGCCGCGCAGCGTCCCGAGCTTGTTGGCCTGGTCGTCGACCGCGGCCGTGTACTCCTTGAAGATCTCGTAGCGCTTGGCGCGCGTCGCGTGCTGCAGCTTGAACACCGTCTTGGGATTGAAGAGGTGGAACTCGCCCTCGCGCCGCCACTGGTACTCGCCGCCCACCTCGAGCTCGCGGTGCGCCCGCTCGGTCGGCCTAGGCTCGTGCGCCCGGCGGTGCCGCTCGGCCACCTCGGCGGCCAGCACGGACAAGCCCACGCCGCCGATGCGCGACGACGTCCCGGTGAAGTACTCGTCGATCACGGCGGCATCGAGCCCGATGGCCTCGAAGACCTGGGCGCCCGTATAGGACGCCACGGTCGAGATCCCCATCTTGGACATGACCTTCAGCGCGCCCTTGCACGCCGCCTTGATGTAGTTGCGCCGGGCCTGACGCGGCGAGACGCCCTCCATCAGCCCCTCCGAGATCATGTCGTCGATGGAGTCGAGCGCCAGGTACGGGTTGACGGCGGCGGCGCCGAAGCCGATGAGCAGCGCCATGTGGTGCACCTCGCGGGCGTCGCCGGTCTCGACGACGAGCCCGACCTTCGTGCGGGCCTTCTCGCGTACGAGGTGGTGGTGCACCGCCGCGGTGAGCAGCAGGGACGGGATGGGCGCCCAGTCGGGCGTGGCGTTGCGGTCGGAGAGCACGATCACGTTGGCGCCCTCGGCGATGGCGGCCGAGACCCGCCGGCGCACCTCGTCGATGGCGCGCCGCAGCGCCTCTCCCCCGGCCTCGGTCGGCGCGCCGGCCCGCCCGGCCTCGCGCACGTCGAAGAGCCCGTCGATGGCGAAGGCCTTGAAGCCCGGCGTCTCGCCGTGCTCGTTGACGTACATGAGCTTGGCCAGGTCGTCGCGGTCGATCACCGGCAGCGGCAGGATGATCTGGCGGCACGACCCGCAGCGCGCATCGAGCAGGTTGGCCTCGGGCCCGATCGTGGCGGCCAGCGACGTCACCAGCTCCTCGCGGATGGCGTCGAGCGGCGGGTTCGTCACCTGCGCGAACAGCTGGGTGAAGTAGTCGTAGAGGAGCCGCGAGCGGTCGGACAGCACGGCGATCGCGGTGTCCGACCCCATGGAACCGAGCGGCTCGCCGCCGCTGCGGGCCATCGGCGCCACGATGATGCGCAGCTCCTCGTTGGTGTAGCCGAACTCGCGCTGTTGCGTGACGACCCGCCCGTGTTGGGGCGTGAGCATCGTCCGGGCCGGGAGCTCGTCGAGGCGGACCTGGTCGGTCGACAGCCACTGCTCGTAGGGGTGCTCCGACGCCAGATCGGCCTTGATCTCCTCGTCCTCGACGAGGCGGCCCTTGGACGTGTCGACGAGGAACATGCGGCCGGGCTGCAGGCGGCCCTTGCGTACGACGCGCTCGGGCGCGATGTCGAGCACGCCGACCTCGCTGGCGAGCACGACGAGGCCGTCGTCGGTGACCCAGTAGCGCGACGGGCGCAGGCCGTTGCGGTCGAGCACGGCGCCCACCACGGTGCCGTCGGTGAACGAGATGGCGGCCGGGCCGTCCCACGGCTCCATGAGCGACGCGTGGTAGCGGTAGAAGGCGCGCCGGTCGTGGTCCATGAGCGAGTGGTTCTCCCACGCCTCGGGGATCATCATCAGCACGGCGTGCGGCAGCGAGCGCCCGCCGAGGTGCAGGAGCTCGAGCACCTCGTCGAAGCTGGCCGAGTCGCTCGCGCCGGGCGTGCAGATCGGGTAGACGCGCGACAGGTCGCCCTCGATCAGCGACGTCGACAGCAGCGCCTCACGGGCGCGCATCCAGTTGCGGTTGCCCTGCACGGTGTTGATCTCGCCGTTGTGGCAGACGTAGCGGTACGGGTGCGCCAGCGGCCAGCTGGGGAACGTGTTGGTCGAGAAGCGCGAGTGGACCAGCGCCAGGCCGGACTCGAACGCCGGGTCGCGCAGGTCGGGGAAGAACTCGCGCAGCTGCTCGGAGGTGAGCATGCCCTTGTAGACGATCGTGCGCGCCGAGAGCGAGGGGAAGTAGACGTCGTCGACGATGTGCTCGACCCGCTTGCGCAGCACGAAGGCGCGCCGTTCGAGGGCCATCGTGTCGACGCCGCTCGACGCCGGCGCCACGAAGAGCTGCTCGATCCGCGGCATGGCCCCGAGCGCCGTCTTGCCCAGCCCCAGCGGCTCGATCGGCGTCACGCGCCACCCGAGCACGGCGAGCCCCTCCTCGCCGGCGAGCTGCTCCACCACGCCGCGCGCCTTGTGCGCGTCGTCGGCGTCGGTGGGCAGGAACGCCAGGCCCACGGCGTAGGCGCCGGCGTCGGGCAACGTGAAGCCCGCTGCCTCGGTCGCGCCGACCAGGAAGCGGTGCGGCACCTGGGTGAGGATCCCGGCGCCGTCGCCGGTCTCGACTTCCGCGCCGGACGCGCCGCGGTGCGCCAGGTGTTCGAGGACGGTCAGCGCCTTGTCGACGATGTCGTGGTCGGGCGTGCCGTGCAGATCGGCCACCATGCCGACGCCACAGGCGTCGTGCTCGTAAGCCGGGTCGTAGAGGCCAGCGGCCATCGGCGTCCTTGTCCTTCCGAAGGGAACAGTTGAGTCGCTACCGGGACGACGTTGGCCCGAAGGTCGAAGAACCAGGATACACGACGGCGCTCGTAGGCTTGCCCCATGACGACGCAGGTCCACGTCGTGGGGGGCGGGGTCATCGGCCTCGCCTGTGCGTGGGAATTGTCACGGAACGGACATGATGTGACGGTCGTCGCGCCGGCCCCCGGCCGCGACGGCGCATCGTGGGTGGCCGCCGGCATGCTCGCCCCCGTCACCGAGGCGCAGTTCGGCGAGTCGGCCTTGACCACGCTGTTGCTCGAGGGCGTCCGGCGCTGGCCCGACTTCGCGGCCGCACTCGAATCGGCCAGCGGCCAGGCCATCGGCTACGACACGACCGGCACCCTGACCGTGGGGCTCGACGCCTCCGACCGCGCCAGCCTCGACGACCTCCTCGCCTACCAGCACGCCCTCGGCCTGAGCGCGACGCGCCGCAGCGCGTCGGAGTGCCGCCGGCTCGTCCCCGCGCTCAGCCCGTCGTTGCGCGGCGGCATCGACGTGCCCGGCGACCACCGCGTCGACAACCGCGCGCTGCTGGCCGCACTGGTCGCCGCCTGCGGGGCCGCTGGCGTCGCCTTCGAACGCGGCACGGTCGGCGCCGTCGCCCCCGGACCGGAGCTCGTCCTGACGGACGGGCGCCGCCTCCGCCCGGACCGGGCCGTCCTGGCGGCCGGGGTCGGCCTGGCGGACATCGCCGGCCTGGACGAGGCACGGCCCGCGGTCCGGCCGGTCAAGGGCCATATTTTGCGCCTGGGCCCGGCCCCCGGCACGAGCGCACCGCTGTTGGCCCGCACGGTGCGCGGCCTGGTGCGCGGTCACTCCGTGTACCTGGTGCCGCGGCCGGACGGCTCCCTCGTCGTGGGCGCCACGGTCGAAGAGCGGGGCACCGACACCACGGTGCAGGCCGGTGCCGTGCACGAGCTGTTGTGCGACGCCCGCGCCATCGTGCCCGGCGTCGACGAGCTCGAGCTGCGCGAGGCGGCGGCGGGCCTGCGCCCCGGCACGCCCGACAACACGCCGCGCATCGGCTGGAGCGGGCTCGACGGCGTCGTGCTCGCCACCGGGCACTACCGCAACGGGATCCTGCTCGCGCCGTTGACCGCGGCGGCCGTCGTCGACCTGGTCGAGCGGCGCCCGGTGGCGCCGCTCATCGAGGCGCTGGCGCCGGCGTGAGCGGGATCGCGCTGCGCGTGAACGGCGAGCCCGTGTCCGTGGACGACGGGGCGACCATCGCCGACCTCGTAGCCCGCGTCACCGAGGACGACGACCCCAGGGGCGTGGCGGTCGCCGTCGACCGCTGCGTCGTCCCGCGCTCGGAATGGGCGACCACGCCGGCCCGGGCGGGCTCCCTGGTCGAGGTCGTGAGCGCCGCCGCGGGGGGATGACCCCATTGAGGCCGTCCGGCGGGCGGTGGCAGAATCTCGTGATGCCCGAGAGCCCCCACCCCGGCCCGACCGCGTTCGTCCTGGCGGGGGGCGGCACCAAGGGCTCCTTCGAGGTGGGCGTCCTGCAGTACCTCGTCGGCGTCGAGCGGATCGCGCCCGAGATCATCACGGCCGCCTCGGCCGGCGCCATCGCCGCCACCGTGCTGGCGCAGGCGCGCACGCTCGAGGAATTCGCGGCCCGGGTCGACGAGATGGAGGAGGACGTCCTCGCCTTCACCCACACCGAGACCGTCTTCGGGAAACAGGAGTGGCTGCGCGCGCTCGACGGCACGGCCCTCGGCCGCGAGATCCACCATGAGCTCACCGACGGGACGCGGCCGCCCTTCCCGCTCAACCCCACCGCCGTCCTGGCCACGAACGAGGGTGCGCCGCCACCGGCGGCACCCGGACGCCACGAACGCCGCCAGGCCAAGCGGGCCCGGCGCAGGCGCCAGCGCCACCTGCTGCGGCTCGTCGCCGGGGCCGGCCTCCGCCTCCCGCGGGTGCGGCGCCGCTTCCGCACGAGCGGCAGTGCCGTGCTGAACCTGGAGCCGCTGGCCCACGCGCTCCGCCAGGGGTCCGGCGACGGCGTCCGGGCGATCGACCCCGCCCTCGTGGCGCGGCCCGGCCTGCAGCTTCGACTGGCGGTGACGGCGCTGCGCGCCGGCGTCGTGCGCTACGTCACCGAGGACGGCACGATCGTCGAGGCGGACGCGCGGACCCCGGCCCCCGGCGCGGCGGCCGGCCCCGTCGAGCTCCTCGACGGCACGATCGCGTCGGCGAGCGTGCCGATGATCTTCCCGCCGCACTCGATGGCGGACGACGACTACGTCGACGGCGGCGTCGTCGAGATCATCCCCGTGCGGGCCGCGGTCGAGCTCGGCGCCACGCGCCTCTTCGCCGTGGTGGCGGTGCCCCTCGCGGTGCCACGTGACGACCGGGACTACGCGACGGCCCCGGCGGGCTACATCGGGCTGCGCTCCATGGGCATGATCGGCATCGCCGAGCGCCAGATCTCCAACCTCAGCCTCCCGCTGCCCGAGGGGTCACACCTCACGGTCATCGACCCCGTCGTCGACGTGGTGGGGCTCTTCGAGGTCCAGCCCGGGCTGCTGCGGATCAACAAGGACTACGGCTGGCTGCGGGCGGCCGACGTGCTGGCCGACGGCGACCCCGACCTCCTGGCCGACGTGGCGGCCGGCACGCACGCGCTCGTCGAGGCGCGGTGCGAGGCCTGGCGGCTCGAGGAGGCGCTCTGGTCGGGCGGGAGGCCAGCTGACAGCGAGGCCGGCACGATCGCGCTCATCCGCGAGCAGAAGGAACGCGTGCGCGACCTTGTGGAGCGGCGCAAGGGCCTCGGCTTCCCGGTGCCGAGCGGCTGCGAGGCCTGGTGGACCGAGTACGAGGCACACACGGGCGAGCCGCCGGCGCGGCTCCCGAGCCGGTTTGCGCCGTCGTCACGCTCCTGACGCTCAGACGGTCGGGCCGCCGATCCACCCTCGCCTGTAGAAGAACGTGACGAGGAAGACGACGGTGACCAGCTCGAGGCCGATGCCGATGACGAAGAACGCCCACGTCGGTGCGAGCCACACCCGCACCATGTAGGCGAAGTTCTGCCCGAAGAACCCGGTCAGGAAGCTGAGGGGCAAGAAGATCGTCGCGATGATCGTGAGCTGCTTCATCACGACGTTCAGGCGGTTGGACACGGTGGAGAGGTGCGTGTCCATGACGCCGCTCAGCAGGTCCCGGTAGGAGTCGACCTCGTCGGCCAGCCGGATCAGGTGGTCGTAGAGGTCACGGAAGTAGCGCGACGCGTTGTCCGTCATCCAGGGGATGTCCGCCACCCCCGCATTGATGCTGGCCATCATGTCCCGCTGCGGCGCGATGACCTTGCGCATTTCCATGAGCGAGCGCTTCATGTCGAACAGCTCTCCCAGCTGCGCCTCGGTCGGCGCCTTCAAGATGTCGTCCTCGAGCTCGTCGATGCGGTCGTCGAACTTGGACAGCACGGGGAAGAAGCTGTCCACCTCGGCGCTCATGACCTGGTACACGATCACGATCTGCGGCGGCGTCTCCACGGTCGAGTGGTGCAGTTGCTCGAGGCGTTGCCGCGCCCGCGCGATCGGCGGGCAGGCGTCGCCGCGATGCACCGTCACCACGTAGCGGGCGGTCCAGAAGCAGTGGACCTCGGCGGTCCCGGTGTGTTGCGGGTCCGCGCCGCGGGTGACGAGGTACGTGAACTCGTCGTACTCGTCGATGCGCGGCCGCTGGTCGAACCGCTCGGCCGACTGCACGGCCAGGGGATGGAACTTGAAGTGCACGCCCAGCAGCTCTGAGACCGTGCCGTCGGACGCCTGGTCGTCGAGGTCGAGCCAGAAGAAGTCCTGGCCGGCGAGCGCGGCCAGGACGCTCTCGCTCGAGGCCGGCTCGTACGTGGTGCCGTCGTAGAGGGTCCCCTTCAACACGGCCCCAGTCTCACGCCCCCGTGCCGGGCGGGGTGGGATCCCGTGCTCAGGCGAAGCGGGCGGGCGTGAACGCGTCGGGCAGGGGCGCCTCGTCGCCGGGCAACGGCGTCCCTGCGATCGCGTGTGCGAGCACGCGGCCCGAGTACGGCCCTTGCAGGAGGCCGTTGGCGCCGTGACCGGTGGCGACCCACGCGTTGGACCAACCCGGCAACCGGCCGACCAGGGCGCGGTCGTCGGCCGAGGTCGGGCGGAGTCCGACGCGCGTCTCTTTGTACGTCGCCCCGGCCAGGCCCGGCGCGACGATCAGGCACTCTCGCAACAGTTCCTGCAAACCCGCGGTGGTCACGCTGACCGAGAAGCCGGCCCCCGGCTCGAACGTCCCGCCGCACGCGACCCGCCCCCCGGGCCACGGCACGAGGTAGTGCGTGAGCAGCGGTTGCGCAATCGGCCACTCGCCGGTCGGTGCCTCGACGCCGAGGTGCACGATCTGCCCCTTGGTCGGCCCGACGGGCAGGGGTTGGCCGAGCCACTCCCCCATGGCGGCCGTCCACGCCCCGCCGGCCACGGCGAGCGACTCGCAGTCCACGTTGTGATGGCCCTCCACCTCGAGTGAGGTGACGCGGCGGCCGCCCTCGCCGAAGCCCGCCGCGACGCCGTGCACCGACCCGGAGACGAAGGCGACGCCGCGGGCCTCGGCCGCGTGCCGCAGGGCGGCGGCCATGCCCCGGCCGTCGACCCGCGCCGACGACGGGCAATAGAGCGCTCGGTGCACCGGTCCCAGCGGCGGGAACAGGTCGCGCGCCTCTGCGGGTGCGATCTCCGCCACCGCCCCGGCCGACCGGCGCAGCGTGAGCTCGGCGAAGGGCGCGAACCACGAATCCTCGTGCTCACGCAGGCCGAGGGACAGCAGCCCGCAGACGCCGTAGCCGGTGGCCGCCGCGTCGGCGCCGTCCGACCCGAGACGCCCGAGCAGGCGCGGGTAGTGCGCGCCGCACTGTTGGAGGAACGACCACAGCGCCGCGTCGGTGTCGTGGCTCGTCGCCGGGGACAGGATGCCGGCGCCGGCGTCGGTGGCACGCCCGGGCAGCGACGCATCGACGACGGTCACGGACGCGCCGAGGCAGGCGAGCTCGTAGGCGAGCGAGAGGCCGACCAGGCCGGCACCGACGACGGCGACGTCGCCGCGCTCCGTGGTCACGACCCCGAGTCCATCAGCCCGGGGATGGCCGTGCCAACGGGTGGGTCGGCCACACTGGGAGCATGGACCTGGTGCGCACGCCCGAAAGCCGCTTCGACGGGCTCCCCGGGTTCCCATACCCCCCGCGCTACGCGGACCTGCCGGACGGCCTGCGGATGCACTACGTCGACGAGGGGCCCGCGTCCGCCGAGACCGTGCTCCTGCTGCACGGCCAGCCGACGTGGTCGTACCTCTACCGCACGATGATCAAGCGACTGGCCGCGCTGGGCCTGCGCGCCGTGGCGCCCGACCTCGTGGGGTTCGGCCGCTCGGACAAGCCGCGGGAGCGCACGGCGCATTCCGTGCACGGGCACGTCGGATGGATGGCCCAGTTCGCCGACGCGTTGGCGCTGCGCGACGTGACGCTCTTCGTGCAGGACTGGGGCGGCCCGATCGGCCTCGGCGTGCTCGGCGAGCGACCCGGACTGGTGCGCCGCGTCGTCGCCGCCAACACCGCGCTGCACACGGCCGACGCCGCGCTGGCCGGCCGCCTGGCCTGGACCGTCCACGCCGACGACGGCGCCACCGTCACGATCGCCCAGACGTTGCTCGACTACCAACGCCTCACCCAGGAGCTCACGCCGCTGCGACCGAGCCTCTTCGTGCAGGGCGCGACGACGTCGCAGGTGCCAGACGACGTCCTGGCGGCGTACGACGCGCCGTTCCCCGACGAGACGTTCTGCGCCGGCCCGCGGCAGCTGCCCCTGCTGATGGGGCTCACGCCCACCAGCGCGTGCGCCCGGCTGAACCGCCGCACGTTCGAGGTGCTGGCGGCTTTCGAAGGCCCCTTCCTCACCGCGTTCTCCGACGGCGACCCGGGGACGGGCGGCTGGGCCGACGTGCTGGGCGAGCGCGTCCCGGGCGCCCACGGCAGAGCCCACATCACCATCGAGGGCGCCGGCCACTTCCTCCAGGAGGACCGGGGCGCCGAGCTGGCCGACGTGGTGGCCCGCTTCGTGGCCGAGACACCACCGGCCGGCGCCGGCTGAAGCGACGGCCCGCGGTCAGGAGGCGGGCTTCGCCTCGCCGTCCGCCGCCGGCGCGGCCGCCAACGCGTCGGGCGCGGGAGCACCGGTGCCGATCTGGGCCTTCAGGGCGGCCAGCTCGTTGTCGACCTCGGAGTCCTGGCCGACCTGGTCGAGCTCCTTCTGGATGTCGTCGGAGCCGCCGCCGACGTCCTCGAGGACACCGGACTCGAGCAGCTCGTCGAGGGCGCCCGAGCGGGCCTGCATGTTGGCGATCTTGTCCTGCGCTCGCTGCAGTGCGGCGCCGGAGTCGTTGACGGACTTCGAGATCCCGGCCGTGCTCTCGTCGACCGAGGAGACCGCGGCGGCCGCGGTGTACTGCGCCTTGAGCGTTTCCTTCTGCGTACGGAAGTCGTTGACCCGCTTCTGCAGCACGTCGAGCGTCTTGGTGAGCTTCTGCTCCTCGTCGACCAGCTGCTGGTGCTGGGGCTCCATCTGATCGATCTGCTGCTGCGCGGTCGCCTTGCGGTTCAAGGCCTCCTTGGCCAGGTCCTCGCGGTTCGCCTGCAGCGCCTGCTTGGCCTGGTCCTGGAGGTGGTCGACGGAGTGCTGGAGTTGCTCCTCCTGCAGCTCCAGCCGCTTCTTCGATGCCGCGATGTCGACCAGGGCCCGCCGCACCTGGGTGATCTGCTCGAGCATCTTCTCGTAAGAGAGGTCCAGCATCTCGTCCGGCTTCTCGGCGCTGTCGAGCGCCTTGTTCGCCTTGGCCTGCACGATGTCGTGTGCCCGCTGGAAGATGCCGCTCATCTGTGCCTCCAAGTCCCTGGGTGATTCGCTGACCCCACGATAGATTCGTTTGCCTCGCGCCGCGGCCCGGCCATCGGCACCGGCGAAGGAGTCTCCGTGACCGACGACGATCGCGACCTCGAGAAGAAGCGCCGTGCCGCCGGGCACCCCGACCGTCCGGGCGAACGCTGCGCCGCCCCCGCCGGGTCCTCGGGACCGGTCGTCGACCACGGACGCTGCGAAGGGAAGAAGGACTACGTGGTCGTCTGCCCGAACGACGTCTTCGACGTCCGCCGGATCGACCGGGAGGACTTCGCCCGGGTCGGGCTCTTGAGCAAGGCCCGGATCCTCGCGCACCGGGGTCAGACGGCGTATACGCCCAACCTCGACGACTGCCGGTCGTGTGGCCTCTGCGTCGTCGCCTGCCCCGAGGAGGCGATCACGCTCGTCCCCCGCGCGGGCTGAGGCGGGCCCGAACCGGTTAGGAGCCCGAGGCGGCGATGATGGGCCCGGCGAGATGCGTGCCCGACATGTCGCTGTCGAACGGGGCGTCGCCGAAGTTGTCGACCTTGCCCAGCGCGGTCACGACCCAGTAGCCGCCGCCGTCGCTGGTGGAGAAGATCGACGCGGCCGGGTCCAGGCCGCCGGCGGAACCGGGCGGCGGGCTGCCCAGGCCGGGGGCGTCGCCGTAGGAGAACACCTGGCCGTTGGCCTCGAGGATCCAGTAGCCGCCGCCGTCGGGCGTCGCCACGGCCGAGCTCATGGGCGAGCTCTGCGCGCCGGGGGCGCCGTAGTTGTGCGCGTCGCCGAAGGCGTAGACGGAGCCGGTGGTCGTAACGACCCAGTAGCCGCCGCCGGTGGCGTCGGGCACGACGGCGACCGCGGCGCCGTTGCAGCCGCCGATGCCCGGGCACGAACCGGCGAA
>DATDIE010000451.1:0-15682 GCA_036521235.1 Acidimicrobiales bacterium | reverse complement strand
TGACCAGGGCATTGGGCGACTCGTGACGGCGCGGGCCTGTGCGAGAATGGTGGACGCGTGAAGGAAGCGGGTGGTGTCTTCGGTGTCTACGCGCCCGGCATGCGGGTGGCGAACCTCACGTTCGACGGCCTCTTCGCCCTGCAGCACCGCGGGCAGGAGTCGGCGGGCATGGCCGTCGCCGACGGCGACACCATCACCGTGGTCAAGGACATGGGCCTCGTGGCGACGGTGTTCGACGAGCGCACGCTGTCGGGGCTCGACGGCCACCTGGCCGTGGGCCACACCCGGTACTCCACCCACGGGTCTTCGGACTGGGCCGGCGCACAGCCGGTGTACCGGCCCGTCGGCCGCGCCGGGTTCGCGCTCGGCCACAACGGCAACCTGACCAACACCACCGCTTTGGCCGAGAAGGTGGGGATGCTCCCCGGTTCCATCGCCACCGACAGCGACGTCGTCGCCGAGCTGCTGGCCCGCTCGTTCCCCGAGACGGAGAACCTGGCGACCGCGCTGCAAGCGGTGCTGCCGATCCTCGAGGGCGCGTACTCGTTCGTGTTGATGAGTTCGGAGCGACTGTTCGGCGTGCGCGACCCCTATGGCTTCCGTCCGCTGTGCCTCGGCCGGTTGGGCCCACCGGACGCACCAGAGGGGTGGGTGCTCGCGTCGGAGACACCCGCCCTCAACGTCATCGGCGCCGACTTCGTGCGTGAGGTGGCGCCGGGCGAGATGGTGGTCATCGACGAGGACGGGCCGCGCAGCATGGAGATCACCTGGCTACGCGACGTCGAGCCACGGCTGTGCATCTTCGAGTTCGCCTACATCGCGCGTCCCGACAGCCGGCTCTACGGCCGCGAGGTGCACGAGACGCGCTGTCGCATGGGGGAGTTGCTGGCCCTGCAGGCGCCCGCCGTGGCCGACATGGTGATGGGGGTGCCCGAGTCGGGCGTCCCCGCGGCGGAGGGCTTCGCCCGCGCCAGCGGGATCCCCTACGGACAGGGGCTCGTGAAGAACCGTTACATCGGCCGCTCGTTCATCGCGCCGGACCAGCTGGCCCGGGCGGACGCAGTGCGTCGCAAGCTGAACCCGTTGCGCGACGCGATCGCCGGCAAGCGGCTGGTCGTCGTGGACGACTCGATCGTGCGCGGCACGACGCAGCGCTCGGTGATCAAGATGCTGCGCGAAGCCGGCGCGTCCGAGGTGCACCTGCGGATCTCGTCGCCCCCCTGGCGGTGGCCCTGCTTCTACGGGATCGACACGCCGTCGCACGAAGAGCTGCTGGCGACCGACCACACGGTCGACGAGATGGCCGCCGTCCTGGGCGCCGACTCGCTGGCTTACATCAGCATCGAGAACCTGAAGGCCGCCATCGGGGCTGATGCCGGCTTCTGCGACGCCTGCTTCACCGGCGACTACCCGACGCCCGTCCCGGCCTCGGTGACGACACGGGTGGAGATCGGGCGGCCCGAGCGCGAGCCGGTCGTCACGGCGCACCAGGGCGCGCTGCCCGGGGTCTGAGCGCTGTGAGCGAGGGCGGCGCCACCTACGCGGCCGCCGGCGTGGACATCACCGCCGGCGACGCCGCGGTGGGGCGATTGGCGTCGATGGTGGCGGGCATCGGCGGCTTTGGCGGCCAGTTCCCGCTCGACCTCGCCCGTTACCCCTCGCCCGTGCTCGTCTCGTCGACGGACGGCGTGGGCACCAAACTCGTGGTCGCCCGCGCCACCGGGCGCTACGAGACCATCGGCATCGACCTGGTGGCGATGTGCGTCGACGACGTGGTGTGCGTCGGCGCCGAGCCGCTCTTCATGCTCGACTACATCGCCACCGGCAAGGTGGACCCCGAGCGCATCGCGACCGTCGTGGCCGGCGTGCACGAAGGGTGCCGGCAGGCCGGGTGCGCCCTGATCGGCGGGGAGACGGCCGAGCACCCCGGTGTCATGGCGCCCGACGACCTCGACCTCGCCGGGTTCGCCGTGGGGGTCGTCGAGGACGGGACCCAACTCGGTCCCGAACGCGTCCGCGTGGGCGACGCGCTGATCGGGCTGCCCTCGCCGGGCCTGCGCTCCAATGGCTACACCTTGGCCCGCCACGTCCTGCTCGAGCGCGCCGGGCTCGACCTCGGCGACCCGGCGTGGGACGGCGCCGGCGTGACGGTGGCCGACGAGCTCCTGCGCCCGTCCGTCGTGTACGCACCGGCTGTACTTGCCGCCCGCGCGTCGGGCGGTGCGGCCGTCCATGCGTGCGCGCACATCACCGGTGGCGGCATCGTCGGCAACCTGCCCCGCGTCCTGCCCGAGAGCCTGGGCGCCGTGGTCCGCCGCGACGCCTGGGAGGAGCCCCGCATCTTCGAGGAGATCCGTCGCCTCGGCGCGGTCGACCAGGACGAGATGGACCGCGTCTTCAACCGCGGCCTCGGCATGGTCCTCGTCGTAGACGCCGGGGGCGTCGCGGATGTGCTCTCCGCCCTGCGCGCCGCGGATCGCCCCGGCGTCGTCATCGGCGAAGTCGATGACGCCTCCGGCGTCCGCTTCGCGTGAGCGCCGACTGCCCGTACCCCGAGCTGCGCGCGCACCTGCTCGAGCACTCCGTCAAGCGCGGCGACTTCACGCTGAAGTCGGGACGCAAGAGCACCTGGTTCATCGACTCCAAGCAGACCGTCTGCCGGCCCGAGGCCATGGTGCTCGTGGCCGACGCCGTGCTCTCGGTGATCCCGCCCGACGCCACGGCGATCGGCGGCCTCACCATGGGCGCCGACCCGGTGGCGTTCGTCACCGCCGGGGTCGCCGCCACGAGGGGCCGGCCGCTCAAGGCGTTCAGCGTGCGCAAGGAGGCCAAGGACCACGGGGCCGGCGGCCGGATCGCCGGTGCGCTCGACCCCGGGGACAAGGTCGTCGTCACGGAGGACACCGTCACCCGCGGCACGTCGCTGCTCGAGGCGGCGCACGCCGTGCAGGAGGCCGGGGCCGAGGTCGTGCTCCTCGTCGCGGTGGTCGACCGCGGCGGCACCGTCGAGGCGATGGCGTCGGCCGAGGGCATCCCGTTCCGGGCCATCCTCACCGCGCCCGACCTGGGATTCCTCTACGAGGGGGCCTGAGGGCCCCCCGGGATCACCCGACCGGGGCGTCGGTGGTGCGGGCGAACTCGGCCCAGGCATCCACCCACTGCCGCCACACCGCGACGGGGTAGTCGTGGCCCATCCCCTCGATCTCCACGTAGCGGGCGCCCGGGATCAGTTCCGCCGTCCGGCGCCCGCCGCTCGGGTCGATGAGCGTGTCCCGGCTGCCGTGGATCACCAGCACCGGCAGGTCGAGGGCCGCCAGCTGCTCGCTCCGCGAGCCGTCTCGCCCGACCGCCATCATCTGGTGGCGGATGCCGTCGGGGTAGAAGCAACGGTCGTACGCGTTGGCGGCGCGTCGGCGGATGGCGTCCTCGTCGAGCCATTCGGGCTTTGACCCGTAGACCCGGTGCGCCTCGACCTGGCGCTCGATGTAGGCGGGGCGCTCGACGGGAGGAGGCGTCATCAAGATGGCGAGGGCCTCTTCGGAGCTCTCGCCGAAGCCGGGCTCACCCGTACGCGACATGACCGAGGTCATCGAGTGCAGGCGTTCGGGGTGGTCGATGGCGAGACGCTGGACGATCATCCCGCCCATCGAGCACCCCATGACGTGGGCCCGGTCCACGTCGACGGCGTCGAGGACGGCGACAGCGTCGGCGGCCATGTCCGCCAGCGTGTACTCGACGTCGGGCAGCTTGGACGAGAGGCCCACGTCCCGGTTGTCGAACCGCACCACGTGGTACCCCTCGGCGGCGAACATCTCGCACCACTCGGTGGCGTAGTTGATGCACTGCGAGCCGAGGCCGTTGACCAACAGCAACGTCGGGCGCTCTGGATCACCGAACGTCTCGTAGTGGATCTCGACCTCACCGTTGCGCGTCTCGGGCATTGCGGGGCTCCTCTCGTCGGAACGGCTCAGAAGATGGCGATCGGATTCACCGGCGAGGCCGTGCCGCGCCGCAGCACGAGGGGCGCCACGACGAAGAAGAACTCCCAACGATGCTCCTCCGCGCACGCCGCCGCCAGCGCATCGAGGTCGAGGTTGTCCATCAGGTGCAGTCCGAGGGCGACGATGGCGACCTCGTGGATCGGCATGCCGACGCCCTCCACGCGTGAGGGCAGCACGTCGGACACGGCGTCGGAGCCCAGCGTGGCGACGTCGCGGTCCCGCAGCCAGGCCAGGCAGGAGGCGTCGAGTCCGGCCGCCCGGCTGGCGACGTCCCACGGGCCGTGCGCGTCCCGCCAGACCCAGCGCCCCGTGCGCAGGAGCAACGCGTCGCCGGTACGGACGCGCAGACCGGCGCGTTCCTCGGCCGCCTCGAGGTCCTCGGGGAAGATGGGCTCACCGGGCTCGAGGGCGTCGACGCCGCGCCCCGCCGGGACGTCGAGCAGCACTCCCCGGGTGACGACGCCCGAGCGCAGGTGGTGGATGCCGAGGCGCGTCGCCCCGTGCGCGGTGACGGTCGTCGCGGGATACCCGTTGAAGAGCGTGCCCTCGTGGAAGACGTGGCACAGGGCATCGATGTGGCTGGTGGCGAAGCCGTGCGGCGCCAATGCGACGTAGTCGGCCCCCCAACCCTCGGTGGCGGTCCCGATCATGTGGTGCGCCACGGGGGACGGGTTGTCCGGCGCGGCCTGGGTGTTGAGCGGCCGCGCGCACGACACCGTCCGGCCGGTGCGCACGGTCGCCGCGGCCGCCGCAGTGACCTCCGGGGTGATGAGGTTGAGCGCACCGAGCTGGTCCTCGGGGCCCCAGCGCCCCCAGTTGGAGAGCTTGCCGTGCAGGGCGACGACGTCGGCGGTGGCCATCGGGTCCGGGGGCACGTACGAACCGTAGCGGCGTCCCCTTACGCTCGCCCCCATGACGACACTGCAGGGTGACTACGAACCGAGCCCGTGGGACTGGGTGCGTGACCAGGTGGCCGCGTACGAGGCCTCCGGCGGCGCGCAGGCCAACACGCTGATGGACACCGACATGCCCATCATCGTGGTGGCGACCCGCGGCGCCAAGAGCGGCAAGGTGCGCAAGTTCGGGCTCATGCGCGTCGAGCACGACGGCGAGTACGCGCTCGTGGCCTCGAAGGGTGGGATGCCCGAGAACCCCGCCTGGTACTACAACCTGGTGGCGTACCCCGACGACGTGACGATCCAGGACGGCCCCGAGCCGTTCCGGGTCAAAGTGCGCGAGGTGACCGGCGACGAGAAGAAGGCGTGGTGGGAGCGGGCCTCCAAGGCGTACCCGCCCTACATCGAGTACCAGCAGAACACCCAGCGCCAGATCCCGGTCTTCGTGGCGACGCCGGTGGCAGCGGGCTGAGCGCCGGGCGCCTCAGCCGGCGTCGGCGAACGCCTCGACCATGGCGACGCGCCAACCGATGAGGTTGTCCGACCGCGCGACGGGCGTCCGGCCGAGCCGCACCACGACGAGGTCGAGCGGCGGGCAGATGGAGATGGACTGCCCCTCGTAGCCGGCGGCGCGGAACGTGCCGAGCGGGTTGTCGCCGGCCAGGCCCCACCAGTGCGCACCGAAGGGCTGGCCGTCCTCGTCGACCGAGACCAAGGTGCGGCCGTAGTCGACCCAGCCGGCGGGCAGCAGGCGGACGCCGTCCCACACGCCGTCGCGCAGGTAGAAGAGGCCGAAGCGTGCGAAGTCGCGGGCAGTGGCCCGCAGGAACGACGAGGCGGCCCACGTCCCGGCCTCGTCGAACTCGGGGTCGGCGCTCGCCATGCCGAGCGGAGCGAACAGGCGGTTGTGCAGGAAGCGGGCGTACGGCTCGCCGGGTCCGACGGTGCGCGCCACGACGCCCGAGACGATGTTCGACGTGGCCGACGAGTAGTTGAACCGCGCCCCGGGCTGCTCCGTCAGAGGCCGGTCGGCCGCGAAGTGGGCCATGTCGGAGCGCCCGTCGCCGAAGAGCATCCTCAGGGCGTCGGGATCCTCCGACTCGTACTCCTCCACGTAGTCGAGCCCGTCGCGCATCGCGAGCAACTGCCGCAGCGTGATGGCGTGGCGCGGGTCGGCCGGGTCGGCCCACTCGGGGACGGGCGCCGGCGCGTCGACGTCGAGCCGGCCCTCGCCGACGAGGATGCCGACGACGGCGTGCAGCATGGACTTGGCCATCGACCAGCTGAGGAGCGGCAGCTCGGCGGTCACCGGCGTCGGCGGTCGGTCGAAGTGCTCGAGCGCGCTGTGGTAGCGCTCGAAGACGATGCGCCCGTGGTGCACGATCACCACGGCGTGCGTCGTCGCGATCGGGCTGGTGTCGTCGAACGCCGCGTCGAGCAGCGGCGCCAGCATGGCGCCGACCCCGGCCGGGAGCTCGCCTTGAGGCCATTCCTCGGTCGGCCAGGGGACGTCGCCGGGTTGGCCCGGCAGCGGGTGCAGCCGGCTCACGCCCGCCGGCTCGTCGACGGCCGCCTCACCGGGTGGCGTCGAGGAACGCCAGCAGCGCCGCGTTCGTCTCCGCGGGGCGCTCCTGCTGGATCCAGTGGCCGGCGCCCTCGACGACGGTGGCGCCGCGGAACGCGGGGAGCTGCTCGGTCATCACGTCGATCGCGCCGGGCTGCATGATCACGACCGGGTCGAGAGACCCGGTGAGGAAGCCGCTCGGCATCGTGTAGAGCGAGGCGGGCAGGTCCTTGGAGCGGCCCCAGTTGGCGTCGAGGTTGCGGTAGAAGCTGAGCGGGCCGAAGAGGCCGCTGCGTGTGAGCCCCTCGGTGTACACGTCGACGTCGTGTTCGGTCAGCCAGTCGGGCAGCGCGTCGGGCGCCGGCTGCAGGATGTCGAGGAACTTCGTGTCCTTCGCCGGGGCGTCGCCACGCAGCGCCGGCCCCTGCGCCATGCCCTCGCCGCCCGCCGAGTACAGCATCGTGCGGACGTAGTGGCGAGGGCTCTCGTCGAACTCCGCCTCCGCCGGCCCGACGTCCTGGAAGTAGAGCATGTAGAAGAACTTGTCCCCGAAGATGTGGCGGAAGATCTCGGTCGGCGGCCCGGGCGCCTGCGAGTACGGGACGCTCATGGCGTAGATGGACGCCACGCGCTCGGGGTGGAGCCGGCCCATCTCCCACACCACCATGGCGCCCCAGTCGTGCCCCGAGAACGCCGCCTGCTCCCAGCCGTAGTGGTCGAGCAGCCCGCACAGGTCGCCGGTCAGCTGGTCCGAGCCGTAGGCGGCCACGTCCTTGGGGGCGGAGCTGTCGCCGTAGCCGCGCAGGTCGGGCGCCAGGGCGCGGTAGCCCGCGTCGCCCAGCGCACCGAGCTGGTGGCGCCACGAGTACCACAGCTCGGGGAAGCCGTGGCACAGGATCACGGGCGGGCCGTCCGCCGGGCCGGCCGCCGCGACGTGCAGCTCGACGCCGTTCGTGGCGACCTGTTCGTGGGTGATCTCAGCCACGGGGCGTCACCGTCTCGCTCGCGGCCCCCTCCTTGGCGGCCGCCTTCTCCGCCTTCTCGTCGTGGTGCTTCTGGATGGCCGACATGATGGCGTTGCCCGCCGCGCCGATGAACTCTGGTCGGTTCTCGGCCGCCCAGTCCCGGCTCGAGGTGAGCGTGCGCGACGAGTCCTGGAAGTGCGGCGCCACGTAGCGGGCCAGCAGCTCGTAGGAGTGGCGGGTCGCCGCGGTGTCGGCCCACTCGTGCCCCATGCAGAGGTAGGTCCCGAACCCGCCGGACTGCACCTGGAGCCGCTCGATCTGGGCGATGGCGTCGTCGGGGGTGCCGATCACCGCGATGCCCGAGGCGTTCAGCGCGTCGACGAGCGAGGCGAAGTTGTCGGTGTTGGGCGCGATCGGGAGGGCGGCGACCCGCTGGAAGTAGTCGACCCACTCCTCGAGGCCGAAGGCCACGTCGGCGATCGCCTGCTCCGTGGACTCGGCGATGTGCATCGGCCCGACGAGGCGCCACTTGTTGCGGTCGACGATCGTCGAGAACTCCTCGGCGCGCTCCTCCATGACCTGCCAGTGCGATCCGAGGACGTCGAAGCCGCCCTCGGTGGTGGCGCCGAGCGACAGCAGGCTGGACCCGAAGCGTCCTGCCAGGCGCGGGCCGGACGGCGAGACCTGGGCCGCCACGGCGACCTCGGGGAAGGGGCGCTGGTAGGGGAGCAGCTGCAGGCGCGCGTTGCGGAGCGTGAACCATTCGGTCTCCATGGAGACCGTCTCGCCGGCGAAGAGCTGCAGGATGGCCTCGAAGCTCTCCTCCATCATGTCGCGCTGCTTGGCCGGGTCGATGCCCATCATGAACGCGTCGGAGGGCAGCGCGCCCGGGCCGACGCCGAACATCACGCGGCCGCGGGTGAGGTGATCGAGCAGCACCATGCGGTCCGCCAGCATGAAGGGCTGGTGGTACGGCAGCGACGACACGCCGGTGCCGAGGCGGATGTGCTTGGTCCGCTGGGCCACGGCGGCGATGAACACCTCGGGCGAGGCGATGATCTCGTAGCCGGCCGAGTGGTGCTCGCCGAACCACGCCTCGTCGAGGCCCAGGTCGTCGAGGTGCTCGATCAGCTGGAGGTCGCGCTCGAGCGCGAGCGTCGGGTTCTGGCCCACGGGGTGGAACGGGGCCAGGCAGATCCCGAACCCGAGGCGGCCGGTGGCGTCAATCGTCGTCATGGTTCTCCGTGTCTGTGAGCTGGGACTGGGACTGGGACCGCCTCGGGGCGCGGCGGGTGGCTCGGAGTCGGCCCCCGGTCACGGCTGCACGAGGATCTTGCCGTGCTCGCCCGGGGTGCGCAGCGTCTCGAAGGCGCCGGGCGCGCCGGCCAGGTCGACGGCCGAGGTGACGAGGAGCTCGGCGCCCGGGACCCCGGCGGCCAGGCGCGCCAGGGTGGCGGCGAACTCCGACGGCGTGTAGCCGAAGGAGAAGCGCAGCTCCATCTCCTTGGTGACCGCCATGAACGGCTCGATGGCGTCGGTGTGCATGCAGACCCCGACCACCACGATCCGGCTGTGCGGGGGAGCGTCCTCGATGAGCGACTGCAGCATGCCCGGCACGCCGACGGCCTCGAAGATCACCGGGTCCTTGATCGCCCCACCGAGCATGGAGGCGCCGGCGCGCTCCATCACGGTCTTGGCCACGCCGAAGGCGGCCCAGCGCTCGTGCGGCGACTCGGCCGCCGGGTCGATCACCTCGTCCGCGCCGAACGCCTCGGCCAGGCGGCGACGGGTCGGGGAGAAGTCGGCCGCCAGCACCGGCCCGTGGCCGCGGCCCTTGAGCGCGGCGATCACCGCCAGGCCGACGGGGCCGCACCCCACGACGAGGCAGGGCTGGCCCGGGGTGAGGCCGGCCAGCCCGACCGCGTGCTCGCCGACGGCGAGCGGCTCGGTCAGCGCGGCGAGGTCGGTCTCGAGGCCGTCGGGCACCGGGAGCAGCAGCAGCTCCTGGAGCACCATGCGCTCGGCCAGCGCGCCCGGGTACCGGTTGGAGTAGCCGATCTGCTCGACGCCGCCGGGCCCGATGATGATCGGCACCGAGCACACGCGCGAGCCGACCGGCAGGGTGCCCGCCGTGTCGGGCCCGTGCTCGAGGATCTCGGCGCAGAACTCGTGGCCGAACACGCAGTCGGCCGCCGCGTCCATGGCCGGCACGCCGACCTTCTCCATGAGCCCGGTGAAGTGCGAGAAGTCGGCCAGCGCGTGGAGGTCGGACCCGCAGATGCCCGTCGCGAGCGAGCGGACCACGACGTGGCCCGACGACGGCACGGGCTCCGCCACGTCACCGACCACCAGCTGTCCACCCCGCGTCACCGCCGCCCGCATGCGTGCCTACCCCCCGCATCTCGAACTGCCCTCGGGCGGCACGGCCGCCCGCGTTCGTCCTACGTTGGCGCGGTGAGCCTTCCACAAGCAATTCCGGAGCGCCCGTTCGCGGGCCGGGTGGCGCTCGTCACGGGGGCGGCACGTCCCCGTGGCATCGGGCGGTCCACCGCGCTGACGCTCGCCGCCGGCGGGGCCGACGTCGCCTGCCTCGACATCGCCCGGCCCTACGACGAGGCGCCGTTCCACGAGACCGCGACCGGGGACGACCTGGCCACCCTGGCCACCGAGATCGCCGCCCTCGGGGTCCGCGCGGCGGTCGCCACCGCCGACGTGTCGGACGAGGCGGGCGTCGAGGCGGCCGTGGCCGCGGTGAGCGAGGAGCTCGGCACCGTGACGCTCGTGGCGAACGTCGCCGGCGGGAGTGGGCCCGGCTTCGGCTTCGGGCCGCTCCTCAACGTGCCCGCCGACGAGTTCCGCCGCGTGCTCGACGTCAACCTCATCGGCACCTGGCTGGTGTCGAAGGCCTGCGCCACCCGCATGGTGGCGGCCGGCGTGGGCGGGCGGGTCTGCAACGTCTCGAGCCAGGCCGGCAAGCGGGCCTTCCCCTTCCTCGGGCCGTACTGCGCGGCGAAGGCCGGGGTCATCCTCCTGACCCAGACCATGGCCCTCGAGCTCGGCCCCCAGGGCATCGCGGTCAACGCCGTGTGCCCGGGCACGGTGGACACCGACCTCATCAACAAGGACGCCATGTTCGAGGGGCTCATGGGCGGCCCCGAGGGCCTGGCCACCTACATCGCCCGCGAGATCCCGCTCGGGCGCCTCCAGTCGGCCGGCGAGATCGCCGCCGCCATCTGCTGGCTGCTCTCCGACGCCGCCCGGGGCGTCACCGGCGAGGCGTTGAATGTCAGCGCCGGCCAGACCATGGTGTAGGTATGCCGATCCTCGACGCCCGCCACGACCTCGCCCACCCCGTCGAAGGGGACACCGCCTGGAGCGAGTCGTACTACTTCAACGCCTACGACCCCGGGAGCGACTCGGGGCTCTTCACCCGCATCGGGATCCGGCCCAACGAGGGGACGATGGACGTGGGCATGTCGCTCTGGCTCCCGGGCGGCGAGCTCGGCGAGTACCGCTTCGTCAAGGAGCAGCGCGAGATGGTCGACCGCGACCTCGAGGTCGGCGCCGTCCGCTACGAGATGCTCGAGGCCCTCCAGTCCTGGCGCCTCACGATGGACGACGCCGTCTCGGCGCGCCCGTGCGGCAAGAGCCGGGCCGAGGCGGAGGCCGAGGCGCACCCGGTCAAGGTCGCGCTCGACGTCCGCTTCGACGCCATCACGCCGGCGGTGGGCACCGACGGCCAGCCCGGCGGGGGGCCCAAGTCGAAGGAGGCGGCGGCCGCGTCGGGCACGGTCGGCAAGGGGCATCTCGAGCAGTCGGGGCGCTGGACGGGCACGCTCACGGTCGACGGGGTGACGCACGAGTGGACCGGGGCGCACGGCAACCGCGACCGCTCCTGGGGCCCACGGCGCTGGGGCGGCCCCAAGATGTGGCGCTGGTTCTCCATCAACGTCGGCGGCGACCTGCACTTCGGCGGCATCCGCCTCGGCACCGACGCCGGCGACCTCCACCGGGGCTGGGTCTGGGACGGCGAGCGGGCCACCTCGGTCGCCGAGTGGCGCGTGCGCACCGAGCTCGAGGACGACGGCGTGACCCACCGCGTCGTGCACCTCGAGGTGGCCGACAAGTCGGGGCGGACGTTCCCGCTGCGCGGCGACGTGTTGCGGGTGGCGCCGATCGGCCAGGCCGGCGGCACGCTCGTCAACGAGGGCCTGGCCCGCTGGACGTACGAGGGCGGCGACGGTGCCGACGGCACGCCCCGCACCGGCTACGGCATCGCCGAGTACCTCCACCAGCTCGACGACGCCGGGAGGCCGGTCGTCCCTGTCGAGTAGCCGCCGCCCCGGTCCGAACGGCCCGGCACCGAACCCGACCCACCGACCCCGGCCGCAGCGATGTCCCCCCGCCTGAGCAGCGACGAGCTCGCCACGGCGCTCGGTGCGCGACTGGGCGGGGCGGTGCGCGACCTGCGGCGGCTCTCGGGCGGCGCGTCCCGGGTCACCAGCGCGTTCGACCTGGAGACGTCGGGCGACAGCCCCCGCCCGCTGATCCTGCAGATGGACCGCAGCGGCGGGGCGCCGGGACAGGCGAAGGCGCGTCTCGAGCGCGGGCTCCTCGATGCGGCCGGGCGGGCCGGCGTCCCCGTGCCGGCCGTCGTCGCGGCCCCCGACCCCGACCCCGACGCGGACGCCGACGCAGACCCGCTGGGCGGCGCCTGGCTCGTGGTCGAGCGCCTCGAGGGCGAGACGATCCCGCGCAAGATCCTCCGTGACCCCGAATGGGCCGCCGCCCGCGCCGCGCTGACCGCCCAGTGCGGCCGCGCCCTCGCCGCCGTCCACACGATCGACCCGGCCACGATCGAGGGCCTGCCGCGGGCCGACCCGCTCCGCGACCCCCTGCCGCTCCTCGATACCCTCGGCGAGGTCCGCCCCGCCCTCGAGCTCGGCGTGCGCTGGCTGGCCGCCCACCGCCCCGACCCGGACCCCGACTCCACGTCCCCGGCCCGGGTCACGGTCCACGGCGACTTCCGCTGCGGGAACCTGCTCGTCGGCCCCGACGGCCTGCGCGGCGTGCTCGATTGGGAGCTCGCCCACGCCGGCGACCCGGCCGAGGACGTCGGCTGGCTCTGCGCCCCGGCCTGGCGCTTCGGCGGCCCCGGCGAGGTCGGCGGCTTCGGCGCGCTGGCCGACCTGCTGGCGGCGTACGAGGCGGCGGGCGGCGCTCCGCTCGCCCCCGAGCGCGTCCACTGGTGGCAGGTCTACGCCACGGCGAAGTGGGCCGCCATCTGCGCGCTCCAGGCGTCGGTGCACCTGAGCGGGGCGACGCGCTCGGTCGAGCTGGCGGCGATCGGGCGGCGGGTCTGCGAGAGCGAGTGGGACCTGTTCGTCCTCCTCGGGGTGCCACCGCCCGCCGACCTCCCCGAGCCGGTGGCGGCGGCCGGACCGCTCCCGCCCTTCGGGCGCCCCACGTCGGGTGAGCTGGTCGAGGCCGTCCGCGAGTACGTCGAGGGCCTCATGGAGCGCGACGAGGGCGCCGCCGGCTTCGAGGCCCGCGTGGCCCGCAACGCCCTCGGCATCGTCGAGCGCGAGCTCCGGCTGGGCCCCTCGATCGCCGCCGCGCACGCCACCCGGCTGGCCGCCCTCGGCTACGCCGACGACACGGCCCTGGCCGCCGCCCTGCGGTCGGGCGATCTCGACGACGACTGGCGGTCGGTGGCTCCGGCGCTGGCGGCTGCGGCCCGGGACCAGCTCCTGGTGGCGAACCCCTCCTACTTGCCGCCGGCGACCGCGTAGGCGGAGACCGGCACGGCCGGCGAGGCGGCCTCGTCGAGGGGGATCTTCCCGGCGTCGGCCGTCTCTGTCCTGCGGGCACCGATGCCCTGGAGGACGAGGCCGGAGAGCAGCCCGCACCCGGCCATGAAGAACCAGGCGTGGTGGAAGGCCCCTACCGCGGAGGCCCCGGTTGCCGTGCCCAGGATCGCCACCAGGCAGGCCACGCCGAGGGCGACGCCGATCTGGCGGGTCATGGCGTAGAGGGCGGAGCCGGTGGCGAAGCGCTGGGGCGGCAGCGGGGCCGTGGCGGCGCCGCCGAGGGAGGGCAGCATCAGGCCGACGCCGAACCCGCTGATCAGGCTGCCGGGCAGGTAGGCGGACACCCAGTCAGGGGTGGCACCTACCCGGGCGATCCACCACGCACCGCCGGCGGCGAAGCAGAGGGCCCCGGCCGTGCCGACGACACGGTGCCCGAGGCGGGCACCGAGCAGGCCTGCGGGGAAGGCGGTCAGGCCGGCCAGGAGCGGTCCGGGGGCGATCATGAAGCCGGCGCTCAGCACCGACTCGTGCCAGACGCCCGTGAGGAACAGGACGCCGCCAAGGACGAGGGCCCCGAAACCGCAGAAGAAGATGGTCGAGCTGAGGTCGGCCAGCGCGACGGCGCGGTGGCGGATGACGGCCGGCTCGAGGATCGGATAGGGGTGACGGAAGGAGCGCACGGCCAGCCCGGCGCCGGCCGCCGCGGCCAGCGCGAAGGCGCCGAGGGTGCGGGCGCTGCCCCAGCCCCAGGTCGAGCCCTGCACGATGGCGACGACCAAGGCGGCCACCGAGACCGACAGCAGCACGGCGCCGACCAGGTCCGACTTGTGCGCGTCCGGGTCCCGGACCTCGGAGAGCATGCGGACGCCGAAGACCAGGGCGAGCACGCTGAACGGCAGGTTGACCAGGAAGACCCAGCGCCAGCTGACCTGCACGAGGAGGCCGCCGATGGGGGGACCGAAGGCTGCGGCCGCGCCGCCGACGGCCGACCACAGACCGATCGCCGCGCCCTTGCGCGCCGGGCCGAAGGCGGGGAGGAGGAGGCCGAGCGAGGTCGGCAGCATCAGTGCGCCGCCGACCGCCTGCACGACCCGGGCGCCGATCAGGACGTCGAGCGAGGGCGCCAGCGCGCAGGCGGCCGACGACGCCGTGAAGATGGCGAGGCCGAGGAGGAAGGCCCGCTTGCGGCCCGCCCGGTCGGCCCAGCGCCCGGCGGGCACCAGGGCGGCGGCGAAGACGATGGCGTAGGCGCTGAGCACCCACGACAGCGAGCTCGTGCTCTCGCCGTGGAAGTCGGCTGAGATGCTGGGAAAGGCGATGTTGACGATGAAGAGGTCGAGCGAGGAGAGGAACACCCCCGTCAGCACGATCAGGGAGGTCAGGACGGGGCGGCCGCCCATGGGCGGGGCGCTGGACCTGTCAACACTCGGTTCTGTCATGAAACTCACTGTACGGGAGAAAGTTTCATGAAGCAATGGACATGGCGGAAATATCCGGTAGGCTGAAAGGATGCTGAAGCGTGACTACGCCAACCAGTACTGCCCGGTGGCGTCGACGCTCGAGGTGGTGGGCGAGCGATGGACGCTGCTCATCATCCGTGACGTCTTCTTGGGGACCCGGCGCTTCGAGGAGCTGCAGAAGCATCTGGGTATCGCCCGCAACGTGTTGCAGGCGAGGCTCGAGCGGCTCGTCGAGGAAGGGATCTTGGTCAAGCGGCCGTACCAGGAGCGGCCGCTGCGCTGCGAGTACCGCCTGACCGAGAAGGGCGCCGACCTGTGGCCCGTGCTCGTGGCGCTGCTGCAGTGGGGCGATCGCTACGGGCTCGAGGGTGAGCGGCCGATGATCCTCCAGCATCGAGGCTGCGGGGGAGAGCTCGACGACCGGCGCCGCTGCGTGGCGTGTGGCAAGGACGTGACGGTGAACGAGGCGATCGCCATCCGCACGGGGGCGACGCGGCCGGGCGGGTCGGAGGCGGCGGCGGCTGGGCCCCAGGACGCCACGGTGGGCGCCCCGGCCTGAGCGGACCCGGGCCACGAGCGTGGCGGGGCCGGCGTGGGTACGGTGCGTCCATGAGCGACGACACCGCATGGTTGGACGCGACGGGGCAGGCCGACCTGGTCCGGCGCAAGGTTGTTTCGGCGGCCGAGCTGGTGGACGAAGCGATCGGCCGGATCGAGAAGCTCAACCCCGAGCTGAACGCCGTCATCCACGAGCTGTTCAACCGGGCCCGGGCCGAGGCGTCGGAGGAGCCGGGCCCGCTGCCCGACGGCCCGTTCCGCGGCGTGCCGTTCCTGCTCAAGGACCTGGGCGCCGAGCTGGCCGGCACCCCGTTCAACGAGGGCCTGGATTTCTCCGGTGACTACCACTCGACGGTGACCCAGGAGCTCACCAAGCGCTACATCAGGGCGGGCTTCGTCATCTGCGGCAAGACGAACACCCCGGAGCT
>DATDIE010000450.1:0-2073 GCA_036521235.1 Acidimicrobiales bacterium | reverse complement strand
ACGCGTTGCAGTCGCGCTGAGTTGGATCAGGGAACGAGCACGTCGAGCACCCGCCCGAGATGCGGGCGCAGCACGAAGTGCCCCGCCCCCTCCACGACCTCGAGCCGCCCCGCCGGCAACTGCGCCGCCAGCGCCTCGGCGTGCGACATAGGCAGCAGTGTGTCGGCTGCGCCCTGGAACACGGTGGCGGGTCCGCTGACGTCGGCCAGTTCGAACCCCCACTCGGCGGCGAGCACCCCGTAGTCGTCGGCGATCCCGCCCGGCCCGTGCCGCAGCGCGTCGTGCAGACCGTCCGCCACCTCGGCCGGCGTCATCTTCTCCACGACGGCCCGGTCCTCGGGCGGGAGGGAGCGCAGGAGCACGCTCCGTTCGACGCCGGCCGGCGCCAGGGCCGAGACCCGCACGACGACCGCCGCCAACGAGCGACTCCGCGTCGCGAGCGGGAAGAGGACCTGGTCGAGGCGGAGCCCGAGTTGGCGGGCGGAGAGCGGTGGCCGCAGCGGCGCCATGCCGCCGACGGTCGCGGCGTGCACCACGAGCGGGGCCAACCCCGCCGCCACCGCCAACGCGAACGGCCCGCCGGCGGACCAGCCGAGGACGGAGAAGCGCTCGATGTCCAGCGCCGCCACCACGGCCGACATATCGGAGGCCCAGTCGGCCACGCAGCGGTCGCGGCACCGGTCCGACGAGCCGATGCCCGGCCGGGCCGGGGCCACGATGCGCACACCCCGCTCCCGCGCCGCGTCGTCGGCGAACGCCACGTCCACCGGCGCGCTCAGGCCGCCGTGGCAGTAGAGGACCGGGAACCCGCCGGGGTCGCCGTAGGAGTGGCATTCGATCCGCCGCCCGTCGGGCAGCACGATCAGGCGGGTGTCGCTGCCGCCCGGGCCCGGGCCCGGGGTCAGCGGTTCTTCCAGTTCGGCGCCCGCTTCTCGGCGAACGCCTTCGGCCCTTCCTTGGCGTCGTCGCTGCTGAAGACCTCGCCGGAGAGCTCCGACTCGATCCGGTAGGCCTCCTTCATGTCGACCGCCAGCCCGCGCAGCACCGACTCCTTCGTCTTGCGGACGGCGAACGGACCGTTGGCCGTGATGCGGTGCGCGTACTCCAGTGCCCGCTCCATCAGGTCGGCCGGCCGGCACACCTCGTTGAGCACGCCCATCTCCAACGCACGCTGCGCCGGGATCTGGTCGGCGCACAGGAGGAACTCCATGGCCGCCGGGTACGGGATCTGGCGGGGCAGCCGGACCGTGGTGCCGCCGCCGGCGAACAGCCCGCGCTTGGGCTCCATCACGGCGAACGTCGCCGTGTCCGACGCCACCCGTATGTCGGTGCCGCCGAGCATTTCCATGCCCCCCGCCACGCAGGTGCCGTTGACGGCCGCGATGATCGGCTTGTACAGCTTCGTCCCGCGCAGCACGGCCTTGACCCCGTCGTCGAGCCTGTAGCCGCCGAGTTCGTCTGGGTGCTCTCCGTCCTTCATCTTCTGGTGCAGCTCGGTGACCTGCGGGATGTAGGTCTTCAGATCGGCCCCGACGCAGAAGTCCTTGCCGACGCCGGTGACGATCGCCACGTAGGCGTTGTCGTCCTCGCCGAAGCGGTCCCATGCGCAGCGCAACTCGTAGAAGTGCTCCATGTCCATGGAGTTGCGCGCCTCGGGCCGGTTGATGGTGATGGTGACGATGTGGTCGTCACCCGCGACGTAGTCGATCGACATGGGCTCCGCTCTCTGGGTGGGGCTTTACGGGACCGCCGGCGTGGTCGGAAGGAATTCCTGGCCGGAAACCGGCTGGCTCAGCCCTCGTCCTTGTCCATCATCTTCTCGAGACGGGTCGAGAAGCTGCTGACGCTCACGATGCCGTCATCGTTCGTCTTCGTGTGCCCCCGGGCCCGGGAGACCAGCGAGACGTCGACGTCGGAGGCCTCGGCCCGGAGTGCGCCCACGGTGCACTTCTCGCGTGGCCGCACCGAGAACGGGTCGAACTGGAAGTGCTTCATGGCGTTGAGGTGGGTGATCTTGTCGATGTCACCGTCGGACACGCCGTCGAGATACTTCATCAGGGCCTCTGGGGACTG
>DATDIE010000449.1:0-2387 GCA_036521235.1 Acidimicrobiales bacterium | reverse complement strand
TACCTGCTACACGGGCTGCACGACGCCGCCCAGCATCACGACCCAACCGGCCAGCACCGCTGTGGTGCCGACGGATGGCACGAAGACTGCGGCGAGCACCACCTCGCCATCGAGCGGGCTGGCGTTCACCGGTGCTGACATCGAAGAGATGGCCATCATCGGTGTCGTGGCGATCGGCGTGGGCACCGTGCTCGTGCGCGGCCGCCGTCGGACCGCCTGATCTGTCACACGCTCGGCGAGGGAGCAAGGCGAAGGCGAGGGAACAATAGAAATGGCATCTGTCACACTCGGCAGAGACCTACAGCATTGGCAGTGGGCGAAGCCAGAATCTGACGTCGGGCCGGCGGCGCGTGCGCGCCGTCGGTTCCGCGCGAGTACGAGCGGCCAGCTTGTGGCGGGCACTGACCTGGTCGTCCTGGTGATCGCCATCGTGGCGTTCGCCCCGGCGATCCTGGCGTGGTCCACGGCAGTCCTGATCGTCGGCGCGCTCGGGATCTGTGCACTACGGGGCCAGTACGCGGCCCGGATCACTTTGAACGTGAGCCGGGATGTCGGCACGGTGGCGGCTGCCGTCGCCGTGCCCATCGCCGTGATCGGGATCTTCGACGGCTACAACCGTGAGGTCCGCTCCGTCGTCCTCGTCGGCATGGCGACGCTGGCCATGCTCCTGCTCGGACGGGCTTGCGCCTACATCGGCATCCGGCGGGCGCGGTCGAAGGGTGCGCTGGCACAGCGCGTGCTCATCGTCGGCGCCGGGCAGGTGGCCGAGCGGTTCGCCGACGCCCTCGAGCTGAACCCGAGCTACGGCCTGCACCCGATCGGCCTGCTCGACGACTGCACGGACGAGTCGCTCTCGCGCCCGGTCCTCGGCGGGATCGACCAGCTTGACGACGTCCTGCGCGAGCACCGCATCGACCGGGTCGTCATCGCCTTCGGCGTCAACCGCGACCCCGACCTCGTGCGGGTCATTCGGTCCTGCGAGAACGCGGACGTCGAGATGTACATCGTGCCGCGCTTCTTCGAGCTCGGCCTCCAGGCGGCACCGCGCGACGTCGACATGGTCTGGGGTTACCCCCTGGTCCGTCTGCGGCGCTCGACGATGAGCCTGTCGGGTCGGATGGCGAAGCGGGCTTTCGACTCGGCCATTGCCGGGCTCATGCTGCTGGTGCTTTCTCCCCTCTACGGCATGCTCGCGCTGGCTGTGCGGTTCTCGAGCCCCGGACCCGTCTACTTCCGGCAGCGTCGCATCGGGAAGAACGGGCGCGAGGTCGAGATCTACAAGTTCCGCTCCATGCGCGTCAACGACGAGTCGGACGTGCAGTGGAGTGTCGACGAGGACGATCGCGTCACCAAAATCGGCCGCATCATGCGCAAGACGTCGCTCGACGAGCTGCCGCAGCTTTGGAACGTCCTCAAGGGCGACATGTCGCTGGTGGGTCCCCGGCCCGAGCGCCCGTTCTTCGTGGAGCAGTTCGAGCAGGAGGTCCCGCGTTACGGCGACCGCCACCGGGTTCCGGTGGGCCTGACGGGATTGTCCCAGGTCAACGGGCTGCGCGGCGACACCTCCATTGCCGACCGGGCCTGGTTCGACAACCACTACATCGAAAATTGGTCGGTCGGAGGGGACCTGGTGATTCTGGCCCGCACGGCCGGCGCTGTCATCAAGCAAGTCCGCGAATAAATCGCGCTGAAGCGTAGGATTCCCACTACACGTGGGGCCCTGCGCAGCCGATCTATTGAATGATGATGGCGACCACGGCGGCTGAGCATGCCGCACGACCGGTGGAGCATGCTCCTGCGCACGACACCGCCCTGACGCCGCGGCACTGGCGCATCGCCGTCGCGGCCGAGCTCGTCCTCGGAGGCGTCCTCGGCTCGCTGTTCCTCGGGACGCACAGCCTCTTCCTCGACGAGTCGGTCAGCGCCACGCTGGCGACCTCGCCCTGGCACCGCTTCGCCAACGTGGTGACCCACCGCGAGGCGAACATGGCCCTCTACTACCTGCTGTTGCGGGGGTGGGCCGTCTTCGGTCACAGCGAGGTCGCCCTGCGCAGCCTCTCGGTGATCCTTGCCGTCGGGGCGTTGTGGATCGTCATCTTTCTCGGGCGCTCGCTGTTCGGGCAGCGGGCCGCCCTCCTGGCGGGCGTGCTGTTCGCGGTCAACCCGCTCTTCATTCAGTTCGCGCAGGACGTGCGCGGCTACTCATTGGCCCTCCTCCTCGTCAGCGCGTCGTCCTTCTTCTTCGTGCGGGGCATCCAGCAGGTGGATCCGCCACCGAGGTTCTGTTGGACGGCGTACACGATCGTCACCGCGCTGGCCGCCTACACGAACTTCTGGGCCGCGCTGGTCCCGCTGGCCCAGGCGCTCTCCCTTGCCTTCCTGCCCTC
>DATDIE010000448.1:0-11240 GCA_036521235.1 Acidimicrobiales bacterium | reverse complement strand
CAGCCCAACCACGCGCTCGAGGGGTTCGCCAGCCAGGTCAGCGCGGTGGCCGGCGACGACGTGGCGTTGTTCGTCAACACGACGGCCTCCGCGGTCCAGGCCCAGGTGTACCGGATGGGCTATTACCAGGGCCTGGGCGGACGGCTCGTGCTGCAAACGGACTTCGTCGCCGCCACCCCGCAGCCGCCTGCCGTCTCCAACAGCCTCGGGACGGTGAGCTGTCCGTGGAAGCCGACGATGACGTTGAGCGTGACGAAGGACTGGCCGCCCGGTTGTTACCTGGTCAAGCTCGTCGGGAACGGCGGTGAGGAGCAGTTCGTGCCGCTCACCGTTCGCGACGACGCGTCCATGGCGTCCTACGTGTTCCAGAACAGCGTCACCACGTGGCAGGCCTACAACCTCTGGGGCAGCTACAGCCTCTACTACGGCCCTGCCGCCGGTGGCGGGCAGAACTTCGCCAACCGCGCACGCGTCGTCTCGTTCGACCGCCCCTACCCGCAGACGTGGGCCTCGGGAGCGGCCGACTTCGTCGGCAACGAGCTCCCACTCCTCCTCCACCTCGAACGGCTCGGCCTGGACCTGACCTATTGGACCGACGTCGACCTGCACACGCGTCCCCAGCTCCTGCTGAACCATCGCTGCCTGTTCAGCATGGGCCACGACGAGTACTGGTCCCAGCCGATGCGGGATGGTGCCGCCACGGCCAGCACCAGTGGGGTCAACCTCGCCTTCCTCGGCGCCAACGCCTGCTATCGCCAGATCCGCCTGGAGCCGTCGTCCAACGGCCCAGACCGGCTCCAGGTCTGCTACAAAGACGCGGCCGAGGATCCGCTGGCCAAGGAGAACCCGCCGCTCACCACCGTCAACTGGGAGCAGGCGCCCGTGAGCCAGCCGGAGTCGACGCTCATCGGTTCGATGTACCAGTCCGTCGGGGCGAAGGCCGACACGGTGATCACCGACGCCTCGTTGTGGTTCTACGACGGCTGCAACCTGAAAGACGGCCAGAGCTTCCCCCAGACGATCCTGGGTGAGTACGACCGCTACGTGCCGGGGCTCCCCGGGCCCCGCAACGCGGACGTGCTGGCGCACTCGACCGTCCCCGGTCAGTCCAACTGGTCCGACATCACGTACTACACGGCGCCCGGAAACGGCGGCGGCGTGTTCGCCAGCGGTTCGGCGAGCTACGTGGCGCAACTCTCGACGACCGGGAAAATCCCCTCGCTCGTGATCCCCGGCCCGTTCCCGGGGATCAGCGACGTCTTCAACCGGGCGATGGAGAACCTCTACGGACGGTTCGGGCTCGGCCCCGCCAGCTCCTACGGCAGTTCGGGCGGCAACTGGAACGCCGTCTACACCGGGAAGGCCGCGACGGCCGGCAGTGCCGCCGGAACCGCGTCGGCCTGAGCGCGGGCGAGCACTCCTAAGACCCTCCGGCCCACGTCGTCACCGGGAGTGACACCACTTTCGGGCGGCCTTCTTCTACGATCGAGCCGCTGAAATGACGAACCCTGCTGCACTCCGCACCCGGGCGCGCCGCTCGTCCGCCTGGGGCGTGCTGCTCGCCGTCGGCCTCGCCGGGCTGGTCCTGGCTGCGTGCTCCTCCACGCCGCACAAAGACGCCGCACCCAAACCCAAGGCCAAGCCGACGACGACCACCACCACCAAGGCCCCCGGCCCGCCGTGTCCGCTCACCGGCCTTCCGGCGCCCGGTGGCGTCGTCCCGCAACGTCCCGCCATGGCGGTCAAGATCGACAACTACCCCGACGGCCGGCCCCAGGCGGGGCTGGACCAGGCGGACATCGTCTTCGAGGAGCCGGTCGAGGGCGGCATCACGCGCTACGCCGCCGTCTTCCAGTGCCAGAACGTCTCACTCATCGGCCCCGCCCGCTCGGCCCGCAACATCGACATCGGCATCCTGGGCCAGCTCGGCACGCCGCTGCTGGCGCACGTCGGCGGCATCAACCCGGTACTCGCCAACATCGACGCTTCGCCGATCGTGAACGTGGACCTCGGCGCGAGCCAGTCGCTCATGACCCACCCGGCGGGAAGGGTGTCGCCCGACGCCGACTTCACCTCCACGAGCATCGTCTACGGCACCCACCCGACGATGACCACGCCGCCCCAACCGCTCTTCACCTACTCGACCGCGCTCCCCGGCGGCGGGACACCGGTCTCGACGGTGAACATCGACTTCTCCGGGACGTCCAACGTGACCTGGAAGTGGAACGCCACGACCAACACCTTCCAGCGCTTCTACAACGGGATCACGCCCGACATGCTCGCCGACGGCGCCCAGAACCAGACGCCGAACGTGGTCCTGCAGTACGTGTCGATCAGCTACGGGCCGTGGGCCGAGAACTCCGAGGGCGGCCTCGAGGTGCAGGCGGACCTCTACCCGGACGCCAGCGGCGCAGCGATCGTCTTCCGCAACGGCGAGGAGATCCAGGGCAGCTGGAACCGCGGCGCGCTCGGCTCGCCGACGCAGTTCGTCAACTCGGCCGGGCAGGTCATCCCGCTCGAGCCGGGCTCGACCTGGGTCGAGCTGGTCCCCAACACGATCCTGGCCACCATGACGGCGCCACCCGCACCGCCGCCGGCCACTCCCACGTCGTCGACGACGACCACGACCACGAGGACGACGACCACGACGACGAAGAAGTAGCGGCGCAGCCCGTCCCGTCGCCCGACCGCGCGGGAGGACTCGGGCTCAGGCGGCCGGCTTGCGCGCCACGAGCGCGAGCAGCAGGCATTCCTCGGCCGCGGCGAACACTCCGGGGTGCGCGCTGGCCTCGGCCTCGTCGAACCGGCCGGCGTCGAAGCCCGCCCGCATGAGGTTGAGGCCCTTGCACTCCGTGACCTCGAACCCTGCACGCTCGAGCTTGGCCGCCAACTGCGCCGCGCTGTACTCGATCTTGTGGTCGTGGTTCATGGGCTCGTCCGAGCGCAGCCGCCAGACCGGTCCGTTCGGGGTGTCAAGGCAGAACCACCCGCCCGGCGCCAGCACCCGGTAGGCCTCGCGGACCACGGTGTCGCCGTCGGCCTCCGTCACGTGCTCGATCGTCTGGCCGCTGTACACCATGTCGAACGACGCATCGCCGTAGCGGCCGAGGTCGACCATGGAGTGGAACGCGAACTCGACCGGGCCGAGCTCGGATTGCACCGGCTCGCCGGTCGAGCCGCCTTGGTAGATCTCGTCGCGCTCTTCGACCGGGAGGTCGACGACCACCAGGCGCTCGAAGGGGTAGGGGTAGCCGAGGTGGACGAGCGCCCCGTCGGGCAGGCCCTGGTGCGTCCCTCCGAGGTCGAGGATCCGCGCCGCGGGAGGGAGCCCGGCCACGAACTCACTCCGGCTGACGTGCATCGAGAGGAGCACGTTGCCGATCGGCACCTGACGGCGGAACTCCTCGGAGTGCGCCAGCATCTCGGCCACGCCACGACGCGACAACTCGCCGTTGGCCAGCTTGCGGGTGTAGTCGTCGGCGCCCTGCCCGTCGGGCTCGCGGTCCAAGATGACGTTGAACGCCATGCGCACCGACTGCTTCGGCGGCAGGTACCGGAACGGGATGGTCGGCACGAAGCGGTCGAAGACGCGGTAGGCGCGTCGTTTCCACCCGTTCGCTCCGTTCACTCCGTTTGCTCCGTTCACTCCGTCGGCCGGCACCGCACCATTCTGGCGGGTCCCCGGCACCCCGAACGGAGCCCGGACGCGAAGCACTCCGGGACCGGTCGCCCGAGGGAGAGTCGGGAACCGCCCGGAGGCTTCGATTTCCGCTGTGAGGGCGGGGTTACGACGTGGATTCGAGCGAGATCGGCAGGTCGTCGGGATCGACGATCGCTTCGTCCGCGACGACGTCGTCCTCGCTGGGCGCCAGATGCGCCCGGATCCGGTCGTCGACCTCGGCCATCAACTGGGGGTTCTCGCCGAGAAACGTCTTCACGTTCTCCCGGCCCTGGCCGAGCTGCTCACCCTCGTAGGTAAACCAGGCGCCCGACTTCTTGATGAACCCGAGGTCGACCGCGACGTCGAGGATCGAGCCCTCGCGGCTGATCCCCTTGCCGTACATGATGTCGAACTCGGCCTGCTTGAACGGCGACGAGCACTTGTTCTTGACCACCTTGACCCTGGTCCGGTTTCCGACCACGTCGGCGCCGTCTTTGATCGCCTCGATCCGCCGGATGTCCAGGCGGATCGACGAGTAGAACTTCAGTGCCCGGCCGCCGGGGGTCGTCTCAGGTGAGCCGTACATGACGCCGATCTTCTCTCGCAGCTGGTTGATGAAGATGGCGATGGTGTCGGACTTCGACAGCGTCCCGGTCAGCTTGCGCAGGGCCTGGGACATGAGGCGCGCCTGGAGGCCGACGTGGGTGTCACCCATCTCGCCCTCGATCTCGGCCCGGGGCGTCAGCGCCGCCACCGAGTCGATGACGAGGATGTCGAGCGCGCCCGAGCGGATGAGCATGTCCGCAATCTCGAGCGCCTGCTCGCCCGTGTCGGGCTGCGAGATGAGGAGGTCGTCCACGTTGACGCCGATGGCCCGGGCGTACACGGGGTCCATGGCGTGCTCGGCGTCGATGTAGGCGCAGATGCCGCCGTTGCGTTGCGCCTCGGCGACCGCGTGCATGGCCAGGGTCGACTTCCCCGAGGACTCCGGCCCGTAGATCTCCACGATGCGGCCCCGGGGGAGCCCGCCGATGCCGAGCGCCAGGTCCAAGGAGAGCGCCCCAGTCGGAATGGACTCGATGTTCATGTTGAGGTTGTCCCCCATCCGCATGACCGAGCCCTTCCCGAACTGCTTCTCGATCTGACCCAGCGCGGCGTCCAACGCCTTGCCCCGATCCGTTTCGGCCATCCCTCTCTCCTCTGTGTCTCTTCCGCTCGTGTCTTTTCTACGAACCTGCTGGGCCTCGCGGGCCGGCACGGCGGCGACCCTACGGCGAGGCTGTGACGGCTCCCGCCGACCGTGCTTGCCTGTCTTGCCTACCACGTTAACGAACACGTGTTCGCAAGTCGTGGATCCTCCCCGCTTGCCTGTCTGGACGCCGGAGAACGGTCCCGCCCGCCGGCACGGTTCCGGCGGATCCGGGGCGCCGACCCGGACATCCGCTGGCCGCGTGCGATGCTGGCTGGCCCGCCGCTGCGGGAGCGGCGCAACAGAGGAGGACCGGTGTTCGGACGACTGGTGGCCGGCGCGGCCTTGGCCGGCGGGCTGACGGCGGCCGCCCTGGGCTCCGCCCAGCCCGTCGCGGCGGCCTCGCATCCCGCGCCCCCGAATGCCACGACGCTGTACCACGAGGCGCTCGCCACGACGCACTCGTGGTCCGTGCACTACGTGTCCTCCTCGACGGAGTCGCAGGTGTCGCTGCTCGAGTCGGGTGACGCCGGGCCGGCGTCGGGTACCCAGACGGTGGCGACGGGCAAGGGGAACCTCAACGACACGATCACGATCGACGTCATCGGCGGGCTGACCTACGTAAAGGGCAACGCCGGCGGCCTCGTGGCGCTCGCGGGCCTCAATACGGCCAACGCGTTGCAAGCGGCCGGCAAGTGGATCGAGTTCTCCACGAACGACGCCGCCTTCTCGGAGGTCGTCGTCGGCGTGCGCTCGCACGACGTGGCCACCGAGCTCGAGCTGAAGGGCCCGCTCACCCTCGGTCACTCCAGCACGATCGACGGGATCGCCGTGGACGCTGTCGACGGGACGCAGGGCACGGGCAAGAAGTCCATGCGCGTGGTGCTCTACGTGCGGGCGCACGGCAGCCACGTGCCGGTCGAGGAAGACGCGGTCAACGCCAAGGGGCAGTCGACCGGCACGTTCCGCGTCACGTACTCGCGCTGGGGCGAGACGGTGCGCCCCCAGGCTCCGTCGGGCGCGCTGCCCTTCGGCGGGGTCAGCGCCGTCTGAAGCTCGGATAAGACTCGCGTAAGACTCGATCGGGTGAGGCTCGGCTGAATCCCAGATTGCGGCTCCCGAACGCGGGAACGCCGCAGAGCATGGGAGAATGTAAGGGTCCCCTACTCGGGACGGACCGGCGCCGACCGTGCCGCCGGACCCGAGCTCCCAGGAGAGTGAACTCCATGCCCCGCCCTGTTCCCGTTCGTGTCGTCGCGGCCGCCGCCGGCATGGCCGCGGCCACGGCAGCCTTCGCCGCGCTGGCCACCCTTGGCGCCGGTGTCGCGCCGGCCGGTGCAGCCAGCACGCCGTCGAAGAGCGCCTCGTCGGAGTACAACGCCGCCCTCGCCGCAGCGAAGGACAAGAGCGTGCACTTCGTCTCGGTCGTCAACGAGGGCGGCGTCACGCTCCACGTCACCGGCGACGCCGGCAATACGTCGGGCCAGCAGACCTTGACGGTGCAGAACGGCAAGACGACCGAGCACATGACCGCCGAGATCGTCGGGTCCAACGGCTACGTGAACGGCAACAGCAACGCCCTGCACAACGTCATCGGCCTGGGCACGTCGGCGTCCAACAAGTATGCGGGCAAGTGGCTCTCGTTCCCCACGTCGAACTCCGGCCTGGCCCAGCTGGTGGCCGGGCTGCTCAAGGCGCAGGTGGACGGCGAGCTCGGGCTCGACTCGCCGTACAGCTACGGCGCTGACGCGACAGTCAACGGGCAACAGGCCGTGGCTATCAAGGGTCAGGTCAGCACGTCGAGCGGCGGCAAGGTCTCCGAGGTCCTCTACGTCCCGGCGACGGGCAAGCCCCTGCCGATCGAGGAGGTCACCAACCCGGGTTCGACGTCGAAGTCGTCGATCCACGGCTCGGTGTCGTTCTCGAACTGGGGCGAGAACGCTCCGGTGAAGGCGCCGGCGCACTCCACGTCGTTGCTGAAGCTGGCGCCGGCATCGAGTTCGGGTGCCACCACGACGACCGGCGGCTGAGTCGGCGCTGGCGCGTCGTCGGTCGTTCGGTCGTTCGGTAGTTCGGTCGTTCGGTCGTTCGGTCGTCGGAGCTGATAGGCGCCAACGTGACCTTGCGTCTCGAGGTCGCGACGGGTGACATCACGGTCGAGCGCGTCGACGCCGTCGTGAACGCGGCCAACCGCCAGCTGCGCGGCGGTGGCGGCGTGGACGGTGCCATTCACCGCGCCGCCGGCTTCGACCGGCTGCAGGCCGCGTGCCGCGCCATCGGCGAATGCCCGCCCGGCCAAGCCGTGGTCACCGACGGCTTCGACCTCCCCGCGCGGTACATCATCCACACGGTGGGGCCAGTGTGGCGCGGCGGCGCCGACGGTGAGCCTAAGACGCTGGCGTCTTGCTACCGCAACAGCCTGACCGTGGCCGACGAGGTCGGGGCGCGCTCGGTGGCGTTTCCCGCGATCTCGACCGGGATCTACGGGTACCCGTCGGAGGCGGCGGCCGAGGTGGCCGTGACGACCGTTGCGGCGGCGGCGGACACCGATGTGCTGCTGGTGCGGTTCATCGCCTTCGACGACGCCACGCTGGTGCACTACCGCCGGCTCCTCAGCTAAAAGGTCGTCCGAACCATTTCTCGAATTGCCTAGGTAGGCGCCCTCAATTTTCGGGCCGAAAACTCCACTCTCTCCTCACACTTCGGGCCTGAATCCACTGTGGCCTCAAGTCTCGGTCCGGAAAATGAAGGTCATACCCTATGCGACCCTGAAACCGGCGCAGCGATCGCGCTCTGGCACTCCGCTCAGGATTCGCCCGCGCTGAGGTCGTAGATCGTCACGCCGCCAACGTCCTCGGACTTGAAGAGGGACTCGACCCACGACGTGATCTGCGAGGCATCGTCGGACGACCCACCGCCTGCACCGCCGCCGAAGGCTCCGAAGCCGCCGCCTGCACCCGTAGTGCCGGCGCCGATGAAGTAGTGGATCTTGCCCTCGGACACGTACTTCTCGAACTGCGCCAGCGTGGGAGCCGGGTCCGTCCCGTTGAACCCGCCGATCGCCATGATCGCGTCACCGCTGGCCAGCTGATAGCCGGCCGCGTTGTTCGAGTTCACCGTGGCCGCGACCCAGGTGTAGCGACTGGCGTCGGACTGAAGCGCCTTGGTGAGCGCCGGGTTCGACTCGCTGGAGTTCAAGAACCCGCCACCTCCAACACCGCCCGCACCGCCACCGAAGTTAGGGCGGGACGAGCCGTTGCCGAACGACGGTGCGCCGCCGGCGAAGCCACCTGGGAAGGGATTGGTACCGGTCGAACCATTGCCGGTGCCGGCGCCCGCGCCGGGGAACCCGCCGCCCGGGAAGCCACCGCCGCCGCCGCCGCCGGGGAAACCACCGGAGGCCCGATGGGTGCCTCGACCAGCGAAGCCACCCGGGAACCCGCCACCGCCGCCCGGACCGCCTTGGCCACCCGCTGGTGTCGGGGTCACCGACGGGATCGCACCGTTGTGCGGCGTGGCCGCGGTTGCGACGGTCGAGAACATCGGCGCGGCCAGCGCGGCGCCGAGGCCTAGGACGGCCACGAGCCCGACGGCCAGCTTGGGGATCTTGTGCAAGAGCGGCAACGCCAGGATGCCAACGACGCCGAGGGCGCCGACCGCGATGACGAAGGGACGCAGCGCGGGGAACCAGTTCGAGGTGCGACCGAGGAGCACGGCGCTCCACACGACCGTGGCGGCCAGGCCGGCGGCCAGGCCGATTCGGCCGGCCCACGTCGCACGGCGCTCCCACAGGCCCATGGTGGCGATCCCGACGAGTGCGCCGAGCGGCGCCGCGAGGGCGACGGTGTAGTACGGGTGGATGATCCCCTGCGCCAGGCTGATCGTCAGGCCGATGGCCGCGAGCGAGCCGCCCCACAGTAGCAACGCGGCGCGTTCGCGGTCGGTCCGTCGCGCCCGGACGGTGAGGACGAGGAGTACTGCGCCCATGACCAATGCGCCAGGTAACAGCCACGACATCATGTTGCCGAACGTGTCGTTGAAGAGCCTGGTCCACCCGGTCGGGCCCCACATGGAGCCGCCAACGTTGCCGCCGCCGACGCTGCCCGACTCGCTGCCGGTGAGGCGCCCGAAGCCGTTGTAGCCGAAGATGAGGTTGAGGATGCTGTTGTCCTGCGAGCCGCCGACGTAGGGCCGGTCGGCGGCGGGGGTGAGCGCGACGATCGCGACCCACCACCCGGCGGCAACGACGACCGAGACGCCCATGAGGACGACCTGCCACACGCGGCGCCACCAGCCGGTCGGTGCGGCCAGGAGGTACACCACCGCGAATACGGGCAGGATGAGGAAGGCCTGCATCATCTTGGTGATGAAGCCGAAGCCGATGAGCGCACCCGCGAACACGAGCCACTTCGTCTGGGCCTTCTCGATGCCGCGCATTGTGGCGTAGGTGGCCGCCGTGAGCAGCAACGCCAACAGTGCGTCCGGGTTGTTGTAGCGGAACATCATGGCGGCCACCGGCGTCAACGCCACGACCGCGCCACCGAGGATCGCCGCCTGCGCGCTGAACCAACGCCGGACCGACAGGTAGACGAGGCCGACGGTGGCCACGCCCTCGAGCGCCTGGGGAATCAGGACGCTCCACGAGTTCAGCCCGAAAATACGGGCCGAGATCTCCATGGGCCACAGGAACGCCGGCGGCTTGTCGACGGTGATGAAGTTCGAAGAGTCCGAGGACCCGAAGAAGAAGGCCTTCCAGCTCTTGGTGCCAGCCTGGACCGCCGCCGAGTAGAAGGAGTTAGCCCAGCCGTTCGCACCGAGGTCCCACATGTAGAGGAGGGCGGCCCCTACGAGCAGCGCCAGGAGGGCAGGGCGGACCCAGACCGGATCGCTCTCCTTCCCGCGGAAGAACCGTACGACCCGCCCCGGGCGGGGCCCCGGAGGCCAGGTGGGCCCGGCGCCGGCGGGGGCGACAGTGTCGACGTCGCGCGTGCGGACCGGGGCCGGCGGGGCCGGCGGTTCGAGCACGGCGATGGGCGCGTCGGGGGGCGGGGTCAGGTCCGTCATCGAGACGCCTCCAGTAGGGCTTGCGTGGTCATGAGCGCGCGCGGGCGGAAGATCCACGTCCGCAGCATCGTGAAGCGGAAGATGGCCGCGACCGCGTTGGCCACGGTGATCGCCACGAGCTCGAGCAACAGCGCGCCCGGTGCGATCCAGCCGGCAACGAGGAGGGCGAGCGTGGTCAGACCGACGCTGATGGCGTAGAGCGACGCCAACACGAAGACCATGCGGCCGCGACGCGCCTGTCCGTCGCGCGTCTGGGACAGCTCGCGGTGCACAGACGTGTTGAAGAGCGTCGCGATCGCCATCGCCACGGCGTTCGCGCCCAGGGGGCCCAGCATCGGGCGCCACGCGAGGAAGAGAAAGAGGTAACCGAGGGTCGAGACGAGGCCGACTCCGGCGAAGCGCAGCAACTGGTCGGACGGGACGTCGCCGGCGTCGACGCGGCGGACGATCCGGCGCCCGTGGAACAGCAGCCGCCGGACGCCGCGCAGGTCATCGAGCGCGGTCGAGACGATGTGGACACGTGAGTCGGGGTCGTCCACCCAATCGACCGGGACCTCCCCGATGCGGAACCCGAGCCGCTCTGCCGCCACCAGGAGTTCGGTGTCGAAGAACCACTGGTTGTCCTCGACGAGCGGCAGGAGCTGCTCGGCCGCCTCTCGTCGCAGCGCCTTGAAGCCGCACTGCGCGTCACTGAAGTGCCCACGCAGCGTGAGCTTCAGCAGCAGGTTGTAGGCGCGGGAGATGAGCTCGCGCTTCGGGCCGCGCACGACCCGCGCGCCCTGGGCCAGGCGCGACCCGATGGCGACGTCACGGTGGCCCGAGAGGAGCGGGGCCACCAGCGGCAGCAACGCCGGCAACGAGGTGGAGAGGTCGACGTCCATGTAGGCGACGACTGGGGCGATGCTCGTCGACCATGCCGACCGGAGCGCGTAGCCACGGCCCTTGTGCGGCAGGTGCAGAGCGGCGACACCCGGGACGCTCGCCGAGAGCGCTCGCGCCACCTGCATGGTGTCGTCGGTGCTCGCGTTGTCCACGATCGTGACGAGGGCAGAGAAGGGGAACGACGCGTCGAGGAACTTCCGCAACGCGGTGATCCGCTCTGCCAGCTGCGCCGACTCGTTGTAGACGGGGACGACGATCTCGACGTCCACCGGGATCTCACGGGGATCGATGTCGGCCTCGGAGTGGGCCAGGGCTGTCATGCCTGCATGGTGCCCACCGGGCCTCCGGTCTCCGTGAACGTCCGCTGTGGGTTCGATGTGAATCGAGCGGACGTCTGCCTCAGACGGTGGGCGGCAGTGCCTCGTCGGTGAGCGGTTCGGCGGC
>DATDIE010000447.1:0-11097 GCA_036521235.1 Acidimicrobiales bacterium | reverse complement strand
CTGACCGAGCTGCCGGTCGAAGAGTGCGTGGCCGCCTACCAGCAGGTGATGCACGACCTGGTGACGGGTCCGGGTATCGACATCATTCATCTCGGCATGGGGCCCGACGGGCACACGGCGTCGCTGTTCCCCGGTGCATCCACGCTCGATGCGCCGCCGGGCGAGCTGGTGGCGGCGACGGAGGACCCCAACGGCGTGAACCCTCATCCACGCCTCACGCTGACGCTGTCGGCCATCAATTCGGCGCGGCTGGCGGTGGTCACCGTGGCCGGCGCGTCCAAGGCCGAAGCCGTGGCCAGGCTCGTGCGGGGCGACGACATCCCGGCGGCAAGGGTGCACGCCGGGCGGATGGTGTGGCTGGTCGACGGGCCAGCCCGCGCCGACCTCTCCTAACGGCCCCCTAGATTGGCCGCGATGCTCACCGACGCCGATCTCCTCGGCCTGCCGCTCCCGGAACTCACGGCGCTCGCCCGCATCGTGCGCGACGGAGCCCACGGCCGGCGGGTGACCTTCTCCCCCAAGGTCTTCATCCCGCTGACCATGCTGTGCCGCGACCGTTGCGGCTACTGCACGTTCGCCAAGGCCCCGGCGCGGCTGTCGTCGCCGTACCTGACGGCGGAGGAGGTGCTCTCGGTCGCGGCGGCGGGTCGCGCCGCGGGGTGCCACGAGGCGCTGTTCACGCTCGGCGAGCGCCCCGAATTGCGTTACCCGGTGGCGGCCTCGTGGCTCTCCCGGCACGGCTACGCCTCGACGGTGGAGTACCTGGCCGAGATGTGCCGACTCGTCGTGACCGAGACCGGGTTGCTGCCGCACGCCAACGCGGGCGCGTTGTACGCGGACGAGCTGGCCGCGCTGCGGCCGGTGACGGCGAGCCAGGGCATGATGCTCGAGTCGGTGGCGACGGGCCTGGCGGCGCACCGGGGCGCGCCCGACAAGGAGCCCGCGCGGCGCCTGGCCACCCTGGAGGCGGCCGGCGAGCTGGCGATCCCGTTCACGACGGGGATCCTGGTCGGGATAGGCGACACGCGGGCCGACCAGCTGGCGGCGTTGCGGGCGATCGCGGCCTCGCACGAGCGGCACGGGCACGTGCAAGAGGTCATCGTGCAGAACTTCTTGCCCAAGCCGGGGACCGCCATGGCCCGGTCTGCCCCCTGCCCCCCCGACGACCTGTTGTGGGCGATCGCGGCGGCGCGTCTCGTGCTGCCGCCGTCGGTCCACGTCCAGGCGCCGCCGAATTTGTCGGACGACCTGGCGCCGCTGCTGGAGGCCGGGATCGACGACTGGGGCGGCGTGTCGCCGGTCACGGCGGACCACGTGAACCCCGAGCGGGCGTGGCCGGCGCTGGACGTGTTGCGCGCCGCGACCGAGTCGGGCGGGCACACGCTGGCGCCCCGTTTGACCGTGTACCCCTCGTTCGCGTTGTCGCCGGCGCACTGGCTGGCCGAGGAGATGCGCTTCCCGGTGCTCGATGCGTCCGACGCGGAGGGGCTGGCCCGTGACGGTGCGTGGTGCTCGGGGGGTGAGGAGGCGCCGCCGGCGTTGCTCGACGGGCCCGCGGGTGCCGTGGGCATGGGCACGGGCACGGGCGAGGGAGTCGGCGTGGCGGCGCGTGCGGGCTCGGGCGGCGGTGGTGCCGTGGCCGAGGTGCTGGCCGGTGTGGCCTTGGGCCAGGAGGTCGGCACCGCGGAGATCGTGACGTTGTTCAGCGCCCGCGGGCCCGAGGTGCGGGCGGTGGCGGAGGTGGCGGACGACCTGCGCCGACGGATCGCCGGCGACGCGGTGACCTTCGTGTACAACCGCAACATCAACTACACGAACGTGTGCACGTTCAAGTGCCGCTTCTGCGCATTCTCCAAGGGCCCGTTGTCGCTGAACCTGCGCGGGGCGCCGTACCTGCTCGAGCTCAGCGAGATCACCGATCGGGTGGCGGAGGCCGAGGCCGAGGGCGCGACCGAGGTCTGCCTGCAGGGTGGCATCCACCCGAGCTTCGACGGGGACTACTACCTCCACGTGCTCGAGGCGGTGCGCGCTGCGTCGACGAGCATTCACATCCACGCCTTCACCGCCTTGGAGGTGACCGAGGGGGCGCGCCGCTCGGAGGTGCCGCTGGCCGAGTACCTGACGCGACTGCGCGACGCGGGCCTCAAGACGCTGCCGGGCACGGCGGCGGAGATCCTCGACGACGAGGTGCGCGCCGTGCTGTGCCCGGACAAGATCTCGACGGACGAGTGGCTCGAGGCGCACCGCACCGCCCACCAGGTCGGGCTGCGCTCGAACGTCACGATCATGTTCGGCTCGGTCGAGCAGCCGGTGAGCTGGGCCCGGCACATCGTGGCGACCCGGGCGCTGCAGCGAGAGACGGGCGGCTTCACCGAGTTCGTGCCGCTGCCCTTCGTGCACATGGCCACCCCGATCTACCTCCAGCGCCGGGCCCGGCGGGGCCCCACCTTCCGCGAGGCGCTGCTGATGCACGCCGTGGGACGCATCGCGTACGCGGGCGACATCGACAACATCCAGGTGAGCTGGGTGAAGATGGGCGCCGAGGGCTCGCGCCAGGTGCTGCGCGCCGGCGTCAACGACCTGGGGGGCACCCTCATAGACGAGAACATCTCGCGGGCGGCGGGGGCGCGCCACGGGCAGCGCATGGGGGTCGACGACCTCGAGGCGATCGTGACCCCGCTGGGCCGGCCCCTGGTGCAGCGTTCCACGCTCTACGCGCTGGCCGGGGCCTCCGCGGGCGCGTGACCCAGGCGGACGACGCAGCCGACGACGCCGCGCGCAAGCGGGCCTACGAAGACCTCTTCACCGACCGCTCGCTCTCGCCGGCCCAGACGCGCGAGCTGCAGCAGATGATCGACTCGTTGGACGACATGGCCCGCGAGGGGACTTCGGTCGGGGACCTCAAGATCGCCAACGCCGCCCTGGCTGAGATGGCCGAGGCGTTCCGGGTGTTCCGGCCTTATCGCCACATCCGCAAGATCACGATGTTCGGCTCGGCGCGGACGAAGCCCGAGGACCCCGTCTACATCCTCGCCCGCGACCTGGCGGCGTCCCTGGCCGCCGCGGACTGGATGGTGGTGACCGGCGCCGGGCCCGGGATCATGGCGGCCGGCCTCGAGGGCGCGGGAAGGGAGCACGCCTTCGGGGTCAACATCCGCCTGCCGAACGAGGAGTCGGCCAACGCGTTCATCGCACGGGACCCCAAGCTGGTCGAGATGCGCTACTTCTTCACGCGCAAGCTGATGCTGATCAAGGAGTCGCACGCCTACGCCATCCTCCCGGGCGGGTTCGGCACCCAGGACGAGGCGTTCGAGCTCCTGACACTGCTGCAGACGGGCAAGGCCGAGCCGGCCCCGGTCGTCATGGTCGAGACACCCGGCGGCACCTACTGGCACGAGTGGTTGCGCTTCGTCAAGGAGCAGGCGATCGCCGCGGGCTGGATCTCGCCCGAGGACTTGGCGCTGTTCAAGGTGACGAACACGATGGAAGAGGCCAGCGCAGAGATCCTCGGCTTCTACCGCAACTACCACTCGCTGCGCTGGGTCGGCGACCTCCTCGTCATCCGCGTGCAGGTTCAGCCGGACAAGGAGGAACTGGCCGACCTGAACAAGCGGTTCGGCGACATCGTGCTGCGGGGCAGCATCCGCACCGCCGGCCCCTTCCCGCCCGAGCGCAACGACTATCCCGAGCTCCCCCGACTGGCCTTCCGCTTCGACCGCTTCCACTACGCGCGGCTGCGCATGCTCATCGACGCACTCAACGAGTACACGGGGTGAGCCGGGCCTAGGATCGCCGGCGTGCGCGGCGTGAGCGGTGCGGGCTGGCGGCGGTGCGTGGTGGTCCTGCTGCTCGCCGTGGCTCCCCTGGTGGGGCTCTTGCAGCTTGCTCCCCTGCCGGCGTTCGATGCGGCTGCGACTTCGGCTGCGGCTGACGCCACTCCCCCACCCGACGGCGTCGTGCCCTTCGGGAACACGCCCATCGGTGCGAACTCTGTGCCGAACGCCAACGCCTCCGTGGTGGGCATGTCGGCGACGTCGGATGGGGACGGGTACTGGCTGGTCGGCTCGGACGGCGGCATCTTCAGCTACGGCGACGCGCAGTTCTGGGGCTCTGCGGGCTCGCTCGTGCTCAACGCCCCGATCGTCGGCATGGCGTCCACGCCGGACGGGAAGGGGTATTGGCTCGTGGCGCGGGACGGGGGCATCTTCAACTACGGCGACGCGCCGTTCTGGGGCTCTGCGGGCTCGCTCGAGCTCAACGCCCCGATCGTCGGCATGGCGCCGACCCACGACGGCGGGGGCTACTGGCTCGTCGCGTCCGACGGCGGCATCTTCGCCTACGGCGACGCGCAGTTCTTCGGCTCCCGTGGCGGCCAGCCGCTCAACGCTCCGGTCGTGGGGATGGCGGCGACGCCCGACGGCGGGGGCTACTGGTTCGTGGCGTCCGACGGCGGGATCTTCAGCTACGGCGACGCGTCGTTCGCCGGGTCGACCGGCTCGCTCGTGTTGAACGCCCCGATCGTCGGCATGGCGGCGGCGCCCGGCGGCGGCGGCGGGTACTGGCTGGTCGCCCGCGACGGGGGACTCTTCACTTTCGGCACCGCGACGTATGAGGGCTCGTTGGGCGGTACCCAGCTGCCGGGTCCCGTCGTGGGCATGGCGGCGGCGCCCGGCGGAGGCGGGTACTGGCTCGTCGTCGGCTCGGATCCGCTCGCCGGCAAGGTCGTGGGCATCGACCCCGGTCACAACGGGCTGAACTACAGCGACCCGTCGTACATCGACGCACCCGTCTTCAACGGCACCGGGACCGAGCCGTGCGACACCACGGGGACGGAGACGGCGAGCGGCTACACCGAGGCGCAGTTCAACTTCAACGTCGCCTCGTACCTGCAGTCCGACCTGGAGGCCGAGGGCGCCACCGTGGTCATGACGCGCACGAACAACGACAGCGTCGGGCCCTGCGTGACCACGCGCGCGGCGATCATCAACACCGCACACGCGGACGTCTCCGTGGACATCCACGCCGACGGGGGGCCGGTGAGCGGGCGCGGCTTCACGGTGCTCGAGCCGGTGGCCGACGGGCCGAACGACGGCGTGATCGCGTCGTCGGACTCGTTCGCCTCCGTGTTGCGTGACGTGTTCGCGTCGGAAACGGGCATGCCAGTCAGCGACTACGACGGCGTTGACGGCCTGCAACCCCGCACCGACTTGGCCGGGTTGAACCTGACGAGCGTGCCCAAGGTGTTGATCGAGTGCGGCAACATGCAGAACGCCACGGACGCGGGCGTTCTCGTGACGGCGGCGTTCCAGCAGGCGGCGGCGTCCGCCATCGCCGAGGGGATCACCGAGTACCTGACGGGGCGGCCGGGGCCCTAATCGCGACCCCCGAGCCGTTGGCCAGGTCGCCTACGGGCCCCGCCTCCATTTCTGGGCCGAAATTGTGAGCTTTCAGTGCAGAAAGCGCACTCTCAACAGCATGAACTCATGAATTGCGCGGGACTCGGGAGGCACACTCGTATGCCGACACGAAGACGAACCGGAACGGTTCTTTAGCACCCCCCGAGGGGCGCCCGCACCACCGTCGTGTCGACGTGGCCGTCGGAGGACGGTTGCGACGACACGAGGTCGAGGGCGGGCACGGGGAAGGACGCTTCGAACGGGATGCCTGCCATCTCGCCGAGGGCGGCGACGCTGAGGCGGCGCCCCTTCGAGCGGGCCAGCGTGAGATGCCCGTTGAAGTCCGGCTCGGGATTCGCCGGCTCGGGCACGAGCGGGACCGTGGCGGCGCGCACCGCGGTGGCGAGCCCGTCCAAGCCAGTGGCCGGCAGGTACAGCACGCGGACGCCGGTGAACCACCCCGTGCCCGGCCCCAGACGGCACTCGATGGGCCCGCGGTAGTTCGCGACGTGGGCCACCAAGGCGTCTCCGAGAGGGCCGACGGCTTCCTCGCTGACCTCACCGAGAAAGCGCAAGGTGACGTGCCAACGGGCAGCGCCGACGAACCGCAGGCCCTTGCTGCGGCCCAGTTCCAGTTCGAGGCCGGACAAGCGCCGTCGCGTCTCGTCGTCTGGCCAGGCGGCCACGAACAGGCGCATGCGGGCGCTCGGAGGTCAGGCGCCGTCGTCGAGCGGCTCGCGACGGGACTCGGAGCCCTCCAGCAGCGCAGCGACGGAGCGCTCGAGCGCGCGCCGGGCTTTGAGGATGCGGCGCTCTTCGGCGAGGGCTGCGCCCGTCTCCTGGGAGTCGGGGTCGCCGGCCGTGGCGCGGCTCAGCGCGTCGATGGCCATGTCACCCAGCTCCTCGAGCAGGCCCTCGAGCCGTTCGGCCATGCGCTCCATGGCCTCACTCGGCCCGCTCACTTGGGCAGCGGAGTGCTCTGTACCTCGTAGTCACCGTCCGCATAGGCGGCCCGCATGACCTTCTTGTCGAACTTGCCGACGCTGGTCTTGGGTACCTCGCTGATGAACGTCCACTGGTCGGGCAGCCACCAGCGGGGCACCCGGCTGACCAAGAAGTCGACCAGGTCCGCCGGCGCGGGAGTGCGGCCCGGGTTGGGTACGACGGCGACGAGCGGTCGTTCCGACCACTTCGGGTCCGGGATGGCGATCACGGCGGCCTCGAACACGTCGGGGTGCGCCATCACCGCGTTTTCGAGCTCCACGGAGGAGATCCACTCGCCGCCGGACTTGATCACGTCCTTCGTCCTGTCCGAGATGGTCATGTAACCCTGAGGGTCGAGGCAGCCGACGTCGCCGGTGCGGAGCCAGCCGTCGTGGAACTTCCCAGGGTCTTCGTCCTTGTAGTACGAGCCGGTGATCCACGGCCCGCGGATCTCGAACTCGCCGATCGACTTGCCGTCGTTGGGCAACACCCGGCCGTCCTCGGAAACGACGCGCACTTCGCAGCCGGCCACGACTCGGCCGGCCTTGATCTTGTAGTACATGTCGTCGTGGGTCTCGTGCCGGCGAGCCGGCGGGACGGCGAGCGCGGCCAGCGGGCTCGTCTCGGTCATGCCCCAGCCCTGGATGATCGTCACGCCGAAGCGCTCCTCGAAGGCCTCGATGAGTGACTGTGGCACGGCGGCCCCGCCGGCGGTGATCGCCCGCATCGTCGAGAAGTCGATCGGCGTGTCGAGCGCGAGCAGGCCGTTCCAAATCGTCGGCACGCCGCAGGCGAGGGTCGGATGGTGCTCGTTGATCACATTGGCCAGCTGCTCTCCCATGAGGAACATCTGCGGCATGATCATGTCGGTCCCCGCCAGCCAGGCGCCGTACGCGCTGCCCCACGCGTTGGCGTGGAACATCGGCACGATGATGAGGATCCGGTCCTTCTCCAAGAAGCCGAGCGACGACGCGGACTGCAGCGCCTGGGTGTGCAGCCACGTCGAGCGGTGCGAGTACACCACGCCCTTGGGGCTGCCCGTCGTGCCACTCGTGTAACACATGGCCGCCGCCGACCGCTCGTCCAACGTCGGCCAGCCGAAGCCGGGTTCTTCGGCGGCGATGAGGCGCTCGTAGGACAGGGTCTCACCCAGCGGGGAGGTGTCCCCCTCCCCCGCCACGATGATCGTCTCGACGGTCTTCAGGTCGTCCTTGATCGCGGCGAGGAGGGGGATCAGCGACGTGTCGACGATGATCACCCGGTCCTCGGCGTGGTTGATCACGTAGGCCAGCTGGTCGGCGGGCAGGCGGATGTTGAGGGTATGGAGCACGGCCCCCATGCTGGGGATGGCCAGGTACGCCTCGAGGTGGCCCTGGTTGTTCCAGCAGAAGGTGCCGACCCTGTCCCCCTCCTGGATCCCGAGGCGGGTGAGCGCGGCTGCGAGGCGCTCCGCCCGCTCGGCGACCTCGGCGAAGGTGGCGGAGCGGTACCCACCCGCCTCCACGGTGACCACGGTGCTGTCGGCGTGCTCCAGCTGCCCGTGCCGCAGGATGTCGGCGATCAGAAGCGGTGCGTCCTGCATGGTGCTTTTCATGGCCCAAGTATGGCGAGCGCGCCCTGGTCGTGCCCGCAGCCGGGCGGCACCGACCGTTCCAGCGAAACGGCCGAGGAGGCCCCGAGCCAGCCGCGGTCGCCGCCGCCACCGTCCTCACGCCTTCGGGATCGCCGTCGGAGGGTGCCCGGAGGGACGCGCCGTCGGCCGTCTCGACCGGCCCGGCCGACATCCCGCCGGCCTTGCTATTTCCGTCCCGGCAAGCGCGCGCCCGACCGCAGCTGTCGCCGACGCCGCCGGCCGCCATGGCCACCGTCACATCCGACAATGGGCCGCCCTTGACGGCTCGGTCGAGCGCGACACGAGGAACACCCGATCCTCGCGACGAACGCTTAGCTCGCAATGGTCTTCGAAGATCCACCTTCGACCCACGGGCCTCCAAGAACCCGGGGACACGTCTGTCCGATTGCCCGATGGGACGCCTGCGGATCCGCGCTTTGCTGTCCCCGCTCTCATCGGTTCTTTGCTCATGCCACCGACTCCGGCTGTCTTGCATTCGGCACATGTTGTCCGTTGGTCTCACCCGTTCGGGTGATTTTCCCAAGGCTGGTTTCCCGCGACGTCTTGATTAACCGTTTCGGGGCGATCTACACGGGTATGTCCATCGCAACCTGATTGGAGGTCTCAAAATGATTGGAGCTGGAGGACTTGTGGCGAGCATTATCGCCTTTGCCATTGGCGCCATTTTGGATTACGCCGTCACTGTGAGCCCGGATCAACACGGATTCAACGTGAACAAGGTCGGCGTCATTTTGATGATTGTCGGCGTGGTCGGCGCAGTGCTGTCCGTGATCGCCATGGTGGTGGCCAATACGCGCCGCAGCCGGACCGTCGTTGACGACGGGCAGGGGAACGTCGTGCGGCGCGTTGATTCGACGTACTAGCAACCACGCATTTCCCCACCTCGATTCAAGCCGTATTTAGGAACTCGACCCGCAAACCGAAGGGAAACTCATGTCAAATGTCGATAAGGCCAAGAACAAGATCCAAGAAGCAAAGGGTCACGTGAAGGATGCCGCAGGAAAGGCCACGGACGACCGCTCTCTGCAGGCTAAGGGCAAGCGAGACAAGGCGTCTGGCAACTTGAAGCAGGCAGGGGAAAAGGTGAAGGACGCCTTCAGCAAGTAGTTCTGTGGAGCGTCCTGCCTCGTCTGGGAGGGCTTGAGGCGGGACGCTCCACGCATTGTCCCGGTACGCAAGTCACGCTTGGCGTTGACGATAGAGAAACGAGAAGAAACTCATGGCAATCATTTTGTTGGCTCTGTTGGTGCTGATCCTCTTTGGCGCAGGATTTGCGGTTCATTTGTTGTGGATTGCCGCTGTCGTCCTCGCGATCGTCTGGGTCGCCAGCTTCGCGCTCGGCCGAGGGCGCAGCCGCGGGTCCGTTCACTAGTAGCTGAGGCGTCCCACTGGGGGGCCTCGCGCCACCAGTGGGACGCGCTCATCCCACCGATTTGGTTTGCTGGCGATGATCCCCGAGGATCCCTTGTCCGGCCAACGACGCGGCTTGCGCTCGGTTTCGGACGCCGAGCTTGGCGTAAAGGCTCCGCAGGTGGGTCTTGATCGTGTTCTCACTCACGTAGAGGCTGGTGCCTAGTTCTCGATTGGTCATACCAGTCGACAGCAGAGACAGAAGCTCGCTTTCGCGTTCGGTGAGTCCGATAGAACGACCAGGCCATCGGAGGGCTTCATCGATCTGCGAGTGTTGCGACCTTTGGGTGAGGATGACCCGCTCGCCTCCCGCAGCCGATTTGATGCCATCAATGATCTGTTGTCGCGGTACAGCCTTGGAGATGAAGCCCTGAGCGCCCGCTCGCATGGCGTGTTCAACCGCCTCGGGCCGGTCCGAAAAGCTGAAGACCACGATCGCCCCGTTGCTGGAGTCGGTGCTGAGAGAGCGCACCCTCTCGCCAAGGGATTCGAGCTCGCCGTAGGTATCGAGCAGCGACACATCGACGGTTCGCCGCGGTCCCTTCCTGACGTCCATCTCGATGATCACAATCTCGGGCTCACTGGACCGGAGCAGGGAGCGGAGGCCCTCGAGGACGATCATGTAATCGTTGATCAGCGCGACCGAGATGGGCTTGGGCACGGGTCTCACTCTAAGACCGGGCCTCGCCTTGTTAATCACCCGATCGGGTGATTGACCAATGGGTCTGCCTCATCCAGGCTGGCGGCACGGTAGATCGAAGACTGGCACAAGGCCGGAAGGTCAGAAACGGACGGGTTCCTTGCTCACACCGAGGAAGGACGGCAAACTCGGACACGGCAGACAAGGAGCGGGCGCTCACGAGGAGCGCGGCGCTCCTCTGCTTGCGGCCGTGACGGCGACGACGAGCGGCGCGGGCACGTGATCTTGGACATCTTTGGCGTGACGTCGTACGCCTTCGACGGGGGCCGCGTCTTCAGCCTCAGAGGGGAACTCGACGCATCCACCGTGCCAGGGCTCGCTGAGCAATTGATCAGTGACGCTGGCTCGCTCGTCGTCCTCGACCTGAGCCAGCTGACCTTCATTGACTCCTCGGGCCTCGGAGCCATTCATGCGGCAAGGCAACGGGTGATCAACGACGGAGGAATCCTCGTTGTCTGTCGCCCGAACCCGACGGTCCACCGCGTACTGGAGATCACCGGTCTCGACATCTGGGTCGCCGACTGGGACGCGGCGTGGTCGAAGCCCTCTGACCCCACTTAGAGACGAGGCCGCCGGCGACTCCGGTGAGGCGAGGCTCTCCGCCTAACTAGCTCGATGTGAAGCTGAAGGTCCAGGTCCGCCGGTGGTGGAGAGAGCAGCCCGCTCCGGCCCGCCTGGACAGTGGCGACCATCGGCCTGCGACGTGTGACCGACCGCTTCGTCACTCACGTATGACCGACGTGTCTTCCACGTACCCGTGGACATCCGGGACCAACCGTTCCCCGTCGTGGTCCCTCAGGTCAGGGTCAGGCACGGGAGCGTCCGCCCATGAGGGGCCTCGCAGCGGCCGTGGTCGCCGTTGCCCTCGGTGCGGCGATGGTCGGCCTGGCCGTCGTGGCCTCTGCGGTGTCGTTCCTGGGTGGCAGCCACGGCGAGCCCTCAGCCAGCTCCACCGCCACGGCGGAGATCCCACC
>DATDIE010000446.1:0-2161 GCA_036521235.1 Acidimicrobiales bacterium | reverse complement strand
CGGGTCGTCGACTCCGATCAGAAGGGCGCGGTCGCCCAAACGCCGCACCGCCCCCACCGGGATCGAGCGGGTCATGCAGGCGCCGGCGCCAACACCTCGATGCCGGAGTCCTCGAGCACGCGGCGCACGGCCGTGGCGATCGCCACCGCTCCCGGCGAATCGCCGTGGATGCACAGCGTGTCGACCCACAGGGTGAGGAGGGTGCCGTCGCTCGCGCCGATCGCCCCGCGGGCGAGGCTGAGCGCCTGCCCGGCGGCCTCCCCGGGATCGCCCAGCACGGCGCCCGGCTCGGACCGCGCCACCAGGGTGCCGTCGGCGCCATAGGCGCGGTCGCAGAAGCCCTCCTCGAGCGCCGGCGTGCCGTCGCGCAGCGCCGCCGCCATGGCCGGGCACCCGGACGGCAGCACCAGGGTCGTGTCGGGCGGGCACTCGGCGGCCATGACCGCACGCAGCACCAGATAGATGGCGCCACCCTTGGCCACCTCTCCGTAGAGCGCGCCGTGGGGCTTCACCGACGCGATCTCGGTGCCCGCCTTCGCGCACACGGTGGCGAGGGCACGCAGCTGTTCGCTCAGCGAGCGCCGCAACTCGTCACGGTCGATGTCCATGGGCCGGCGCCCGAAGCCCTCGGTGTCGGGGTAGGAGGGGTGCGCCCCGACGCGCACGCCGTGTGCGAGCGCGGCCGCGACCGTGGCCGTCATCGTCTCCTCGTTGCCCGCGTGGCCGCCGCACGCCACGTGGGCGCTCGTCACGAGGCCGAGCAGCCCGCGCTCCACCTCCACGCCGTCCGGCTCCGTCGCCTCACCGACGTCCGCGTTGAGGTCGATGGTCCGCGAGGGTGACACCGTTCACCCCGCCCGGACCTGGTCCACCACCGCGCCGTCGCGGTAGACGACGCGCTGGTGGCGGCGGGTGGGCACGCGGGTGCCGCCGAGAATGGACCCGGTGAGGTTGAGCGGGTCCGCCCCGGCCACGACGACCTCTTCGCCGTCGGCGGGACGGCGGTGCACGGCCAGCAGGTCTTCGGCCGCTTCGGGCAGCGCGTACTGCTCGCCGGAGAGGCCGGCGACGAACCGGCCGCCGAGCACGAGCCCGCGCGCTTCGAGCCGGCGCAGCGCCCAGACCACCTCGCGCCACGGCACCTTGAACGACTCGCGCCCCCAGAGCTCCCAGGTGACCACGCCCCAGCGCACCAGCAGCTGGTGCGCGACGACCTCGGCCAGCTCCTCGTTGGCCGGCGAGAGGATCCCGTCGGGCACCGCGGCCACGCCCAACACCTCGGGCCCGGGCAGCAGCGACCAGCGGCCCTCGCCGATGCCCGACCCCGCCGGCGCACGGCGCCGGGACAGGCGGTTCGAGGGGCGCCGCACGGTACGCGTGCGCCAGCGGTCGCGTGCGGAGAGCAAGGAGCGGACGGCCGAGAATGCGTCCGCCGTCACCAAGCCTCTGGCCACCAGGTCCCACAGGCCCTCGTCCACCTCGGCGGGGAGGCGGCCGGTCAACGGGGCGAGCTCGGGCCGGAAGCAGGCGCCGCGGGTGCGCAGCGCGGCGAGCACGTCGGCCCCCGCACCCACCTCGGGCTCGGGCGCCGCCGTCCCGGCCCGCACGGCGCGCAGCATCGGTACCAGCTCGTCGCGCCTGACGAAGGCGAGCGGCGTGGCGGGCGACGGTGTGCCGCTGCGCCCCGTCGGCTCGGCCCGCGGCGTGAGCCGCGCCCAGACCACCTCGCCCGACAGGCACAGCTCGTCGAGCCAGCGCGGGTCGTAGTCGCGGACGCGCGTCGGGAGAACCTGGGCCTCCCACTCCGCCGCCGGCGCCTCGATCCCCGCCAACTGTTCCAACACCTCGAGCAGCCCGGCCCGGCCCTCGAGCCGGAACGCCGGCGTGGCGTGCTGCCAGCGGGTCAGGAACCGCACGTAGTCCGAGATGGGCACCGCCTCGACCAGGCCGCGCCGGCGCCGCCGGCCGGCCGCGTGCAGCCGGACCAGCAGGTGGCGCGCGCACCAGCGCCCGGCGGGCAGCTCGATCGCCACGCCCGTACCCTCCAACCGGGCCAGCGCGGTGCGTGCCCGCGCCACGGAGAGCGGCGCACCCAGTGGCGCACCCGGTGGCAGCGGCGCGTCGGCCACGAGCTCGTCGACCGTCACCGGCCCGGCCAGCT
>DATDIE010000445.1:0-3392 GCA_036521235.1 Acidimicrobiales bacterium | reverse complement strand
CGGCTCGGGCGCCCGATGCCACAATCTGCCCGTGCGCGCGCTGAGTGGACGGGTGGCGGTGGTGACGGGCGCGGCCAGCGGCATCGGCCTGGCCGTGGCGGAGGCCTTCGTCGGCGAGGGCATGCGGGTCGTCATGGCCGACCTCGACGAGGACGGGCTCGTCTCCCACGCTCGACGTCTGCAGGCCGACGGCGCGGACATCCATCCGGTGGTGGCCGACGTGCGTGATCCCGAGTCCGTCGAGGGAGTGGGCCGGGCCGTCATCGAACACTTCGGCGCCCTTCATGTGGCCGTGAACAACGCGGGCGTCGTGGGTGGCGGCAATTCGTGGGAGCTACCCCTCGAGGAGTGGCGGAGGGTCATCGACGTGGACCTGTGGGGCGTGATCAACGGGGTGCGGACGTTCGTCCCGTTGATCCTGGCCTCGGGTGAGGACGGCCACGTCGTGAACGTCGCCTCCATGGCGGCCGTGATGGCCCTCCCGCGACTCGCCCCCTACACGGTGGCCAAGCACGGCGTCCTCGGCCTCACCGACGTGCTCCGCGCCGAGCTCGAGGCCCTGGGGGCGCCGGTGAGCGCGAGCGTCGTGATGCCGGGGATGGTCAAGACGGCCATGAACCCGATCGGGACGGTGGAGCCCTCGACGGTGGCGTCGAACGTCCTCGACGCCATCAGACGCAAGCGTCCGTACGTGTTCACTGACGACCACAGCACCGACGAGGTGGAGCGGCGCCTCCGCGCGGTCCTCGCGTCGCGCGCTGACGTGATCCCGTGACGGCGGCGGCGTCCCCCTCGGACCAGCTCGTTCTCCAGGAGGACGACGGTCCGGTACGGGTTCTCAGCCTGAACCGCCCGACGCGGTTGAACTCGTTCACGGCCGCCTCGTACCGCCGCCTCACCGAGTTGCTCAACACGGCGGCCGCGGCCCCCGATGTCCTGGTGGTCATACTGCGAGGACAGGGCCGCGCCTTCTGCAGCGGGGTGGACCTCGAGGAGATTTCGGGCGACGGCGGACGCGAACTGGGTGCTACCTTCGACGCGCTGATCGACGCGCTGGTCGGCTTCGGCAAGCCGCTCGTTGCGGCGGTGCACGGGCCGGCGGTGGGATTCGGGGCGACGATCCTGTTGCACTGCGACGCCGTGCTGGTTGCGGACGACGCCAGGTTGCGCTTCCCGTTCACCTCGCTGGGCACGGCTCCTGAGGCGGGGAGCAGCGTGCTCCTGCCCGCCGCCGTCGGGCCCCAGCGCGCGGCCGAGCTCTTGTTCACGTCGCGCTGGATCGAGGCGTCCGACGCGGTGCGCTACGGGTTGGCGCTGTCGTGCTGCCCACGCGACCAGCTCGATGCGGAAGCGGGCGCACTGGCCGCGCGCATCGCACAGCAGCCGTCGGCCGCCGTGGCGGCAGCCAAGCGTCTGCTGCGCTCGAGCCGGGAGGAAATTGTCCGTGCGGCCAGCGCGCGCGAGAGGGCCGAGGCCGGGCGGCTGAGCGCCGCCTTCGGGCCGCCCGGATCGGTGGCATCGCCCACCTGAACACCTGACAACGCCGGCGCACGCGCGCGGCTCGCGTCGGTGCAGCGCCGGTCCCCGAACGCCCGGTGTATGTTCGAATTCCGGACGAACCCGGACGAAGGGGAAGCCATGCCAGTCGACACACTTCTCGTGTACTGCGGTGTCTACGACCGCGCCGAAGACGCGCAGGCGGACTACGACCTGGTGAAGGAACTGCACACCCAGGCCGGGCTGATCGACGCGTACGACGCCGCGATCGTCGAGCGGAACGACCAGGGGAAGGTCAAGATCGTGAAGAAGCACGAGACGCCGACGAGGGCCGGTGGCGTGCTGGGCGGTGGCATCGGGTTGGCGACCGGACTGGTCATCGTGCTCTTCCCGGCAGCGGCGATCGGCGGCGGCCTCTTGCTCGGCACGACGGGCGCCGGGGCGCTGCTGGGCTCGATCGCCGGGCACGCAGCCGCCGGAATGAGCCGAGGCGACCTCAAGGACCTCGGCGAGTCGCTCGACGAGGGACAGAGCGGCCTCGTCGTCGTGGCCGTGTCCGACATGGAGGCCAAGGTGCGTGCCGCCATGAAGCACGCCAAGAAGGTGCAGGAGAAGCAGCTGAAGGCCGACCAGAAGGCGCTCGAGTCCGAGGCCGCCGAGGCACAGAAGTCGTAGGCGACGCCGGCATGTGGGTCGTCGGTGTCGGCGTGTTCGCCGCCCTTGCCATCTTGGTCGTCGTCGCGGGCGTCACGAAGATGCGCCGCGCCAGCAGGGGCGAATAGGGGCAGCCCTCCGTCCCCTGCCCCTCCCGCAGCATGGGCGACCGGTGGCAGAAAGCCCAGCTCTTCGCCGTTTTCTGCTGCTCCCCCCCGCAACTGGAGGCACTGGAAAAGAGCGAAGTCTGCCCGCGAGGTCTAACGTAGAACGTCGTTTCCCGTTGAGGGAGAAGCACATTCCACATTCGGATCCGGCCTGCGGGGGGCCAGAGCATGAGGATTCAGCGACACGGCGGATTGTCGTGGGACGACAGCGGGCGGGTTGGGCTGTCGCGACCCGTTCCCGAACGGCCCGCTCGGCACCGGTGTCGGACGTCGACCCTGCTGGCGGTTGCCGTCTCCGCCGTCATGCTCGCGGGCTGTGGCAGCCGCCTCAGCCAGGGGGCGATCGACGCCGCCGCGCGGAAACCGATCGTCCACGACGCGCTGCAGCACACAGCGGACTCGGCCACAGGCATCGGTTCGGCCGGAACGAACTCCCTGCCGGCCGGAAGCGGGCCGGGATCTTCGTCGAGCCCTGGCGCATCCGGCGGCACCCCACAAGCCTCGGGCGCCGTGTCGACCCACGTGGCGTCCGGTGCGTCTACGGCCGGCTCGACAAGCACCGGGTCGGGTCAAGCGGCCGGGTCGACCATCAGCCTGGGCAACGTCGGCAGCTACAGCGGGGTGATCGGCGCCGTGTTCGCAGGGGCCGAGCCGGCCCTCGGCGTGTGGCAGGACTACGTCAACGCGCACGGCGGTCTGAACGGGCATCCGGTGCACATCTATTTCGCCGACGACGGCGGTGACCCTTCGACCAGCGTGTCCGAGGTCGAACAAGAGGTGACGCAGGATCACGTCATCGCCTTCGTGGGCAACTTCTATCCGCTGACGGTGAGCGCCAGTGAGCCCTACCTCCTCCAGCAGGACATCCCCGTGATCGGCGGTGACTCCAACGCGAACGAATGGTGGCAGAGCCCGGTGCTCTTCCCTCAGGGTTCGGGCGCCCTGAACCCCTCGGTCGAGGCTGAGTTCACGATCGGCGCTGCCGTAGCTCGGGGCTACACGAAGATGGCGGTGCTCTACTGCGTCGAGGACCCCGGATGCGCCACCACCGTGAGTGGCTTCGAGAAACCTGGA
>DATDIE010000444.1:0-2849 GCA_036521235.1 Acidimicrobiales bacterium | reverse complement strand
GGTTTCTTGACTGTCTCTCTGCTGACTACCGGCGGATGCGGGAGGTTGTGGACGGGCATCTTGGGGCGCGGGTGCCCAGCTGTCCTGACTGGACTGTGGCTGATCTGACGCGGCATGTGGGTCAGGTGTACCTGCACAAGGTCGAGTGCATGCGGACGGGGGGTGAGGTCGAGGCGGACTGGCCGCCTGCCGGGCTTCAGGATGAGGAGCCCGTGGCTTTGCTCGACCGTTCCTACGCGGCGCTTGTCGGCGAGCTCACCACGCGCGATCCGTCGGATCCGGGCGGGACGTGGTACGAGCCCGATCCGACGGTCGGGTTCTGGGGACGGCGGATGGCGCAGGAGAGCGTGATTCACCGGATCGACGCCGAGCTTGGGGCGGGGGCAACGATCGCACCGGTGCCCGACGACCTGGCCGTCGACGGCGTCGACGAGCTGCTGAAGGTCTTTGTCGCCTACTCCTTCAGCAAGTGGCCTGAGGACTTCACCGACGCCTTGAAGGAATCCCCTGGCCGCGCTTTCCTTATCCGGGCCGAGGGGGCCACCGGGAGCCCGAGCGGGTCCTGGCTCGTTAAGACCGGAACCGATCACCTCGTCGTTGAAGGCGGCCCGGGCAGTGGGGTCGTCGACTCGCGCACGCCAGATGTCACCGTCAGCGGCACCCCCGCTGACGTCCTCCGGTGGGCCTGGAACCGGGAGACTCCCGGGGAGGCGAGCCTCGTCAGGGTCGAGGGCAACGCCGACGCCCTGACCGAGTTCCGCCGGTGCGTCGTCGAAGCGACCCAGTAGTTACACCTGAGGGGAACAGGCCCTAGCCGCTGGCTACCGCCGGGGCGGGAGCCGGACGGAGGACCCGCTCCGGTGTCATCGAGCCGAGGAGTCGTTCGAGCGCGACCTCTACGTCCTCGCGCCAGCTGAGCGTCGACCTGAGTTCCATTCGGAGGCGCGGGTGGCGATGGTGCGGGCGGACCGTCTTGAAGCCCACCGCGAGCAGGTAGTCAACCGGGAGAACGCATGCGGGTGCGGTCCACTGCTTGTCACCAAAGGCCTCGATCGCCCGTACGCCGCGCCGGGTGAGGTCCTTCGCCATGCCCTGAATGAGCATGCGGCCGAGGCCCCCGCCGGAGAACTCGCTGAGGACCCGGGCCGTCATGAGGAGAACGGCGTCGGCGCTGACGGGACTCGTGGGAAAGGCGACCGACCGGGGCACGTATTGTGGGGGAGCGAATAGTACATAAGCGGCGGGCACGCCGTCGACATAGAGAAGCTTTCCGCAACTCCCCCATTCAAGGAGCACCGAGGAGATCCAAGACTCCTTTTCCAGCCCAGGATCCGATGCCTCCGCGCGAGCCTTGCTGATCGGATCGAGTTCCCAGAAAACGCAAGCACGGCAACTCGGCGGAAGGTCGCCGAGATTATCGAGCGTGATATTGACAAGTCGGCGTGACATCCCCTTGTGTTCCCCGATCAGGTCAGCGTGAAGTAGCCACTATTTTGGCATGGTACCCCGCCGACGGCAGGGAATGCTGTGACTCATGATCTAGAAATATCTACTTGGAGGACCCGATGACCGGGGCGGCACCACGGAAGAGCTTTGGCAGCGACAACCACGCGGGGACTCATCCCGCGGTCATGCGCGCCATCGTCGAGGCGAACACCGGAGACGCCGTAGCCTATGGCGCGGACCCGTGGACCGAGCGGGCGGTTGGTGACATTCGCCGGCTGTCCGGCGCACAGGGCGAGGTCTACCTGGTGCTGAACGGCAGCGGCGCCAACGTGCTCGGGCTCGGCCTGCTGCTCGGCAGGCACGAGGCGGTCATCTGCGCGGAGTCGGCGCACATCAACACGGACGAGTGCGGCTCCGCCGAGCGCATACTCGGAACCAAGCTCCTCACCGTGCCGGCCCCGAACGTGAAGCTCACGCCGGAGCTGATCGCCAGCCGGCTGGCGGGCCGCGGCGATGAGCACTTCGCACAGCCCGGCGTCGTCGCCGTCACGCAGTCCACGGAATTCGGTACCTGCTACTCGCTCGACGAGCTGCGGGCGATCAAGGACTTCTGCGCGGCGAACGGCTTGCGCGTGTTCCTGGACGGCGCGCGGCTCGCTAACGCGGCCGCGTACCTCGGCTGCACGCTCGCCGACCTGGCGGCTAATGCGGACGTGCTCAGCTTCGGCGGCACGAAGAACGGTGCGATGGGCGTCGAGGCGGTCATCGTCATGCGGCGGGCTGACGCCGTCAACGCTCCCTATCTACGTAAGCAGCACATGCAGCTGTCGTCCAAGATGCGCTTTCTCGGCGCGCAGTTCAACGCGCTCCTTGCCGACGACCTGTGGCTGGCCAACGCCACCCACGCGAATGCGATGGCGGCGAGGCTGGCGTCAGGTCTTGCGTCCATCCCTGGCGTCGACCTCGCCTACCCGGTCCAGTCGGACGTCGTGTTCGCTCGCCTGGACCCGGGCCACATTGCCGAGCTGCAGCGAGACTGGACCTTCCACGTGTGGGACGAGTCCACTTCGATCGTGCGGTGGATGACCGCCTACGACACCCAGGAGGGCGATGTCGACGCGTTCCTGAGCGACATCGCCGCCACGTCCGGCGCGGTTCGGGCCTAGCGCTCCGCCTTGCCCGAGGGCAGCGAGCGCACGGTTTCACGTGAAACAGCCGAGGGGCACGTCTCGGCAATCTTCGTTTCACGTGAAACCGTGCGTGGCGAAGCCGCCCAATCCACGTCCGCTTGCCGTTAAATTGGAGAGGCGGCCAGGTCCCTGTCAAACCTTGTGCCGCCTTCTCGGCACACCTGGCAGACACACCGAGCGCGGGAAATAGGGAGAACCAGTGGCGCAGCAACG
>DATDIE010000443.1:0-3244 GCA_036521235.1 Acidimicrobiales bacterium | reverse complement strand
GCCACGCGCGCATCACCGACTTCGGGATCGCAAAGAGCTTCGACGCCCTGGCCGCGTCCGATGCGACCTCCGACATGACCATGACCGGCGTCGTCCTTGGCACTCCCGGGTACCTCGCCCCCGAACGGCGAGCCGGCCATTCCGCCACGGTCCAGTCGGACCTGTATTCGGTCGGCGCTGTCATGGTCGAGGCGCTGTCCGGCCGCCGTTTGTTGGCCGGAGAGAACCAGGACCGAGAGCTCCCGCCCGCCTTCCGCCCCATCGCGACGAAGGCACTCGCGACCGACCCGCGACAGCGCTTCTCGTCGGCGGAGGAAATGCTCCACGCGCTGCGCGAGCGAGAGAAGCCCTCTCCGCTCGGCGCTGCAGCAGTTGCTGCGACCGAGCCCATCGAGAATGCAACCGCGGTACTCCCGGCGCCGCCCCCCACATCGATCCTCCCGTCGCCTCCCGCGCCGAGTTCGCCGGCGGCGCACCGGTGGCGCCGCTTCCTCCTTCCGGGTGCGGCCGCACTGATCGTCCTCTTCCTGCTCCTCCTCTTCCTGCTGACGCCCGGCCAGTCGGCACCACAGCACGGAACCGCGGCCTCCGGAACTACCGCGGCCCATCACCACGCCGGGGCTGCGCGAGACCCACAAGCCACAGCCATACGCCAGCTGGCCACATCGCTCGCGGGCGGCGGGCTGCCTGGCGACGCGGCACTGGCTACCTCCCTCGAGGCCACTGCCGCCGCCAAGGCCGGCACCGCACGCGAGACGGCCGCCCAGGCGACACTCACCTTGGCCGGTGTGCTGTACGCGGGCGGAGGTATCAGCGGGACACAGTTCGACGACGTCGCGAACGAGCTCCAGTCGACCGGCGCCACGGTCCCGACGACAACCGTGCCGACGACCCAGCCCACACCGCCAGGTCCCGGCGGCAAGGGCCACGGTCATGGTGGCGACGGCAACCAGGCCTTCGCTGGCAACAGCGGGTCCACCGGCAACAGCTAAGTCCCTCTTGAGGTCCGCCTTCTGCGGACTTCGCCAGGCGGTCGTTGGTACGCTGCGGCCCTTGAGCAGCATGAGGCCGAACACCGAGCACCCAGCCGCGTGAGCATCGACGCGCGCACCGACCTGAAGCCGGCACCGGACTTCGATCGTGACGCCCTCCGCGAGAAGTACCGCATGGAGCGCCACAAGCGACTCCGTCCCGAGGGCAACGCGCAGTACATCGAGATCGCCGGCCAGTTCGCCCCGTACCTGCACGACCCTTACGTCGCCCGCTCCGATCGGCCGGCGCTCCACGACGACGTCACCGTCGCGATCATTGGTGGTGGCTTCGCCGGCCTCATCACGGGCGCGCGGCTCCGGCAAGCGGGTATCGAAGACATCCGGATCATCGAAAAGGGCGGCGACTTCGGTGGCACCTGGTACTGGAACCGCTATCCCGGGGCCCAGTGCGACGTGGAGTCGTACGTGTACCTCCCCTTCCTGGAGGAGACGTCGTACGTCCCGACCGAGAAGTACGCCCACGCGCCCGAGATCCTGGACCACTGCCGCCGGATTGCGTCCCACTTCGATCTCTATGACAACGCCTGTCTCTCCACGGAGGTCACGGGCATCGAGTGGGATACGACGCGGGAACGCTGGACGATCCGGACGGATCGTGGCGATTCGATGTCGGCGCGGTTCCTGGTCATGGGCAACGGGCCTCTGCACCGTCCGAAGCTGCCGGGCATCACCGGCATCGAGTCGTTCGGCGGTCACTCCTTCCACACGAGCCGATGGGACTACGACTACAGCGGCGGCGACGCAGACGGAGATCTCGTCGGGCTGCGAGACAAGCGTGTCGCCATCATCGGCACAGGTGCGACCGCGGTGCAGGTGGTGCCGCACGTTGCGCGGGCCGCCGCACAGCTCTACGTCTTCCAACGGACGCCCTCCTCCATCGACGTCCGGGCCAACCGGCCCACCGATCCGGAGTGGGCGGCCTCGCTCGGCCCGGGGTGGCAGAAGGATCGAATGGAGAACTTCACGCTACTCACCTCGGGCGGCATCGCGGAGCAGGACCTGGTCATGGACGGGTGGACCGACATCATCGGGAAGCTCCTCACGAGGCTGCGCGACCGGAACAGCGCGGATGCCCTCAGCGGGGACCTGGCAGCGGTGCTCGAGATGGCCGACTTCGAGAAGATGGAGCAAATCCGGTCACGGGTCGATGCGGTCGTCGCTGACACCACTACTGCGGCGGCGCTGAAGCCGTGGTACCGGCAGTTCTGCAAGCGGCCGTGCTTCCACGACGAGTACCTCCAGGCCTTCAACCTGGACACGGTGTCATTGGTCGACACCGACGGACGGGGCGTCGAGAAGATAACCGCCAAGGGTGTGGTTGCCGCCGGGCAGGAATACGAGGTGGACTGCATCATCTTCGCCACCGGCTTTGAGGTCGGGACCGACTACACCCGGCGCGCCGGCTACGACGTCGGGGGTGCCGATGGAAACATGCTCTCCGACCACTGGAAGGACGGCATGCGTTCCGTGCACGGCATGCACGTCCATGGATTCCCCAACATGTTCGTCCTCGGGCACACGCAAGGTGGCTTTACGGTCAACTACCCCCACCTTCTCGATGAAGCCAGTCGGCACGCGTGTCACGTCCTTGGCCACGCCGTCGAACACCAGCTCGTGGTGGAGGCGACAAGTGAGGGCGAGGATGCGTGGCTCACCGCCTTGACGGAATCGGCCCGCGACTTCCGTGCTTTTCAGGAGCAGTGCACTCCGGGCTACTACAACAACGAGGGACAGCCGGCGGCCGGAGGTTTTCTCGGCACGTCATACGGCAACGGCCCCATTGCGTTCTTCCAGCTGTTGGCGGACTGGCGCGAGGCCGGCATCTTCGACGGGCTCGAGCTGCGCGGCTGAGCGCCGGCACAGTCCCACCCAAATGAGCGTCTCGGCAATGGTGCTCGAAGCGCCCCGCACGCTCCGTCGCCGCGAGTTCCCTCGGCCCGAAGTTGGCGACGACGACGCCCTCCTGCGGGTCGAGGCTTGCGGGCTGTGCGGCACCGACCACGAGCAATTCTCGGGCCATCTCTTCGGTGGCTTCGCCTTCATCCCGGGACACGAGAGCGTCGGGGTCATCGAGGAGATCGGCGCAGAGGCGGCGGCGCGGTGGGGCGTGACTTCGGGCGACCGCGTCGCCGTGGAGGTGTTCCAGTCGTGCCGGACGTGTGAGCGCTGCAGCGGCGGTGACTACCGCCACT
>DATDIE010000442.1:0-9293 GCA_036521235.1 Acidimicrobiales bacterium | reverse complement strand
GCTCGTCGTGAAATGGGTGCGAGACCGGAGGTGGACGCTTCCCGCTCTGGCGTTCATCTTCGGGGCGGCACTCAGCTTGTCCGTGATGGATGCGTGGGGCGAGGGTGAGGCCCGCTTCCTCACCGCGTTGGTCACGGTGTGGCTCGTGGCGGCCGTCATCTTCGAGCGCATGCTGCGCCGGAGAGTCGTTTGGACCGTCGCCGTCCTGGCGCTCAGCGCTGCGGTCGCCATCTACGTGGAGGTGCTGTTTCACATGGTGTACTGGTTCACCTGAGCAGGTCGGAAGTTCGGGTCGATCCACTAGCCTCGGCCTCGTGAGGTCAGGCTGGCTTCTGCGCCAAGGAGACGTCGTCTGCGCGCTTGAAGTGGCCGAAACGCCGCAAGACCGAGGCGCCTGGCGCAAGCGAGAGCCGTGGGAGGGCGCCCTGCACCTGAAGGGGACCCGGAGCGTGCACACGATGGGGTTGCGGTCCACCATCGACGTCGCTTTTCTGTCCGGCGACTCCACTGTCTTGCGCGTCTCGACCCTCAAACCGTGGCGCGTGGCGTTCGGCGGCCGCGGCGCCCGCAGCGCGGTCGAGGCGGGTGCGGGCGCACTGGAGCGCTGGGGCGTCCAGGTCGGGGATCAACTCGAGGTGCGCGAGACGCCGCACGACGCCCTGAGCGACGGGCCTTGAGCCAGGAACGGCGCGGCCGCTTGGTCCTGGTGGCCACACCGATCGGAAACCTGGGGGATCTCTCGCCTCGTGTCCGCGAGGTGCTCGCGACCGCCGACCTTGTGTGCTGCGAGGACACCCGGCGCACGCGAGCGCTGCTGTCGGCAGCCGGCATCAGCGCCGCGGGGCCCCGAGGCGATCGACTGCTGTCGCTCCACGGCCACAACGAGGCCGCGAGGGTCGAGCGCGTCGCCACAGCGGTGGCAAACGGCGCGGTCGTGGCGGTGGTGAGCGACGCCGGCACGCCCGGCATCTCGGACCCGGGCGCGTGGTTGGCGGCGCAACTGGCGGCGGCGGGCGAGGACGTCACCACGGTGCCCGGCCCGTCGTCGGTGATCGCCGCCCTGGTGGTGAGCGGGCTCCCCATGGACCGCTTCTGCGTCGAAGGATTCCTGCCCCGCAAGGGGGCTGAGCGCCGGCGCCGGCTGGCCGCGCTCATGACCGATGAGCGGACGAGTGTCGTCCTGGAGGCGCCCGGCCGCGTGGCAGCGACCCTGGCGGAGCTGGCGGCCCTGGACCCGGGACGTCCGGTGGCCGTGGCTCGCGAGCTGACCAAGGTGCACGAGGAGGTGTGGCGGGGCTCGTTGGCGCAGGCGGCCGAGGAGTTCGCGGCGCAGCCGCGTCGGGGCGAGATCGTCCTGGTGGTCGGCGGGGCGCCGCCAGCGCCTCCCGCAGAGGAGGGTGACGTCGTGGCGGCGGTGCGCACTGCGCTGGCCGAAGACCCCGAGGCGGGGCCGCGTCAGGTGGCCGAGCGCGTGGCGGCCAGCCTCGGGGTCCCCAAACGGCGCGCCTACGAGGCGGCGCTGCGGATCCGCGACGGCGGCGACGCCGCGCACTGACGTCAAGACCCTGGCGGACGCGCCGATACGCTACCGGCGGTGCCGCCCTATTACCTGACCACGCCGATCTACTACGTCAACGACGCGCCGCACGTCGGAACGGCGTACACGACGGTGAACGCCGACGCGCTGGCGCGCTGGCACCGCCTGCTCGGAGACGACGTCTGGTTCATGACCGGCACCGACGAGCACGGGGCCAAGATCGTCGAGGCGGCCGAGGCCGCCGACATGACGCCCAAGGCGTGGACGGACCGCACCTCCGAGCGCTTCGTCGAGGCCTGGCGGGCGCTCGACATCTCCAACGACGACTTCATCCGCACGACCGAGCCCCGGCACTACAAGGTGGTCCAGGAGTTCCTGCAGCGGATCTACGACAACGGGTTCATCGAGCTGGGCGTCTACGTCGGCCTCTACTGCGTCTCGTGCGAGGACTACTACACCGAGGACCAGCTGGTCGACGGGAAGTGCCCGGTGCACGGCCGGCCGGTGATCGAGATGTCCGAGGAGAACTACTTCTTCAAGCTGAGCGCGTTCGAAGAGCGGCTGCTCGAGTACTACGACACCCATCCCGACTTCGTCCGGCCCGTCTCCAAGCGCAACGAGGCGCTCGGGTTCATCCGGGGCGGCCTGCGCGACGTGTCGATCACGCGCACCTCGTTCACGTGGGGCGTCCCGGTGCCGTGGGACGCCGGCCACGTCTTCTACGTGTGGTACGACGCGCTCATCAACTACCTGACCGTCGCCGGCTACGGGGGGGACGAGGACCTGTTCGCGGCGCGGTGGGCGGCGGCGCACCACCTGATCGGCAAGGACATCTTGAAGTTCCACTGCGTGTGGTGGCCGGCGATGTGCATGGCCGCCGACCTGGCCCCGCCCGCCGAGATCTTCGTGCACGGGTACCTGCTCATGGGCGGGCAGAAGCTGGGCAAGACGATGATCGCGTCGGGCCGGGCCGGGCCGGGCGACGACGCCGCGCCACTCAGGATCACCGACGTCTCCCCGCTGGCGCTGGCGGAGGACTTCGGCGTCGACCCGCTGCGTTACCACCTCCTGCGCGACGTGCCGCTGGGCAGCGACGGCGACTTCTCCTACGAGGGCATCGTGGCGCGCTACAACGCGGACCTCGCCAACAACCTCGGCAACCTCGTGTCGCGAGTCACGACCGTCGTGCACTCGAAGTGCGGCGGCATCGGGCCGGCGCCCAACGCGTCGAGCGAGCTCGCGTCGGTCGCCGTAGGCGTGCTCGAGGCGGTGACGAGCGCGTGGGCCCGCTGGGCCCCCCACGACGCGCTCGAGGAGACGTGGCGGCTCATCGGCGCGGCCAACGCCGAGCTCGAGGCGGCCGAGCCGTGGAAGATGGAGCCGGGCCCCACGGTCGAGGCGGTTCTCGGCGACGCGCTGGAGGTCCTGCGGATCGTGGCGATCCTGGTGGCGCCGGCCATGCCGGCCACGGCCGCCGAGGTGTGGCGCCGGATCGGGCTCAAGGGCGACCCCAACGTCGCCACGCTGCCGGGGGACGCCGCCTGGGGCGGCTACGAGGGCGGGACGGCGGTGGTCAAGGGGGAGCCGCTGTTCCCCCGCCGCAAGGCCTGACGTGGGGGGTTGGTTCGACTCGCACTGCCATGTGCAGGAGGAATACCTCGGAGGGGGCGAAGCGGGCGGGGTTGGGACCGCGCCCGACGCCGAGGCGGTGCTGGCCCGGGCGGCCGAGGCGGGGGTCGACCGGCTGATCTGCATCGGGACCGGCCCGGCGACGTCGGCCCAGGCGCTCGAGGTGGCCCGGGCCACCGAGCGGGCCGGCGTGGCGCCCCGGGCGTGGGCCTCGATCGGCCTCCATCCCCACGAGGCGAGCGAGGGCGTCGACGAGGTGGCCGCGCTACTGGCGCGCGTCGTGCGCGAGGGCGACCGGTCGCTGGTGGCCGTCGGGGAGTGCGGCCTCGACTACCACTACGAGCACTCGCCGCGCGACGCCCAGCGCGCCGCGTTCGCCGCGCAGATCGCGTTGGCACACGAATACGGTCTCGCGCTGGTGATCCACGCGCGCGACGCGTGGGACGACCTCTTCGACGTGCTCGAAGCCGAGCGCGTACCCGAACGCACGGTGCTGCACTGCTTCACCGGGGGTCCCGAGGAGGTCGATCGCTGTCTGCGGGCGGGCATGTACGTCTCGTTCAGCGGGATCGTCACGTTCAAGAACGCAGAGGACATTCGCGCCGCGGTGGAGCGGTGTCCGTTGGAGCGATTGCTCGTCGAAACGGACAGCCCGTTCCTCGCGCCGGTGCCGCACCGCGGCCGGACCAACGAGCCGTCGTACGTGTCGTTGGTCGGCGAGGCCATCGCGGCGGTCAAGCAGTGCAGCGTCGACGACGTCAGAGAACGTACGGCCGCGTCGACCGCCATGGTGTTTTCCACAGGCGGCTAATGCACCCGTTTCAGTGTGTAATACGAGAACCTTCTGACCAGGAATTTTAGCCTTGAATTTGGCCAAAATAGGAGTGTGAGCAGGAAGTTCACATGAATATCACATGGCGTACCTCGTGTGACCTGCGGAAATGACTGTCAAAAATATTTAACGACTTCTCTGGTTTGCACAGCGAGGGATTGGTTATCTAAGTTCATCAAAACCCCTCGCCACCCGTGTGTCGGCGCGGGTGCACTGTGTCCCCGGAGAAGGGTGGAGCCCTGCGGAACCAGAGCACTGGAGGGAGGCGCCTCGGCGTTGCTGCAGTCATTTGCGGCACGCTCTTCGGCGCGCCTCTCCTGCTGTTGCAAAGCGGTGCAGCCGACGCGTTGCGATCACAAGTCGCGGCGCGCCCTGTGCACCAGACGCAAAAGAACAACGTGGTGTACCCGGCGTCGCATCTCGACACCGTGAACCTGCCGTCGCATCTCGTCGCGTATCAGGCGCCGCCCTCGTCGACGACTTCGACGACGGCGTCACCGGTGACGACGACGACCGCGCCGCCGGCGACGACGACGACCACGCTGCCCCCGACGACGACCACGACGCTGCCGCCGACGACGACCACGACGGCGCGGCCGGTGGCGGCCGCGGCCAACAGCGAGGTCGGACAGGCGACGTGGTACGCGGCGGCGCCCGCCGGCTACTGCGCCAGCCCGACGCTGCCCTTCGGCACCGTGTTGACGGTCGTCAACAACGCGACCGGCGCCTCGACGGTCTGCACGGTCGACGACCGGGAGGGGGCGGGCTATCCCCGGGTGGTCGACATGTCGCCCTCGGGCTTCGAACAGATCGCAGACCTCAGCCAGGGAGTGGTGGACGTCACAATCTCCTGGTGACCCATTCCGGCGCCGACATCGCCCAGCTGCTGTCGGCGCACGGGTTGCGACCCAGCCGGGCCCTCGGCCAGAACTTCGTCGCCGACCCCAATACGGTGCGCCGGATCGCCCGGCTGGCCGGGCTCACCCCCGATGACCAGGTCCTCGAGATCGGGGCCGGGCTCGGGTCCCTGACCCTGGCCCTGGTGGAGACCGGGGCCCGCGTCGTGGCGCTGGAGACGGACCGCCACCTCGTCCCGGTCCTGCGCTCGGTGGTCGAGCCGGTTGGCGTGGACGTGGTGGAGGGCGACGCCCTGAAGCTGGACCTGGCGGCGCTCCTGGCGGACCGGGGGGAGCCCCCGTGGAGCCTGGTGGCCAACCTGCCCTACAACGTGGCCACGCCGCTCGTCCTGCGGACGCTGACCGACGTGCCGTCCGTGACCCGCCAACTCGTGATGGTGCAGCGCGAGGTGGGGGAGCGGATGGCGGCAGGGGCGGGCGAGCCCGCCTACGGCGCGGTGTCGGTCCGGATCGCGTACTTCGCGCGCGCCGAGGTGGTCGGGCGCGTGCCGGCGTCGGTGTTCGTCCCGCGGCCCAGGGTGGAATCGGTGCTGGTGCGCATCGTGCGCCGGCCCGAGCCGGCCGTCGACCCGGCGCTCGTGTCGTACGAGCGGCTCGACGCGGTGCTGCGGGCGGGGTTCGGCCAGCGGCGCAAGATGCTGCGGCGCGCGCTGGCCGGCGTGGTCGAGCCCGACGCGTTCGCCCGCGCCGGCGTGCGGCCCGAGGCGCGCGCCGAGGAGCTCGACGTCGCCGCGTGGGGGAGGCTGGCGGCGTGCTGAGACTCTGGGCGCCGGCGAAGCTCACGGCGACGCTCGCCGTGACCGGCGTGCGCGCGGACGGCTATCACGAGCTCGACGCGGAGATGGTCACGCTGAGCCTGGCCGACGAGCTCGTGATCGAAGAGGGCGGCCACGGGCTCAATGTCGACGCGGAGGCGGGCACGCGGGCGGAGGAGATCCCGCCCCTCGACGACAACCTCATCGGCCGGGCCCTCGCCGCCTGCGGGCGCAGTGCGGCGGTCAGCCTGACGAAGCGCATCCCCCTCGGAGCCGGCCTGGGCGGCGGGTCGGCCGACGCCGCGGCGGTGCTGCGCTGGGCGGGTGTGCGCGACCCGGCCCTGGCGGCGCGCCTCGGGGCGGACGTCCCCTTCTGCGTGGCCGGCGGCCGGGCGCGGGTCCGCGGCGTCGGCGAGGTGGTCACCCCCCTCGAGTTCGAGCCGCGCGACTACCTGCTGCTGCTGCCGCCCTTCGGCGTCGACACGGCGGCGGTGTACCGGGCGTGGGACGACGAGCCGTCCCACGGCGGGACGAACGAGCTGGCGGCGGCCGCGCTGGCGACCGAGCCGAGGCTCGGGGCGTGGCGCGACGCGCTGGGAGCGCTGTCGGGGAGCGAGCCGCGGCTCGCCGGGAGCGGGTCTACCTGGTTCGTCGAGGGCGGGCCGCCCGAGGCGGGCACGCCGGACGCGCCGGAGCTGCGGATCGGGGGTGAGACGGCCCGGCTGGTGCGCGTGCGCACCGTCCCGGCGGGGTGGGAAGGGGACTGACCGCTACTTGCCCGCCCGCCGCTGCCAGCGGGTGGCCTTCAGCATCTTCTTGTGCTTCTTCTTGCGCATCCTCTTGCGGCGCTTTTTGATCAGTGATCCCATGTCGTGCGGCAGGCTAGCGGTCCCGATGCCCGACTGCCAGGTCGCGCCGCAACGGGGAGCGCCCGAGGAGGCAGCCATGAGGTTCGAGATCATGCGCTTGGACCACGTGCAGCTGGCGATGCCACCCGGCGGCGAGGCCCAGGCCGAGGCGTTCTACTCGGGCGTGCTGGGGCTCGAGCGCATCCCCAAGCCGGCGCCTCTGGCCGCCCGGGGCGGCTGCTGGTTCCGCCACGGCGACGTCGCCGTGCACCTGGGCGTCGAGGAGGACTTCCGGCCAGCGCACAAGGCGCACCCCGCCTTCGTGGTGGACGACCTGGCCGCGTTGCAGGACGCGTGCGAGGCGGCGGGGGTGGCGGTGCGGCCGAACCCCGATGGCGAGCCGGGCACGGGGGCCTACGTGGACGATCCCTTCGGCAACCGGATCGAGTTCGTCGCGGCCGGCTGAGCGGACCGAGGGAGGGAGGCGCCGGCAGGGACGGTGCGGATCCGTCCCTGCCGGCGGAACCGGTGGCGAGTGGCGGAAACTCGAAACCCACCGGCGGGTACCTCCCAGTGTGCGACGGGCACCTTGGGGTCGCTTGGGGAACGAATAAGAAGGAGCGAAGAATTTACGAATGCCCGTTGTCCCCGGGCTTTCCGTCGTCCGGGCCGGGGATGGCCGGCAGGAACAGCGACATGCGCGCGCCACCGGCGGGGTCGTTCTCGGCCAGCACGGACCCGCCCTCCGTCTTCGCCACCTGGGCCACGATGGCGAGGCCCAGTCCCGACCCGGGCAGGCCGCGCGCAGCGGGCGAACGGTAGAAACGGTCGAAGATGTGCGGCAGGTCGGCCTCCGCGATGCCGGGGCCGCGGTCGTGCACGACGACGGTGCCCTCGCGGCAGTCGACCGTGACCGTCTGCCCCGGCGGGCTCCACTTGCGGGCGTTGTCGAGCAGGTTGCCGACCGCCCGGCCGAGGCGGTCGGCGTGGCCCTCGACCCAACAGGGCTCGGCGGTGAGGTCGAACGTCACGTCCTCGGCGCGGCCGTGGGTGGTCTGCACGCCGACGGCGTCGCGCACGAGCAGGTCCAAGCGGAGCGGCTCGCGTGGCGCCGGGCGCTGGTCGCCCCGGGCCAACTCGGCCAGGTCGCCCACGAGGTCGGTGAGCTCTTGGAGCTGCACCAGGACGTCGTCGACGAGGACCGAGCGGTCCTCGGGGCTCAGTTCGTCGACCCGCCGGATCACCTCGAGGTTCGTGCGCAGGCTCGTCAACGGGGTGCGCAACTCGTGCGACGCGTCGAGCACGAGCTGGCTCTGCGCGCGGCGCGACGACTCGAGCGCCTCGAGCAGCCGGTTGAACGTGCGCCGCAGGCGGCCCAGCTCGTCGGGGCCGCCGGGGGAGAGCCGCCGCGACACGTCCGTCGTCTCGGCCACGTCCTCGACCGAGTCGGTGAGCGAGTTCAGCGGGACCAGCGCCGTGCGCGCCACGAGCCAGCCGAGGATCACGGCGAGGAGCACGCCGATCAGCGCCACGATGCCGAGGAGGAGGGCCAGCGTCCTGAGCTCCGAGCTGGCGTTGAACAACGTGGCGATCTGGAGCGCGCCGCCGTCGACGAGGACGCCCGAGGAGATTGGCGTGTCGGCGGGCAGGTGCTCGACGAGCTCGCGCATCTGGTTCCCGTCGACGTCGACCGTCGTGAAGAACGTCGGCGCCAGGTTGACCGCAACGAGGCGGACCTCACCCGTCACGGGGAGGCCGCCGCCGGAGACCACCGCGCCGCTCGAGTCGATCACCTGGCCCAGCGTGGCGGTGGTCGACCCGATCTCCTCGCCCGCGACGACCTTCTGTGCCGCGGTGGTGAGCGAGTTGTCGGCCGCCTGGAGGAGCGTGTTCCGGGCGACCAGGTAGGCGGCGCTCGAGGCGGCCAGCACGGCGACGACGACGGCGACCGTGGTCGCCAGCACGAGCCGGGACCGGAAGGTCACGCGTCCCGCAGCACGTAGCCCACCCCGCGCACGGTCTGGATGCAGCGGGGCTCGCCCCCTTCCTCGAGCTTGCGCCGCAGGTACCCCACGTAGACGGCGAGCGAGTTCGTCCCCGAGTCGAAGTCGAACCCCCACACGCGGTTGAGGAGGACCTCGCGCGTGAGGACCTGACGCGGGTGGCGCAGGAACATCTCGAGCAGGTCGAACTCGATCCGGGTGAGCGTGAAGTCGCGCTCGCCGCGGGAGCCCTCACGTGTGGAGAGGTTCAACGTCAGGTCGCCGACGCGTAACAGTCCGCCCTCGCCCTCGAAGCGCCGGCGCAGCAGCGCCCGCAGGCGCGCCAGCAGCTCGGCCAGCGCGAACGGCTTGACCAGGTAGTCGTCGGCCCCGGCGTCGAGGCCCTGGACCCGGTCGTCGACGGCGTCGCGCGCGGTGACGATGAGGACGGGGGTGTCGTCGCCGGCGGAGCGCATCCGCCGGCAGACGGTGAGCCCGTCGAGGTCGGGCAGCCCGAGGTCGAGGACGAGCGCGTCGGGCGGCGTCTGGGCCAGCTCCTCGAGCGCCTCGCCCCCCGAAGGGACCGTCACCACCTCGTACCCCTCGAGGCGCAGGGCACGATCGATCGAACGGCGGACGGCGAGGTCGTCGTCCACGACCAGTATGCGCACGGGGCGAGGTTACGCCGCCGGTCTCGGAGCGAACGGCCATGGCGGGGCGGCGACGTGCCTAACCTCTCTCGCGGCGCTTCTCCCAATCCGGGGTAGTTCAATCGGCAGAACGTCGGCCTTTG
>DATDIE010000441.1:0-18589 GCA_036521235.1 Acidimicrobiales bacterium | reverse complement strand
GCCTCGACCGACTCCACGCTGAACGAGGAAGACCTCTCGGTCCCGGGCAACGTCGGCTGGCCCTCCCCCATCGTCACGTACACGGTGGCCAACCCGCGGTCCATCCTGCGCGCCGAGTCCGACGACGGCGCCATCGTCATGGCGGGCGATGCGACAGGGGTCAACAACCTCGCCGGTCTCGGTCTGCTGAACACGGACAGCGCGATCTACTACGCCGGCACGCTGGCCAACCATGCGGGGCAGCTCGACCAGCTGGCGTCGCAGGGCGCGCAGCTCGTGGTGACCGACACGAACCGCAAGCAGGCCTTCCGCTGGGACACGCTGACGGCCAACGCCGGCTACACCGAGACGCCGGACGAGAACCCGGCGAAGTCGGACCTGAGCGACAGCCCGGTCGAGCTCTTCCCCGGCACGGGGATCACGTCGAAGACGTACGCCAGCTACGTGGGCGCCGTGAACGTCTCCGCGAGCAGCTATGGCAACAGCGTGTCGTACACGCCGGAAGACCAGGCGTACAGCGCCATCGACAACAACTTCGACACGGCCTGGATCACGGGGACGTTCGTGCCCAACCCCGCCGGGCAGTGGTGGCAGGCCCAACTCACCACACCGGTCACGACGGACCACATCACGGTCGTCCAGCCGCAGCGGGGCGACCGGGCGCGGTGGGTCTCGTCGGTGACGCTGACCTTCGACGGCAAGGACCCGATCCGGTATCAGTTGACGCCGGCGTCGCACCTCACGTCGGGGCAGACGTTGACCTTCCCGACGCACACGTTCACCACGATGCGCGTCACGCTGAACGGGACCACAGACAACACGGCGCCGCCTCTGTCGGCTTCGGCGGTGGGCTTCTCGGAGATCGAAATCCCGGGTGTGTCGGTGCACCAGGTGATCCAGATGCCGACGCAGATGCTGACGTCGCTGGGTGCCGCCTCGCAGTCGAATCGGTTGAGCGTCGTGATGACGCGGCAGCGCACGTCGCAGTACCCGCCGCGGAGCGACCCCGAGACGACCATCTCGCGTTCGTTCACCTTGCCGACGGCCCGGACGTTCAGCTTGGCGGGGAGCGCCTCGATGTCCGCCCTCATCCCCGACGACGAGATCGACCGGCTCGTCGGGCGCTCGACCAGCGGTGCGACGGGGGTGCGCGACGCCTACTCGTCCGGCCGGCTCCCCGGCGACCTGAACGCCACGGCGTCGGCCACGGTCGACGGGAACTCGTCGACGGCCTGGCAGCCCGGGCTCGGGACGCCCGCGCTGATCGGGTCGTCGCTGACGTACGACCTCACCAAGCCGCAGGCGTTGTCACACCTCAACCTCCAGGTGATCGCCGACGGACGCCACTCGGTGCCGACGGCGCTAACGATCACGTCGGGGACCCAGGTCCGCCAGGTGACGCTGCCCCCGATCGCAGACTCGCCGGTGCCCGGGGCAACCATCACGGTGCCGCTCTCCTTCCCCGCCATCACCGGGTCGCACTTCATCGTCACCTTCACGGCCATCCGGCCCGAGTACGCGGCGAACTACTACTCCGCCGGCCCCCTGGCGCTGCCGATGGGGATCGCGGAGATCGGCTTCCCCGGCGGCGTGACGTCGGCCCCGACGCCGGCGCAGCTGCCCGGCAACTGCGTGAGCAACCTGTTGACCATCGACGGCCAGCCGATCGACGTGTCCATCGTGGGCTCGACGTCGTCGGCCCTCGACGGCGGCGAGGTGCAGGTGGTGCCGTGCGGGCCCGACGCGGCGGGGATCAAGCTCTCGGCGGGCACGCACGTGGTCGAGTCGGCGGTCGGGCACAACCCGCCGTGCGCCAGCACGCCGACGACGTGCACCGGGTGGAACCTCGACCAGCTCGCGCTCGACTCGGCCCCGGGTGGCACGGCGGGGCCAGCGGCGGCCCCGACGGCGCCCGGTACGCCGTCGCTGCCGGCCACCCAGCCCGGCGCGGCCCCGACCGTCACCCAGACCTCGTCACACATCGACACCCAGACCGCCTCGGTGACCGGCGCCACCCAGCCGTTCGAGTTCGTGCTGGGCCAGAGCAACAACAAGGGGTGGAAGGCGGTGGCCACGCCGGGCCCGGGGGCGGCGCCGGGGTCGCGCGCGGTCGACCTCGGGACGTCCCAACTGGTCGACAGCTTCGCCAACGGGTGGCAGGTCACCGCGGCCGACCTGCACGAGCTCGGCGGTCCGAACTTCACGGTGACTCTGTCGTGGACGCCGCAGCGCCTCGTCTGGGCCGCGCTCGCGATCTCGGCGGTGACGCTCGTCCTGTGCCTCATCCTCGGCTTCCTGCCGGTGCGGTCGAGGCGGTGGCTGCGCTCGAAGTTGCCCCGTCGCTTGCGGGGGCCCGGTGGCCCCGACGCGCCGGAGCGCCCCTCGGACCCGTTCGACGCGCCGGCGTTGACGCTGCCGTACTCGATCCCCGCGATCGGCACGAAGCGGCGTGGCTGGGCGCGTTTCCCGCGGGCGCTGGTCCTGGGAGCGTTGACGGGCGCGGTGGCGCTGCTCGTGGCGGCGCCGTGGGCCGCCTTGGTGGTCGCGGTCTTGGTTGCGGTCGGTCTGGTGTTCCCGTGGGCGCGTGCGGCGGCCACGATCGGTGGCATCGCGTTCATCGTGGCGGGGTGCCTCAACGTGGTGCAGGGCCAGCGCGTCCACCACTACCTGCCCGGCTCGAACTGGGCAGGCTCCTTCGTCCACGCCGGGAACTTGATATGGGTGGGCATCGTGCTGCTGGTGGCGGACGCGGCGATCTCGAGCTTCGGGCAGCGGGTGGCCAAGCCGTTGGGCTTCCGTGCGCTCCGGGCGGTGCCGGCGGGGGCTGTGGCCGCGGCCGGCGCGGGGGCCGCCATGTCGACGGCGTCTCTGGGCGACGTTGCTGATGTGACCCCCGAGGCGACGTCGAGCTCCGGCTGGGGTGCGGGAGCCGGGACGTCGTTGGGGTTTCATGTCGAAGTTGCCGATGTGACTCCGGAGGCAGCGCCGGGCACGGGATCGGACTTGGAATCCGCTCCAGAGGAGGCGTCGGCCGGAGCGCCGGATGTGGACGCGAACAAGTCGTCAGACGAGGGCGTCGATGCGACGACCGAAGACTCGTCGGGACCCGAGGGTACTGACACCGCCGAAGAGCGGTCGTCAGACGATGGCGCAGATGCGACTGCGGAAGCGCCGCCGGGCGAGCCCGACGATCAGACCTAGCTCTTCGAGCGCAAAAAGGTGCCCGCGGACACCTTAAGAACGCCTACGTCGTTGGACTCAAGATTTCGGTCATTTCCATGAGTCAGAAGTGGAGAGTCGCTCCAGAATTGAGTGTTGCCTCAAGTTCTCGAGCGAAACGTGGAGGTCTCTGCGAACGCACTTCGAGGTCCGCCGACCGGCAGAAATTCGAAGATTAAGGAGAGGGCGACACCTCGCCCGCCAGCGCCTCCAAGGCGCGACGGGCGGTGGCGTCCCACGTGAACCAACGCGCCCGGGCCAGCGCACCCTTGGACAAGCGGCTGCGCAGCACCTCATTGCCCAGCACCCGCTCCAGCGCATTCGGCAACTGAGCGACGTCGTCCACCAACAGGCCCGACTCGCCGTCGACCACGGCGTCGGCGTGGCCGGCGATGTCCGTCGCCACGGCGGGCGTCCCGCAGGCGGCCGCCTCGGTCAGCGTCATTCCCCAGCCCTCGCGTTGCGAACTGCTCGCCACCACCCAGGCGCTGCGGTAGGAGTCCACGAGCTCGTCGTCGCTCACGTGCCCGGGCAGGCGAACCCATTCGGACGCCCCGAGCTCGTCGCGCAACGCCTCGAGCGCCGGGCGCTCGTAGCCCTCGCCGATGATGACGGCCTCGAGGTCGGGGATCCGTCCCTTCACCTCGGCAAGCGCACGGAGCAGGGCGTCGAAGCGCTTCACCGGCACCAAGCGGCCGACGGCCACCACCAGCGGCGTCGGTGAGCGGTGACCGCCCGGGCGGTACCGCTCGTCCACTCCCGGCGGGGCGACCGTCACCCGTCCCTCGGGCAGGTGCAGCATCTCGACGATCTCGCGGCGCGACGACTCTGACAGCGTGACGATCCTGCTCGATCGGTAGAAGCGCGGTGCGACCCGCCGTTCCACGGTGTCCCCGAGTCGGGCCAGGGTCGGCGGCAGGACCATGCCCCACATCTCGGCGTGCACGTGGTGCAAGAAGACGATGCGCGGCCCGCGGTACCACAGCGGGGAGAGAAAAGGCATGCCGTTCCAGATCTCGACCAACGCGTCGCCCGGTCGATGACCCATACGGAGCCCCTCCCACGCGGCGCCGGGGAACACGGCATAGCGGCCGGAACGGCGTAGGACGCGATAGCCGTCGCGAGTGAGCGCCGAAGGGCCACCTGGCACGGCGGACGTGCGGAAGGTGATGTCGAGCCCAGCGGCCGCCCATAAGGAGGCGATCTTGTGGGCGTGGAGCTCCGAACCGCCCGCCTCGGGATCGTCGAGGTCGCGCCAGGCGACGAAGTGCACACGGCGGAGTCCGGCCTCGGCGGCGATCTGTGCGAGCACGTCACGCTCGTCCCGTGCACTGTGGTCTGCGACGACCCCTTCGTCGTGACCGCCCTCACCGGGCGCGGCCGCGACCGGCCCCGAGTCGTCACCCATTCGGGTCAGGTTAGCTCTGCGTGTACCTGCCCTAACCGGACCCTGTGGACAAGTACGAAGCCGGCCACGATGACCACCAGGACGCCCGCCTGGACGGCGAGGTCGACCAAGGCCGTGGCCCGCGGTGCGCCGTGGACAGCGAGCGCGGCCAGGGTCAACGCGAGCGCGCCGGCGACGAGCACTCCGAGCACCCAGCGCTTCCCCACGGCCAGCAGGTACATGGTGAGGATCACCGAGACGCTGAGCAGGATCATCGCGACCACCAGCGGAGCGAGCGCGTTGGACGCCGCGGTGTACTGATGATGGAACACCAGCTGGAGCAAGAACTCGGGCGCGGCCAACGCGACCGCGAGCAACACCAGAGACGGGATCGCCAGCAGGACGAGCACCACCGCCAACTGTCGCAACGCGTGCCCGCCTTGGCGCCAGCGAATCGCCGCCTCGGGCAGCAAGTAGCCGCCGAGCACCACGGCGCCGAAGACAATCGCCTTACTCGTCACCGACACCGCCGCGTAGGCGCCGCTGTGGGACGGGTTGTCGCGCCCGACCACGAGTACATCGATGTTCTGCAGCACCGCGACCATCGACAGGGAGATGGACGCCACGACGAGGTCGAGGGCCACCGTACGCCGCTCGGTCGATCCGCCCGCCAACACCGGGTCGGGCCGCACGGCCGCCACCCAGCCATTCACCGCCAAAAGGCGGGGCTGGCCACCCGACCAGGCCCGCACGGCGGCGTAACGCGCGTGCGCAGCCGCCACGATCTCGCCGATCAGGATGCCTACCGCCGCCCCCGACGGGCCGTACCCCGCCGCCACGAGGGCCACGACCGCCACGACCCGGACGCCCGCCTCGACGAGGAGGTTGCCGGCCAGCGGCTTATAGGAACGGTGCGCCTGTAGCAGGCCGCGGTCGAGCGACAGCAGGACGAAGAACGCGGCCGCCGCCAGAATGGCGGCGATCCCGACGCCGCTCTGCTGGTTGAGGAGCACCGCCACGTCGTGCCGGCCCAGATAGACGATGATCGCCCAGATCACGACGAGGATGGAGCCCTGGCGATGGACCCGGCCCGCCCAGCGCCGGACGAGATGCCCGCTGCCGTCCTCGTGCCACATCGTCACGCGCCGCACCACCGCGACGACAACGGCCGAGCCCGGCATGGACAAGATCAGGTAGAGACCTGTCAGCTGGTTGAGGACGCCGTAGCTGTGCGGGTCGAGGAGCCGGGCCAGCGCGATGGTGAGGACGACGCTCGCGCCGTTCGCCAGCACGCCGGCGATCGCCAGTGGGCCCGCCTGCAGCAGGCCGGCGCGCATCGACTCGACACCCGGCTTCGCTCCGACATCGAGGATGAGCTCCGCCCCGAGGTTGGGACCCACCGCATTGGGCGCCAGCGACATCGCAGCCGGCACGGATTCGACGACGACCTCGGCCGCCGGCGAATCCGCGGCCTGCTGCTCGGTCACCCGTGCTTCCTCGTCCCCGCCGCCCAGATCTTGTTCGCTGCCTTGGTCGCCGCTGCGACCGAAGGTTCGGCCTCGAGCCCGAGCCGCGCGATCCCCGGCAGGATCTCGCTCTGCAGGAGCTCCCCGCCGGCGGGGCTGATGTGGATGCCGTCGGACGAACGGACCACGACGCCGTCGACGGCTGCGGCGTAGGCGCCCCCGGGCGCCAGCATGTGGTTGAGCTCCATCACGCTCACCACGCGCGGCTGGCGGCGCGCCACCTGTCGCACCAACGCGTTGTAGGCCTCGGCACGAGCCGGTGTGTCCTCGTCATACGGCTGGCCGTCGGCTTGGCGCTGGCTGGGGTCGATGTAGGGCATGGTGAGCAGCACCACTCTGGCACCAAACGAATGCAGGATAGTGATGGCCTGCTCCAACTCGGAGGTCAGACGCCGGTCCCAGACGGGCTCCCCGATGTGCACCCAATGCCCGTCCAGCAGGTGGTCCGTGACCTCCCAACGCCCCAGGCCCAGGGCGACCACCTGTGGACGGAGGCGCGCCATCAGGAAGGGCCAAAGCCCCCGCCACACGCTGCATCCCTGCACGTTGGGGATCGTGGAGCCGTCCTCGCGGATGTCGAGTTGCGGGTCCAGGTCGCACCCGAGCGTGGCGTAGTCCTCGACGCTCACGCCGTAGTTCGGCTGCGATTGGACCGAGAGACCCGCGCCGAGAGTGAGCGCGATGGAGTCGCCCACGATCAGGAGACGGATCGGCTTGCTGCCAAAGGCGCCGGCCTGCTCGAGCGCGGCGTGCTCGCGGTCGCCGAGGCCCTGGGGCAGCTCCCTTGCGACGCGGGCGCCCGATGTCGAGAGGTCATTTGGCCGCGTTGCCGCGAAGGCGCTCGAGCTCGTGAGTGCGGCGGGGAGGCACGCGGCTACTGCGGAGAGCACAACCACGCACACCAGCCCCAGCGGGGTCCGCCCACCCGATCGCTTCACGCTCCGCCGTCCCTCTCCTCGTCGCCCCATCCGCGCCCTCGCCGGGCGCGCTCGTCGTCCACGCTCCGGCCGGCCACTCAAGGACGGGATCGCTCCGTGGGCCCGCGCCAAGGCGTGCGGTGATCTTCCCACGTCGATTGCGGGAACGGGAAGGCCAGAGGCGACGATCAGCCGGGCGCGGCCCCGCCGGCGAGCCCGTGGAGGCCCACGCATCGGGGCGCCGTCATGCTCGCCACGACCCGTCCCGTCGGGCCCTTCGCCCGTTGTACGCAGGTGTCGAGCGTGCCTGCCTTCAGGCTGAGCGGCGCGTGCTGCCTGCCCAGTACGTCGTCCCAGACCCAGGCCCCCTGCTGGATGGTCGGCAGCCGCCCCAGGGCGGCCGTCATGAACGCGGCGGCGTAGGTGGGGTCGCGGCCCTGCTGGAGCGGCGACACGCCCGGATTCGTCGCGATGACGACGGTGGTGACCTGCCAGACGTCGAGGGCGTGGCGCACCGCCTCGTACTGCGCACGCGTGCCCTTGAGCTGGGGGTCGTCGACGCCGAAGCCCAGCGTGCTCAGCACGTTGAACCCGGGGGTCGCAGAACCGGCGTGGATGGCCTGACCCTGCGGGCCCCCACCGCCGGCCTGGCTGTAGTGCATTCGGTTGACGGCCTGCCACGCCATCGCCACCTGGATCCCCGAGAACGGCGCGGGATAGGACAAGAGGACCTGTCCCGACGGCAGGTTCGGCGCCACCGTCGTATACCAGCGCGGCAAGGTCACCTGGGTCATGGCGAAGGGCAGCCTCGGTGCCACGAGGTTCGCCATCGGCACGAGCGCCACCAGGGCCACCGCGAGCGAGGCGAGCCAGCCACGCCAGTCCGGGATCAGTTCGTGGACGTGATAGAGGATCAGCGCGAGCAACACCGCCGCCGCCAGGTAGCCCACCGCCATGTAGCGCTGCTCGATCACGTTCTCGAGCACGGGGATCTTCTCGAAGATCTGCTCGGGCACCCACTCCCCTCGTTTCTGCCCGATCGACAACACCATGCAGAGCACGAGCAGGAAGCCGAAGAACCAGATCTTGCGGTCGCGCCAGAACGCGGCGGCGCCCGCGACGAGGACCGCGACGAAGGTCCAACCCAGATACGTCGAGGACCCCAAGGGCGAGCCCTCGTAGCCACCGAGGGAGAGATAGAGGTCGTCGCTGCGGCTCGGGATGTGCGCCGCGACGAAGTCCGACGCGCGGTAGCCGCCGATCGAGGGCAGGTTCTTCCACACCAGGCCCGAGAGGTGCGCCGGACCATCGAGGGCGAACCAGACCGGCCAGGCGAGGAGGACGACGCCGACGGCGAGCGCGATGCCGAGGGCCCGGGCGGCGTGCGGGGCCAGCCGCCGGAGCTCGTCCCGGCGGAACAGGGCGGCGGCCACCACCAGGACGATCACGCAGGTGGCGACGAGGACCGCGCCGATGGCGAGGACCTCGGAGGAGAGGAAGAACTGCGCGAAGACGAGCACGCCGAGCGCGACGCCGGACCACCGCGCACTGTGGCGCTGGCGGATCAGGACCTCGTCGAGGACAGCGAGGATGAGCGGGAGCAGCATCAGCGCCGCGGTCATCAGGTGCGCGAACTCGAGGTTCATCAGCACGAAGGGCGAGAAGCCGTAGAGCAGCCCGCCCACGAACGCCGCCGGCGTCCACGGCGCCCAGCGGCGGATGACGACGAACCCGATGAAGGCCGTGAGGGCCGGGGTGACGGTGGACGCCACGTTGAGGGAGGCGACCGGCCCCCAGATCCACGTGACCGGCACCAGCGGCAGGGTCAGGCCGGTGACCGACGTCTGCGCCAGGAGGTTGATGCCGCCGGGGTGGAACATGGCGGTCGAGAAGAACGGGTTCTGACCGTGGGCGATGGCGGTGGCCGGCCACTGGAAGAACCACAGGAAGAGTGCGGGGTCGCCGCAGCCACAGAGCGTGTGGGTGGTCGCGCCTTGGGCCCAGGCGTGTATCCAGAGGACGAAGCCCAGGAGGAGGTAGATCAGCGCGGCGCCGGCGAGGACCGCCCACTTGGGCCGGTTGCTCGAGGGGGTATCGAGCCGGTGGTCCGGGTCGGTGGCGGGGTCGGCGTCGTAGGGGTCGGCGCCGAGGTCGGGGTCGGCGTCCTCGAACTCCTCGTGGGTGGGTGCCGGCGGGCGCGTCGCGGTGCTCGTCGACAACTGCGACGACCTCGACGAGCGGCTCGGCCACCACCACAGCGCCCCAGTGGGCGCGTGTTCAGCCAGTTTCGAGCGTGCCGGCCGCGGCGGTGCTGTGCGCGTGCGCGTGCGTCCGCCTCGGCAGCACGGGCGCGTCCCGCCCGGTCGAGCCCGCCTCGTGGTACTCCTCTTCGACGTTCACCGACCAGATGTCGTGGTGGGCGCCGTCCAGCATGTTCTCCACCGTCAGCATGGCGGTGTACATGGAGTGGTCCTGGTTGTTGTACTTGTGCATGCCGTTGCGCCCGACGGGGTGGACGTTAGGGGCCTCCGCCTCGATCCACCGGCGGATCGTCTCGACGTTCGCCTTGTAGTTGAAGTCGTAGTACGGGTAGGCCTTGGGCACGCGGACGACGTAGCCACCCTCGACGTCGCCGTCGCCGGCGAGCCCGAGGGAGATGAGCTCCTTGGTGCCGAGCGCGATGAGCTCGTCGTCGGGCTTGTTCCACATCTCGTCGCCCTCGAAGACGAAGTACTCGAGTCCGAGGCACGTGCGGCCGTCCTTGACGAGGTACGGGGACCAGGACCCGTAGTTCTGGATGCGGCCGACCTCGACGTCGGTGGCGTGGATGTAGATCCAGTTGTCGGGGAAGCTCCGCGTCTGCGGGACGATCAGCGCCACGGTGAGGTAGTCGCGGTAGTGGAGGTCGTCGGCCGCCGCGACGACCTCGGCCGGCGGGGGCGGCGTGATCGTGTGCACGAGCTCGCGCATCGGCATCGTCGAGATGACGTGGGCGGCGGGGACGGTCTTCTCGTTGCCGTCCTTGACGTACGTGGCCGAGACGGCGCGCCCGCCTTCGACCTGGATGCCGGTCAGGCACGCCGCCATCTCCACCGTGCCGCCGGCGGCCTGCACCTTGTCGGCGCAGTGCTCCCACATCATGCCGGGGCCGAGCTTGGGGTACTGGAACTCCTCGATCAGCGTGGTGATCTCGGTCTGGCCGCGCTTGGGCATGATGGAGTTCATCAGGGCCTTGCGCAGGTCGAGGTTCTTGACGCGCTGGGCGGCCCAGTCGGCCGGCATCTCGGAGACCGGCACGCCCCAGACCTTCTCGGTGTACGTCTTGAAGAACGTCCGGTAGAGGCGCCAGCCGAAGCGTTTGACGAGCCAGTTCTCGTAGTTCGACTCGTCCGGCGGCGGATGGATGCGCGACCAGATGTAGGACATGCCGATCATGAAGCCCTCCCAGAGGGAGAGGTTGCGCAGCACGTTGAAGATCTTGAGCGGGTAGTCGAGGAACCGGCCCTTGTAGTAGATGCGGCTCATGCGGGGCCGGAGCATGAAGTCGCCCTCGGGGAGGATCTCGTGCCAGAGCTCCTCCACCTCAGGGACCTTGGTGAAGAAACGGTGCCCGCCCAGGTCGAAGCGCCACCCGTCGCGCTCCACGGTCCGGCTGATGCCGCCCACGACCTCGTCTTTCTCGAGGACGAGGGGCCGCTCCCCCCGCTGGACCAGCAGGTACGCCGCCGTGAGGCCGCCGGGTCCAGCGCCCGCAATGACGACGGGTGCGTCCTCCGTTGTGGCCATCGAATAGGGCAGGTTAGTTGACCCCCCGAACGTGCCTAGGGAGGGTGGGACGGCGCCTGGAGGGCCCGGCGGGAGGGGGCCCGGCCGCCGCGACGGGCCGGGGCGGGCCGGGGGCGGCGGGCCGACCTCGGAGGTCTACGGCACCGAGATGTTCAGGAAGGCCAGGAGGGCGTAGCCGGCGAGGCCGGCGGCGAGGAGTGTCAGGACGGCGCGCTCGATCTGGGACTGCGTGAGGAGCAGCGCGGCGGCGATCGAGAGCGGGAAGGCGCTGAGGGCGTAGCGCTCGAACGAATCGAGGTTGGAGCCCGACACCGCGACGGCGAGGACCGCCGCGGCGAAGAGCGTGTACGGCGCGGGCAGGCGGCGCCAGCACACGATGAGCATCGCCAGGGCGAGCAGGACCCACGGCACGTGCAGCGCGGTCCCGACGTGGTGGTGGAAGACGCCCTTGGCGTCGTCGTACAGCGTGACGAACGGGTCGGCCAGGCCACCGTGGTGCGAGTTCTGCAGCTGCACGCGCAGCGGGGCGAGCCAGTCGTGGACGGTGTGCTCGGACCAGGCCATGAACACGAACAAGCCGACGAAGGGCGCGGCGAACGCGCCGAGGCCCGCGATCCGCCCGGAGCGGGCGAGGCGGGGCCACCAGCGGATCAGCTCGGCGCCGACGGCGAGGAACAGGAGCACGCCGATCGGGCGGGTGAGCGCGCCGGCAAAGGCGAGGAGGTCGGCGACGGCGAAGTGCGGGCGGAGGGCGGGCGCGGCGGTGTCGGTGGCGGCGGGCGGGCGCAGCGCCAGGAAGCAGCCGAGCGCGCAGACGAGCAGGACCGCCTCGGCGTACCCCATGACGAGGACGAAGGCGGCGGGGAGGAGGCTGAGGACCCAGATGGAGCGGCGGGCCGTCGCGGCACGGCCCGTCTCCCGGCGCACCAGCACGAACAGCATGCACGTGGCCGCGAAGGCCGCGACGTTGGACAGCAGCACGAGGGCGGGGCCGTCGCCCAGGCCGAGCCAGGCCAGCCCGTGGGTGAGGACGGGCACCGCCGGGAAGAAGCGTAGTGACTGGCTGCCCAGCGGCCCGTACCCCTCGCGGGCGATCGTCTCGTACCAGCCCGCGTCCCAGCCGAGGAGGCCCTGGTGCACCCGGGCCGCCACGCCGACGGTCCCGGGGTGCGTCCGGTCGACGACGAAGTGGGCGAGCCCGAGCGCCCCGAGCACGATGACGCGGGCCACCGCGTACGGCAGCACCGCCTCCCGCACGGACTCGGGCAGGCGCGCCCAGGCGTGCCGGGCCGAGGAGGAGAAGGAGGCGGCCGACTGGTGCGGTTCGGCGGCGGCGCCCGGGGTGGCGTCCGCGCCGGCGTCGGTCACCTCGGCCGCCGGCTCACCGCGAGAAGGCGATTTCGGTGAGGTTCATCGGCTCGTAGTACTGCTCCACTTCGCCCGTCACGACGTTGCGGCCACCCCCACCGGCCGCGGTGCCCGCGGCCACGAGGTCTGACGCGATCTGCTCGCATTTGATGCCGAAGGTCTGGTACATCGGCTCGTAGACGTACCAAATGTGGTGGCCCGCACCCGACTGCGCGCGCTGCGACACGACGTCGGCGAAGTGGCCCGGGCTGGCGGCGCCGACGGTGGAGGCGTAGTCCACCCAGTCCACGATCGCCGGGCCGGTCTCGCGGGGGAACGTGATCATGTTGTACTGCGAGGGGTCGTCGATCTGGCGGACGACCGACGGCCCCAGCTGGTCGGGACAGAAGGCGATGATGTCGCCCGGCTTGGCCTGCGCGTTGATGGCGGCCGCCACGGCGTTGGCCTGGGTGCGCTGCGTCGTCACGTTCTGCGCGCTCGAGATCAGCCCGGCGAGCACGGCGAGGCCGACGACGATCACGCGCGCCTTGGGGTTGAGCAGCGTGGTGGTGCCCAGGGCGACGAGGAGGAGAAAAGGGAGGAACACCACGGCCGCGTAGCGCGACGAGAAGGCGCTCGAGGTGATGATCCCGCCGCCGATGGCCGCGAACAGCGTGCCCAGCACGACGAAGCCCACGCCCCGGGAACGGGGCCGGGTGCGCAGGTCGAGCTCGATGATCCGGCCGCTCTTGCCGATGCCGAACACGGCGAGCGCCAGCATGGCGAAGTAGATGACGGCGAGGAGACGGCCCTGGTTCGTCCCGGTCTGAAGCGTCGAACCCTGGTTGTCGGTGAAGCCGGTGAGCGCGTTGATGACCGCGGAGAAGTTCGGCGGGGCGGCCCACGGGGTCCCGGTGTGCTTGGACTGGTAGAGGAACGTGGGCACCCAGGGCACGAAGAGGAGGACCCCGACGCCGACCGCGATCAAGGCGGCCCACGGTGCCTCTTCGGGGTGGTCGCGGTGGCGGGTGCGCCAGATGGACGCGCCGAGCCAGATGACGACCATGGCGACCAGATACACCGACCAGTACTGGGTGTACAGCAACGCCGCCGTCACCACTGCGATGGCGATCAGGTTGCCCGCCTTGGGCGCGCGGACCGCCCGTTCGAGCGCCAGGAACCCGAGCCCGGTGAGCAGGATGACCAACGCGTACATCCGCGACTCGGTGGCGTAGTACACGGCGAACGGTGCGCTGGCGATCAACGCGAGCATCGTCCAGGCCGTGGCCCGGCCGCCGAAGCGCTGCCCGCAGAGCCAGGCGACGGGGAGGGTCAGGACGGTGAAGATGCCGGAGAGGGAACGGACGGCCTCGTTGGACTGGCCGAAGAGGCTGATCCAGTAGTGCAGCAGGACGTAATAGAGCGGCGGGGCCCCGTCGTGCTTGAGCAAGTTGGGGAGCTGGCGCAGGGGCTCGCGCGCGATGTTGACGGTGAGGGCCTCGTCGAGCCAGAGGCCCGAGCGGGTCCAGAAGCGGAGGAAGATCCCGGCGGCGACGACCAGCGCGAGGACCACGCCGACCGCAGTGCGCGTGCGACCGCTGAGCGCAGGGACCTCCTCCGGCATGGGCCGCATGGTAGGACAAGGGGTACGAGGTCTAGGATCATCCGCCGCCGGTGGGGGCGTTATGGAACTAGTGGTCAGGGGCACGACGGAAGGGGGGAAACAGGCAAGTGGTTCGGTATCTCGCCAAGAGGCTGGTGCTGCTCGTCATCATCGTCTTCTTCGTGAGCCTTGCTTCGTTCTTCCTGGTCCATCTGCTCCCCGGCAGCCCGGCGATCACCATCCTGGGGCCGAATGCGACGACCCAAAACGTGGCGATCGTCAACCATCAGCTCGGCCTCGACAAGCCGATCTGGCAGCAGTACTTCATCTGGATCGGCCACGTGTTCCAGGGCAACTTAGGCCAGTCGTTCACGACTCACCAGACGACGACGAGCATCATCTCGCAGTCGTTCCCGATCGACGTCGAGCTCATCATCTTCTCGCAGATCATCGCCTTCGTCTTCGCCTTCCCGATGGCCATGCACTCGGCGCGCAAGCCCAACGGGCTCTTCGACCAGTTCTCCAACGGGACCACGTTCGCCATGCTGGCGCTCCCCGCCTTCGTCATCGCCCCGGTGCTCGTGCTGATCTTCGCGGTGCACTGGCACATCTTCCCGGGGCCGGCCTCCTATGTGCCGCTGACGCAGGACTTCTGGTCGAATATCCACACCATGCTGCTGCCCTCGATCGTGCTGGCGCTGGGCTCCATCGTGCTCTACTTCCGGCTGCTGCGGAACGACCTCATCTCCACGCTGCAGGAGGACTTCATCACGATGGCCCGCTCCAAGGGCCTCTCGGACCGGCGCATCATGTGGCGCCACGCGCTGCGGCCCTCGTCCATCTCGCTGCTCGCCTCGGTCGGCGTCACGATCGGCACCCTCATCGCCGGGACGTTCGTCGTCGAGCTGCTGCTGCAGATGCCGGGGCTCGGCTACCAGCTCATCACGAGCATCGACCAGGACGACTACGTGGTCGTGCAGGGCATCATCCTCGTGGTCGCCGTGGCGATCGTCCTGATCAATTTTGTGTTCGACTTCCTGTTCACGCTCGTCGACCCGAGGATCGCCCGTGAGTAGCGTCAGCCTGACCGAACCGACGAACGAGGCCTTCGCCGACATCAAGGAGGAGCTCGTCGCCGACGCGGAGGCGAACCCCACCAAGAAGCGGCTCGGCGTCCTCTTCTGGATCAGCGCGGGATGGATCGTCGTCGTGGCGGCACTGGCCATCACGGCCAACCTCCTCCCGCTCGCCAACCCCACCATCGGGAACTACAACTGGCCGCAGAACGCGGGGCCGGGCTGGGGTCACCTCCTCGGCACCGACGACCTCTACCGCGACATCCTGAGCCGGTTGATCTACGGCGCCCGCGTCTCGTTGATCGTCGGCTTCGGCGGCGCGCTGATCGGTCTCTTCATCGGTGGGGTCCCCGGCATGCTCTCGGCCTACCGGCGCGGGCGGATCGACACCGTCCTCAACACCGGCTCCTACATCCTGCTGGCCTTCCCGGCCATCGTCGCGGTGATCGCCATCGTCTCGTTCTGGAAGCCGACCAACATCTGGAAGATCACGCTGATCGTCGGCGTCTTCGGCGCCCCGCTGATCTACCGGATCATCCGGGCGGCCACGTTGTCGTACGCCACGCGGGACTTCGTCCTCGCGGCGAAGGCGCTCGGGGCGAGCGACGCGCGCATCCTGGGCCGCGAGCTCCTGCCCAACATCATGCCGACGATCATCTCGTTCGGCCTGATCGCGGTGGGGACGATCATCGTGCTGGAGGGCACGCTGGCCTTCCTCGGGTTGTCGGTGCCCCCGCCCACGCCGAGCTGGGGCAACATGCTCTACGAGGGCTCGCAGCTGTTGGTCGGGGCCAAGGGCCAGACCAACGTCTGGCTCGTCATCTTCCCGGCCAGTGCGATGTTCCTGCTGCTGATCTCCCTCAACATCTGTGCCGACCGGCTCCGCTCCTACTTCGACGTGACCGAGATCAAGCTGTGAGCGCCGCACGCGAGGCCCGCACCCTGCTCGAGGTCGAACACCTCAACGTGTCGTTCGCCACGAGCCGCGGCCAGCTGCAGGCCGTGCAGGACGTCTCGTTCAACCTGGCGCAGGGGAAGACGATCGGCATCGTGGGCGAGTCGGGCTCGGGCAAGACCGTGCTGTCCCGGGCGATCATGGGCCTCCTCCCCCGCGCCTCGACGACGCAGACCGGGTCGGTCCGCTACGACACGCAGGAGATCTTGAACGCGCCGTTCGACGAGCTGCGCGAGCTGTGGAGCACGCACATCGCCATGGTGTTCCAGGACCCGATGACGTCGCTCAACCCCGTCCAGAAGATCGGGCGGCAGATCATGGAGCCGCTGCGGATCCACCTCAAGCTGCCGAAGGACGAGGCCAAGGAGACGGTCATGTCGCTCCTCATGCAGGTCGGCATCCCCTCGCCCGTCGAGCGCTACGACGCCTACCCCGACCAGCTCTCGGGCGGCATGCGCCAGCGCGTGATGATCGCGATCGCCCTGGCGTGCGCGCCACGCCTGCTCATGGCCGACGAGCCCACCACGGGCCTCGACGTCACGGTGCAGGCGCAGATCCTGGACCTGCTGAGCCAGCTCCAGCGCGAGCGGGAGATGGCGATGATCCTCGTCACGCACGACCTCGGCGTGGTGGCCACCAGGACCGACGACATCTTGGTGATGTACGCCGGGAACATCGTCGAGAAGGCGCCCACCGACGTGCTCTTCAAGAGCATGGCGATGCCCTACACCGAGGCGCTGCTCAAGTCGACGCCCCGCATCGCCAACGCGAGCCACACCCGCCTGACGGCGATCGAGGGGCGGCCGCCCGACCTGCTGCACCCGCCCGCCGGCTGCCCGTTCTCGCCCCGCTGCCCGTACGCGCAGGACAAGTGCTTCACGGACAAGCCCCCGTTGGTCGAGTCGTCGCCCGGGCACAGCTACGCCTGCTGGTACCCGCTCACGAGCGCGCCGGAACACGTGGCGGTGGCGGGCGCTGGCGCCGGGACTGGGAGCGACGCCGATGCCGCCGAGGAGGCCTCGGCATGACCGACGCCGCAGCCGCCCTGTCAGCGGTCGGGGCCGAGCCCCCGCCGACCCCCGAGGCCGTGTCCGACCCGCTGCTCTCGGTCGAGGACCTCCACGTGACGTTCCGCAAGGGCAACACCGCCGTGCAGGCCGTGGCGGGCATCACCTTCTCCATCCGGCAGGGCGAGACGCTCGGCCTGGTGGGCGAGTCGGGGTGTGGGAAGTCCACGACGGGACGCGCCGTGGTGCAGGTGGAACGGGCGACGTCGGGGCGCATCCGCTTCAACGACACGGATGTCACCGCGCTCAACCGCTCGGACCTGCGCAAGCTGCGTACGCAGGTCCAGATGATCTTCCAGGACCCGATCTCCTCGCTGAACCCTCGCCGGAAGGTGACCGACATCGTCGCCGAGCCGCTGACGATCTGGAGGATCGGCAGCAAGGATGAGCGGCGCGAGGCGGCCAACGCCATGCTCGACCGCGTCGGCATCGACCCCTACATCAACGGCGGCCGCCACCCGCGCGAGTTCTCCGGCGGCCAGTGCCAGCGCATCAGCATCGCCCGTGCCCTGGTGCTCCAGCCCAAGCTGCTCGTCTGCGACGAGATCGTCTCCGCGCTGGACGTCTCGGTGCAGGCGCAGATCCTGAACCTGCTCGAGGACCTCAAGGCGGAGTACCACCTGACCGTGCTGTTCATCGCGCACGACCTCGCCGTCGTGAAGAACGTGAGCGACCGGGTGGCCGTGATGTACCTGGGACGGCTGTGCGAGGTGGCGCCGTCCGACGTCCTCTACGAGGCGCCGCTGCACCACTACACGGCGGCGCTGCTGTCGTCGGCCGTCGAGCCCGACCCCGAGGCGCCCCGCAACGCCGTGCCGCTGACGGGCGAGCCGCCGAGCCCGATCAACCCCCCCTCGGGCTGCCGCTTCCGCACCCGTTGCCCGCGGGCCGAGGCCCGGTGTGCCGAAGAGGTCCCGGAGCTGCGTGACCTCGCCCCGGGGCACCAGGTCGCCTGCCACTTCCCGATCGGGACTTGAGCCCAAGCCGGCCGCGGGTGGCCTTCACCGCCCCGCCGCACTTCCCCGACCTGCACGATGACTGGCCCTTGGCGCGCTTGGCGCTCGATGCGGTCGGGGTCGACGCGTCGGCGGTCGTGTGGAGCGAGCCGTCGGTGGACTGGGCGTCGTTCGACCTGATCGTGGCGAACGGGGCGTGGGACAACATCCACCGCGTCGACGAATTCCTGTCGTGGGTCGACGCCCGCGAACGCTCCGGTGCGCCCGTGGTGAACTCCCCCGCCACGCTGCGCTGGAATCTCGACAAGCGGTATCTCCGCGAGCTCAAGGCGGCCGGCGTACCGGTCGTGCCGACGACGTGGGTGGAGGATGCGGACGGCGGTGGGGTCGTGCTGCCGGCGGTCGAGGTGGTGGTCAAGCCGTCGATCTCCGGAGGCGGCCACCGCACGGCACGCTACGAACCGCACGAGCACGAGATGGCCCGGGCACACGTGCGCGACCTGGTCGCCTCTGGTCGCGTCGCGATGGTCCAGCCCTACCAGTCGGCGGTCGACGACGAGGGCGAGCGGGCGCTGATCTTCCTCGGAGGGGAGTTCAGCCACGCCATCACCAAGGACCCGATGATCCGGCGAGGCGTCGGACCGCTCGACCACCTCATCGACAACCAGGTCACACGCCCGGTGTCGGCGTCGCCGGCCGAGCTCGAGCTGGGTCGTCGCGCCGTGGCGGCGGCCGAGCGCCTGCTGGGTC
>DATDIE010000440.1:0-2132 GCA_036521235.1 Acidimicrobiales bacterium | reverse complement strand
CGCCCGAGCCCAGGGACTTCGCGGGTGCTCTGCGGGGGGACGGTCTGGCCTGCATCGCCGAGGTCAAGCGCCGTTCGCCGTCCAAGGGCGACCTGGACCCGGACCTGCAGCCCGAGCTCGTGGCCAAGGAGTACGTCGCCGGCGGCACCGCCTGCCTCTCCGTCCTGACCGATTCGGAGTTTTTCGGCGGGTCGAGCGCCGACCTCGCCGCGGCCCGGGAGGCGTCGGGCCTGCCGGTGCTGCGCAAGGACTTCACCGTGCAGGAGGCCGACGTCGTCGACGCCCGGCTCATGGGTGCGGACGCGGTGCTGTTGATCGTGGCGGCCCTGGACGACGAGACGCTGGTCCGGTGCGCGGCGCGGGCGTCCGGCCTCGGCCTGGCGGCCGTGGTCGAGGTGCACGACGAGGCCGAGCTGGAGCGCGCCCTGGCGGCCGGCGCGCGGATCGTCGGGGTCAACCAACGTGACCTCCGCACGTTCGCGGTGGACCAGGACCGTGCGTGCGCGCTGGCGACGAAGATCCCGGGCGACGTGATCGCGGTGGCGGAGTCGGGGATCCGCGACGCGGACGACGCCCGGCGCCTCGCCGGGGCCGGGTACGACGCCGTTTTGGTGGGCGAGTCGTTGGTGCGCGCCGAGGACCGGGTGGCGCAGCTGCGCAGCCTGGTCGGGCACCCGGTGGGGTCGCGGTGACGCCGTGAGCGACGAGCTGTTCGTGAAGATCTGCGGCGTGACCTCCGAAGCGGACGCCCTGCTCTGCGTCAGCCTGGGCGCGTCCGCGGTGGGCTTCATCTTCGCCCCGTCGCCTCGGCAGATCGCGGTGCAGATCGCGGGTGACATCGTCAAGCGGCTGCCCGAGCACGTCTTGACGGTGGGGGTGTTCCGCAACGAGGCGCCGCAGCGTGTCGTGGAGGCCGTACGCCTGGCCGGCCTCGGGGCGGCGCAGCTGCACGGTCAGGAGACCGCCGAGGACACGCAGTGGGTCCGCGCCCGCGTGCCGCTGGTGATCAAGGCGTTCCGGGCCGGCGAACGGGCCATCGCCCGCTTCGAGGACTTCGGGGCCGACTACCTGCTCGTCGACGGGGAGAACCCGGGTTCGGGCCAGGTCTTCGACTGGCGTCTCGCCGAGGGCGTCGTGGACCACCACCGGCTGATCGTCTCGGGCGGCCTGGGGCCCGACAACGTGGCGGACGCGGTCGCCCACCTGCGCCCGGGCGGCGTCGACGTCTCGACGGGGGTCGAGTCCGCGCCGGGGCGCAAGGACCCGCGGTTGGTGTCCGCCTTCATCACGAACGCGCGCCGGGCCGGCGCGGCCGTGATCGGCCGCGACCCGATGGAGGACGAGACGAGCGACATGCCGTACGACTGGAGGGACGGGTGAGCCCGGAGAGCCGGATGGCCCATCCCGGCCCCGACGGCCGCTTCGGCGACTTCGGCGGTCGCTTTGTCCCCGAGTCGCTCATGCCGGCGTGCCTCGAGCTCGAGAAGTGGTTCGACGACGCCTGGGGCGACCCGGCGTTTCGTTCCGAGCTCGACGCGCTCCTGCGCGACTACGGCGGGCGCCCGACGCCGGTGACCGAGTGTGCCCGGCTGTCGGAGCGGCTCGGCGTGCGCGTCCTGCTCAAGCGCGAGGACCTGGCGCACACCGGGTCGCACAAGCTGAACAACGTGGTCGGCCAGGCCCTCCTGACCACGCGCATGGGCAAGAGCCGGATGATCGCCGAGACCGGCGCGGGCCAGCACGGCGTGGCGTCGGCTACCGCCGCCGCCCTTTTCGGCCTGGAGTGTGTGGTCTACATGGGCGAGGTCGACACCAAGCGCCAAGAGCTCAACGTCTTCCGCATGGAGCTCCTCGGGGCGGAGGTCCGTCCCGTGCGCTCGGGCAGCCGCACGCTCAAGGACGCCGTGAACGAGGCGATGCGGGAATGGGTCGCGAGCGTCGACACCACGCACTACTGCATCGGCTCGGTCATGGGCCCTCACCCGTTCCCTTACATGGTGCGGCAGTTCCAGCGCGTGGTCGGGGAGGAGGCGTACGACCAGTGCCAGACGCTGCTGGAGGGCGCTGATCCCGACGTCGTGGTCGCCTGCATCGGCGGCGGCTCGAACGCGGCCGGGACCTTCGCCGGCTTC
>DATDIE010000439.1:0-4058 GCA_036521235.1 Acidimicrobiales bacterium | reverse complement strand
CCGCTGAGCTCGTCGGTCTGGACGATCGGGCTCGACGGCAGTCCGGCCGCGCTGCCGCCCATCGGGCAGATCTCACCCGTCAGGGCCGCCCCGCCCGCGATCGCGGAGGGAGCCCCGGCCGACGCGTTGGTCGGCGCCTCGCCGAGCGGCGAGCCGTAGTACTGGCCCGGTGCGCACGTCCCGCCGGCCAGCACGGTCTGCTCGCCGTCGATGTCGGCGCGGAGGTTGGCGACGTGCAGGGTCGTCACGCTGCGGGCTCCGTTGGAGAGCGCCACCACGTCGCCGCCCTTCACTGTCAGCGGGATCGTCACGGTGCCGTTGCCATCGGCGGTGCCGGACGCGTGGGCCCCGCCGTCGGCGGCGGCGTAGTTGCCGCCGGCGACCAGGCCCGAGCAGGTAAGGCTCCGGCCCTCCAGATCGGCGGTGCACGTCGGGAAGCCGCTGGGAGTGAAGAACTCCATCGGGCTCGTGAACAGCGAGACGGCGTCGGCCTCGCCGACCGGGACGGTCAGGTTGACCAGGCCTCCGACTCCGTTGGGCGTCGCCCCGTCCGGGGGCGAGAACGCCCGGTTGTCGTTGGAGCTGTCGGTGACCACGTCGCCCGCCGCGGCGTTGCGCGGCAGCGGGAGTGTGGCGATGCCCGTCTGCGTGTTGCAGGTGTCGGTCATCCCCTCGCCATTGGGCCCGACCAGCGCAGCCCCGTCGAAGGTCCCGACGAGCACGCCGGTCTGGAAGCACGGCGACATCGACAGCGAGGGCCCACCCAGCGAGGGGTCGTTGGTGAGCATGCTCCCGTTGTCCAGCGCCGTCCATCCCGTCCAGCCCGACTCCGTGAACGGGTTGCCGCCGTTGCCGGTGAGGATCACCTGATGGCTGGGCGACGGCGCGCCGTTGTGGGAGTAGTCGACGTCGATCTCATCGCGGTCGTCGCCGACGGCGTGCGGGGCCAACGAGAGCGACCAGGTGCCGTTGGCGGCGGTGGTGGTCGTCGCCTGGGCCACGTTCACCGGGTTGCCGGCGGCGTCGGCCCGCACCAGCGTCACCTTCACACCGACGCCCGGAGTGTTGGACTCGATGTTGCCACCCACCACCGGGCTGAACTGGGTGAAGTTCACCTGCGGCAGCGGGAGCGGGCTACCCGTCTGGTTCGTTCTCTGCACGCACGAGTTGTCGTCGTTTGACCACATCTCCTGGAAGAGGTACTCGTGGCCGTTGACGAGCTGGTTGAACGGCGACCCGTCGGGCGCGAACCCGAGCGGATTCCCCACCTGCGGCCCGAACTCGCACTTATCGGCGACCTCGAAGCCGTTCGGGTCCATATAGCCGATGCCCTCGGGGTCGGTCATGGCCTCGACCGTCTCATGCACGTCGGCATCCATGGCCGCCTCGGCGTCCGGGTAGCCCTGCGGGTCGGCACCGGGCGAGACGTTGCCCTCGATGATCGGGTCGATCGAGACGGCATAGATCGTCGGGCCGTGACCGACGTCCGACACAGCGTGGTAGGCGCCGAACGCGTTGGTTCCGCACACGCCGGCGGTGATGCATTCGTCGACCCCGCCCGGCAGGACCATGAACCACATGTTGTGCAATCCGCGGCCGCCGCCGTGGGTCGAGACAATGTGGTCGACCTCGGTCTGCACCTGCCCGTCGGTGATGCAGATCGCCGTGTTGTTGGGCGACGCGCACTGGTTGGCCACCGGCGGGTATGGATCGCTGTCCATGATCACGTCGCTGGCGTTGGCCGCGTTGAAGGCGATGCTGTAGTCGCCCGGTGTGATGGCGCCGCGCGTTGTCCCCTCCGCGAACTGCGGTAGCACGGAGAAGATGTTGGTCATGGCGCCGCTGTCATGTGACACATCCGTGAAGAGGCGCTCCACCATGCCGACGTAGTCGGCCGGGGCGCCCGCGGGCTGCCCCTGGAACGGATTGGTGCCCCCGGTCCAGAAGATCAGGTGCATGGTGATCCCTCCCGCCATCACGGATCCGCCGTGATAGGTGACGGGTGTCGGCGCCCCGCTGGCCACGTCGGTCTGGGCGCTGAACTTGCCCTGACTGTTGGCGGGCGGGACGAGCCCGAGCGCGTTCCGTACGCGCGGGTGAAACACCGGCTTACCCCAAGCCGGAGCAGCGAACAGTGCCAGGACGAGGCACATGCCCGCCGTCATGATCGCGAAACTCCTTCGCGTCATGGTGGGCCCTCCTATGTCGGACGGTGGTTTCTCCCTCGCCTGCGGGTGAACCTACCGCTGTGCACAGCCGGACGCAACCAGGGCTCCGACGCGACACCCCGTGTTTATGGGGGTTTACTGTTAGGTGTTCGTTTGCTCGCGCTGGCGCAGCTCGATCCGGCGGATCTTGCCGGTGAGCGTCTTGGGCAGATCGGGGACGAACTCGATCAGCCGCGGGTAGGCGTAGGCCGAGAGGTGATCGCGCACGAAGGCCTTGATCTCGTCGGCCAGCTCGTCGGACGCGTCATGCCCGGAGGCGAGGACCACGAACGCCTTGACCACGTTGCCGCGCCGCTCGTCGGGCACGGCCACCGCCGCCGCCTCGGCCACCGCCGGGTGCTCCAGGCACGCGGACTCGACCTCGAAGGGCCCGATCCGGTAGCCGGCGGAGATGATCACGTCGTCGGCGCGACCCTCGTACCAGTAGTAGCCGTCCTCGTCGGCGGAGGCGGCGTCCTTGGTGTGGAACCACTCGCCGCCGAAGACCTCGTCGGAGTCCTCTGCAGGACGGTTCCAGTACCCGAGCGGGTAGTGCGGGTTGGATCGCGCGCGCAGGCAGATCTCGCCCCGCTCCCCCTGGGCCACGGGGCGCTGGTCCTCGTCGAGGATGGCGACCTCCCAGCCCGGCATCGGCTTGCCCATCGAGCCCGGGCGCACCTCCATGAACGGGAAGTTGGCGCACAGCGGATAGGACTCGGTGAGACCGTAGAAGTCCAGCACCGTGATCCCGTACTGGTCACGCACCCACTTGATTGCCTCCGGGTTCAGTGGCTCCCCGGCTGAGCACATGATGCGGATCTTCTGGGGATAGCGGGTCTTGGCGTCGGTGATCGACATCATCGAGCGGATCGCGGTCGGAGTCCCGAACACGTTGGTGACCTCGTGGCGGGAGAGGAAGTCCAACTGCTTGGCGGGATCGAAGCCGCCCTCGCGCTGGTACACGCACTGGACCGCTCCGTAGCGCCACGGGCCCAGCAGCGGCGCGATCCCCGCTGCCCACGCCCACTCTCCCATCCCGTGAAAAAGCTCGCCGTCCTGCACGTCATGGCAGTAGACGAACTCCTCGTGGGCCAGGACGTAGCGGTGGGCGTGCAGGATGCCCTTGGCCAGCCCTGTGGTGCCCGAGGAGTAGTAGAGCTGGGCCGGGTCGTCGGCCGCCGTGTCCACGGTCTCAAACGAGTCTGAGCCGGTGCTGAGCAACTCTGCGTCGAGGATGAGCACGTGCCCCACGAGCGAGCGCTCCATGCGATCAGCGTTGGCCTGGTTGGTGACGAGCACCTTGGGCTGCGAGTCGGTGAGGCGGTGGCGGATCCCGTCGTCGCCGTAGAGCACGGACATCGAGAGCAGGATCGCCCCCACCTTCCAGGTGCCGAAGAACGCGGCGGCGGTCTCGGGCGTGGGCGGCAACAGCATGGCCACGCGGTCGCCGCGCTGCACGCCGTGGGCCACCAGCACATTGGCGAAGCGGTTGGCGGCGTCCTGGATCTCGCCCCAGTTCAGCCGGCGCACGTTGCCGTCGAAGTCCTCGTGGATCATCGCCAGCTTGTCGCGTGAGTGGCGGTCGCACACGTCGGCGACGATGTTGTAGCGCTCGGGCACCTCCCAGCGGTGCTCGGCACAGACCTGTTCGTAGGAGAGGGTGCTCATCGTTCAATCATTACCGATGCGGGCGCCACCGCGGTATCGAGCTCGTCCTCGGCCAGCCGCAGCCCCAGCCCCTCGGGAGCGTGCAGGGCCAGCAGCGAGAGGTGGAGCTGGGCGTGGCGCAGACGTCGCAGGTAGACGTGGCCGTGAGCGGTGGAGTCCGCCAGCTCCTGGCGGGGCGAGCGC
>DATDIE010000438.1:0-5002 GCA_036521235.1 Acidimicrobiales bacterium | reverse complement strand
ATGACCGATCGCGCGAACGAGATGGCGTTGCGCGGCGCGGATCTGCGCGTGACGCGGCCACGCCTTGCGGTGATGGCCGCACTCGAGCGCCGGCCGCACGCGGAGACGAGCACGATCATCGAGATCGTCCGTGAGCAGCACTCCGATGTGTCGCACCAGGCCGTGTATGACGTCCTGGCGGCGCTCACCTCGGCCGGTCTCGTGCGCCGGATCCAGCCGCTGGGTTCGGTGGCGCGCTACGAGGCACGGGTCGGCGACAACCATCACCATGTCGTGTGCCGGCGCTGCGGCGCGGTCGCCGACGTCGACTGCGCAGTCGGCGCCGCGCCGTGCCTTGACCCGCTCGACGACCACGCGTACGTGATCGACGAGGCGGAGGTCATCTACTGGGGCGTGTGCCCCGAGTGCCAGGAGTCCGCGCGCCCGAACGGGGCGCCCGAGCCGACAGAAACCAGAACCCGAGAGGAGTCCCGTGTCCGACGTGGCCGATAACCGCGACGCCGTCGAAGGCGAGATCAACGACCCGAGCGCTGCCCGCTGCCCGGTTGCCCATGGCCTGACCGATCCGCTGCAGGGCGACGCCAATCAGGAGTGGTGGCCCCACCGCCTCAACCTGAAGGTCCTCGCCAAGAACCCCGCGGTGGCCAATCCGCTCGGGGGCGATTTCGACTACGCGGAGGCGTTCAAGAGCCTTGACCTGGCGGCCGTCAAGGCCGACATCGCCGAGGTTCTGACGACCTCCAAGGGCTGGTGGCCCGCTGACTTCGGGCACTACGGGCCGTTCATGATCCGCATGGCGTGGCACAGCGCCGGGACCTACCGCATCCACGACGGCCGTGGCGGCGCGGGCACCGGGCAGCAGCGCTTCGCCCCGCTCAACAGCTGGCCGGACAACGGCAACCTCGACAAGGCCCGACGGCTGCTGTGGCCGGTCAAGCGGAAGTACGGCCGCGCGCTGTCGTGGGCGGACCTGATCGTGCTCACCGGCAACGTCGCGCTGGAGACGATGGGCTTTGAGACCTTCGGCTTCGCCGGCGGCCGCGTCGACGCCTGGGAGCCCGACGACGACGTCTACTGGGGCCCGGAGACCGAGTGGCTCACCGACAGCCGCCACACCGGGAACCGTGAGCTCGATCGCCCGCTCGGCGCGACCGAGATGGGGCTGATCTACGTCAACCCCGAGGGCCCGAACGGCAACCCCGACCCGGTCGCCGCCGGCCATGACATCCGCCAGACGTTCGGCAACATGGCGATGAACGACGAGGAGACGGTGGCGCTGATCGCCGGCGGCCACGCATTCGGCAAGACTCACGGTGCCGGGCCTGCCGAGAGCGTCACCCACGAGCCCGAGGCCGCCCCGCTGGAGATGCAGGGCCTCGGCTGGAAGAACAGCTACAGGTCGGGCAAGGGCCCGGACGCGATCACCTCCGGGATCGAGATCACCTGGACCCAGACGCCGACCCAGTGGTCCAACCACTTCCTGGAGAACCTCTACAACTTCGAGTGGGAGCTGGAGAAGAGCCCTGCGGGCGCCAACCAGTGGGTCGCCAAGGACGCCGAGGAGGTCGTCCCCGACGCCTACAACGGGGACAAGCACCGTCCGAGGATGCTGACCACCGACCTGGCGCTGCGCTTCGACCCGATCTACGGGCCGATCTCCCGTCGCTTCAAGGACAACCCGGACGAGTTCGCCGATGCGTTCGCCCGCGCCTGGTACAAGCTGACCCACCGCGACATGGGCCCGGTCGCGCGTTACCTCGGCCCCGAGGTGCCGAGCGAGGAGCTGCTCTGGCAGGACCCGCTGCCCACAGCCGCCGCGCAGGCCATCGGCGAGGCCGAGATCACGCAGCTGAAGCAGCAGATCCTCGCCTCCGGACTCAGCGTCTCGCAGCTGGTCAGCGCCGCGTGGGCGGCGGCGGCCTCGTTCCGCGGGTCGGACAAGCGCGGCGGCGCCAACGGCGGCCGTATCCGCCTGGAGCCGCAGCGCAGCTGGGAGGCCAATAACCCGGCCGAGCTGGCGACCGTGCTCGCCAAGCTGGAGGAGATCCAGCGGGCGAGCTCGACGGCGGTCTCGATCGCCGACCTCGTCGTGCTCGGCGGCTGTGCCGCGGTCGAGAAGGCGGCCGGCGAGGGGGGCGTGACGGTCACGGTGCCGTTCACGCCCGGCCGGGTGGACGCCTCCCAGGAGCAGACCGACGTCGAGTCGTTCGCTCACCTGGAGCCGCGGGCCGACGGGTTCCGCAACTACCTCGCCGATGGCAACCGGCTCCCCGCCGAGTATCTGCTCATCGACCGGGCGAATCTGCTGAACCTGAGCGCGCCGGAGATGACGGTCCTCGTCGGCGGTCTGCGCGTGCTCGGCGCCAACCACGACGGCTCGTCGCTGGGCGTGCTGACCGCGAACCCGGGCGCGTTGACGAACGACTTCTTCGTCAACCTGCTGCACCTCGACACCACCTGGGTGCCGGCGACCGCGGACTCGAGCGCGTTCACCGGGACGGGGCCGAACGGCGAGAGCTGGACCGGCAGCCGCGCCGACCTCGTGTTCGGCTCCAATTCGGAGCTGCGTGCGGTCGCCGAGGTGTACGCCTCGGACGACGCCAAGGAGCAGTTCGTCCGCGACTTCGTCGCCGCCTGGGACAAGGTCATGAACCTCGACCGGTTCGAGCTGGCCTGAGGCACGCGCCCGCCGAGGTGGCCACGACGGCCACCTCGGCAGAGGCGGACGTGGGCCGGCACAGCAGGCCGACTAGCCTCGATTGCCGTGAGCCCGCTGCCCAGGTTCCTGTCGCGCAGGCCGCCGCTCGTCGCCCCGCCAGAGCTGATCGACCGGCCCGGCCTCGCCTTCGGAATCAGAGTTGGCTCCGAGCCGGCGGGCTGGACGGTGACGGCCTACGGCGCTGACGGCCGGCGGCTCGGACGCGCGCTGAAGGGTCTATCGGACCCCGCCACGACGACGCTCTCCACGACCGTCGACCGGATCCGGGACAGCGCCGACCGGGAGCGCCTGGCGGCAGCGTGGGTGCAGGCGTGCCGCGCCGGGGTCACCAACGCGGACGTCCTCATCGGGTTCTCCGACGCGGCCGCTGAGATCGCCGCCGCGGCGAACGCCGAGTAACCCGGCGCTCAGCCCTGCTTCGCGGTGAGCACCGCGGCCGCGAGCCCCTTCGTCGCCCTCGCGTGGGCGAGCTGCGGGGTGAGGTGCAGGGCGTCCTCGTCGAAGCCCAACAGCGAGTAGGGCGTCTGCGAGTTGGCGACCGTCGCGCCCCGACGCGCCTCGGGCGAGAGGATCAGCGCCCCGGCCCGTGCCGGGTGTCCGCTCGTCTTGCCGCTGCGGGTGAACGCGATCACGAGCGCGCCGTCGTGCCTGTAGGCGCGCGAGTGGAGGATCTTCGGAACCCACGTCTTCAGGAACGCGTTCTCGGCGGCGAGGCCCGATGGGCTTCCGGCGGGGCACCCGTCCGGTGTCGTCAGCGTCGCGGGCGTCGTCCCTGTGACCGGCGTCGTCGTCCCCGTGGCCTGCGTGGTCGCGGTCGTCGTCGTGCTCGCGACGGCGGGCGTGGTGTTGGGCGTCGTGCTGGTCGTGACGGTCGTCGAAGGCGTCGTCGCCGTCGTCGTGGTGGTCGCTGTGGTCGTGGTCGTGGTCGTGGTGGACATCGTGGGGTCGCCGTCGGCGCACGCGTTCGGGGCGACATAGGCGAAGGCCGGCGTCTTCGCCGGGTGGGCGAGTGCCGTGGGCAGCTTGCTCAGATCGACGTCGTCGCTCGAGCAGTCGCCGAGGTCGAGCAGCGAGTGGAAGTAGATGAACGGGTTGTGGCGGGTGTCGTAGCCGGGCTCGGCACCGGTGGGCAGCACGTTGTCGACGGCACCCGAGTTCGGATGCACGCACGTCTCCTTGCCCATGTCGGCGACGTAGGCGCCCCAGGTCGCGCCCGAGGCGGTGACCTGGTCTCCGATCGTCAGCGCAGTGTCCGGATAGACACAGCCCTTCCCCGGCACGAGGCCCGCCTGGTTGGCCACCGCCGCGGTCGGGAAGTCGACGTAGGAGGTGCAGCCAAGCTTCGTGTCGTGGTTGGGCGCCTGCCCGCTCACCGCCGCCAGCTCGTCGGCGAGCTCGCCGTCCCCGAGCGTCTTGTACCCGCTCAGCAGCGTCCCCTTGTGGATCAGCGAGCGCAGCGCGGTGAGGATCGACGTGTGACCGAACGCCGCCTTGTAGCTCGGCGCCGACAGCATGATCTCGAAGATGTGCCCCAGCTTGGGCACGTCCGGCTTCTGCTTCGTGGCGCCCTGGGAGCTCGGGGCGGTTGAGGTCGTCGAGGTCGCCGTCGACGTGGTCGTCGCACCTCCCGAGGGCACGGAGGTGCCGGGCAGCGACGAGCCACCACCACCGCCGGAGCCACCGCCGAATCCGCCGCTACCCCCGGAGCCGCTGCCGCCCGATCCCCCGAATGCGCCGCTGCCCGACCCACTTTCTGAGCCGCCCGAGGACCCGCTGCTCGCCTGCGAGATCGCCGGAGTCCTCGCCGAGGACGTGATCCTCGCCGGGGGCGCGTGCGGCTTGTCGCGCAGCGCGGCGAGCGCCGCCAGCTGGACCGGCGAGCGCCCGCCGGTGCCGTGCAGGATCACGAACGTCGCCAGGCCGGAGGCGATCGCGATGAGCGCCAGCGCGGAGCGACTGAAGCGGATGTCAGGGAGCCGGCGCACGCCTCAGGCGACCTGGGGCTCCAGGGGCGAGGCGCACTGGGAGCAGAACGCCGCCCCGCGAGCGTGAGCGATGCCGCAGTTCGGGCAGTGCCCCCCGATCGAGCGGTCGCCGGTGTCGAGCAGGTATCCGATCTGAGCCAGCTCGATGTCGACCCGTTGGAGCGCGGCGGCCTTCTCGATCAGGACCTCCAGCGTGATGTGGTCGCGGATCGCCATCTCGTAGAACAGGCCACCGAGCTCGGACTGCATGAGCGCAAACCGCTCGGTGAGCCGCTCGCGCTGGGCGAGCAGCTCGGCG
>DATDIE010000437.1:0-9551 GCA_036521235.1 Acidimicrobiales bacterium | reverse complement strand
GCCGCTACATCTTCCTGTTCCAGCCGGGCGAGGAGGCCTTGTGCGGCGCCAAGGCAATGGTCGAGAGGGGAGCGCTCTCGGTCATGAAGGACGCCCGGCTGATCGGGTTCCACGTGACCTCGGTCATCCCGACCGGGATGTTGGCGGTGCGGGCGGGCATCACGATGTCCGAGGCGCACTCGTTGCGGATCACGCTGCACGGCCCGGGCGGGCACGCCGCCATACCCACCGTGTTGGGCGACGTCATCCGAGCCACGGCCGACCTGGTCGGACGCCTGTCGTCGGTGGTCGAAGGTCTCACGTACGAGGGCTCCGACTGCGTGTGCAGCGCCGGCACGCTGCGCGCCGGGACGGCAGTCAACGTCGTCCCGACGTCTGCCACGGTGACCGGCACACTGCGGACGTTCACAGGTCCCCAGCGTGAGGAGGCGATCGTCCGGTTGCGGTCGCTGTGCGAAGTCATCGCGGACGGGTGGGGCGTCACGGTCGACCTCGAGCTGCCCGAGCACACGCCGGCCGTCGTCAACGACGAGGCGGCGGTGGACGTGGTGGAGGCCGAGGCCCGCACTGTGCTCGGTGAGCCGTCGGTCTTCCGGATGCCGCCGGCGAGCCCGAGCGACGACGTGAGCGAGTTCCTGAACCACGTGCCCGGGTGCTACTTCTTCGTGGGCGGGGCGGCGGCCGACGGATCGAGTGGGGCCCACCACAGCCCGTCGTTCTTGGTCGAGGACGAATCGCTGCACGTCGGGGCGAACGTGTTGGTGCGCGGCGCGGTGGCGCTCGCTGCTCCCTAGGTCGCGCAGACGGAGTTCGTCGGGCGGATCAGGACATGCCGACGACCGGCTTGTTCAACACCGTGCCGCCCATGGAGCCGAAGAATCCGGTCTGCCCAAGATTGAAAATTCCGCCGTCGGAAGCGACCTCCCAGTAACCGTTGCCGACCAACGATGCCGCGATCCCCACGACGGGCTTGTTGAGCGGGGTGCTCCCCTCCGAACCGAGGAATCCGGCGTCGCCGTAGCTGAAGATGCCGCCGTCCGACGCTGCGAGCCAGTAGCCGAGCCCGTCAGGCGTGGAGGCCAGACCGACGACTGGCTTGTTCAGACGCAGCGAACCCGACGACCCGAAGAAGCCGGCGTCCCCGAAGTTGAAGATGCCGCCGTCGGTGGCAACTTCCCAGTAGCCCTTGCCGTCAGGCGTGGCGGCTATGCCCACGACGGGCTTGTTCAGCGGTTTGCCGCCCATGGAGCCGTAAAACCCAGCGTCGCCGAAGTTGAAGATCCCGCCATCGGAGGCCACCTCCCAGTAGCCCTTGCCGTCGGGCGTGGCAGCGATGCCCACGACGGGCTTGTTCAGCGGTTTGCCGCCCATGGAACCGGAAAAGCCGGCGTCGCCGTAGTTGAAGATCCCACCGTCGGACGCGACCTCCCAATAGCCCCGACCGTCCGGCGATCCGGCCATACCGACCACCGGCTGGTTGAGCGGCTTCCCGCCCTGCGAGCCGTAGAAGGGGGCCTGCAAGCTAAAGAGGCCGCCGTCGGAGGCCGCCTCCCAGTACCCGCGCGTCTGCACCGAGTTCGACGAGGTCGGTGACCCGGTACCGAAGACGTTGGACCCGGCCACCTCAAATGTGTAACTCGCGTCGGGCTGCACGGTGAGGGCGAACGATGCTGCGCTGCTCTGCGTGTCGATCGCGGCCTGAGCGACACCGTTCTCGACGGGCGTCACGATGTAGTCAGTGGCCGGCGTGCCGCCGACCGGCGCCTGCCACGTCACCCGTACGGTGCCGCCGGCCCCGGTGGTTGCGGTAACCGAAGGCGGGGCCATCGGCGCGTCAGCCAGCGCCAACCCGGCCGCGCTCTCGAGCGTCGTGGTGCCACCCTCGATGCGATTGGCCGGTGTGGGGGAGCCCGAGGAGGCCAACTGTGACGGGGAGAACCCAGAGACGCCGGTGTTGGTGTCGTCGTTGGCGGCCCACAGATTGCCCGAGTTGTCGAACTCCATGCCGTAAATGCAGCCGAGATCGTCGCTTCCGTCGCTCGTCAGGGTGACGGCCGGCGTCGGTGAGCCGCTGCTCGCGAACTGTGCCGGGGTGTACTCACTCAGGTTGGCGGTGTTCGCGCTCAAGCAGTTGCCAACCCACAGGTTGCCGTGCGCGTCAAAGGCCACGCCCTGAACATCGTTGAGCACCGATCCCGTGAGGATCACCGCTGGGGCCGGCGACCCGCTCGTGGCCAACTGTGCAGGTGTATACGCGGACATTTGGCTGGATTCCGAAGCGGCTGCCCACAGGCTCCCCGAACCGTCGATGCCAATCTCCTCGACCCCCTTCAGCGACCCGTTCACACTCTTGATCATGACGGCAGGAGCAGGTGCGCCATTGGCGGCCAGCTGAGCCGGAGTGAACTCGTCCAAGGTTGCTCCGTTGAAGTCGGCGACCCACAGATCCCCGCTCGGGGTGAACGCGAGCCCCACCGGGCCGTCCAAAGAGCCAGAGCCGTCATCGGAGAGGGTCACTGCGGGCGTCGGTGACCCTGAGGTTGCCAGCTGGTCGGGCGTGAATTCCGTCACGGTGGCGCCGCTGTAGTTGGCCACCCACAGGTCTCCACGGGCGTCGAATGCTTCTCCGTACGGTCCATCTATGGAACTCGAACTGTTCACGACACTCGGCGGGACGTCGCCGTTCGAAGGCAGAGGGAACGTCACTTGATCACTAGCGCTCGTGTCACCCACGTAGATGCCGATCGGTGCCCCAGAACTGGCGGATGCCGCAGGCGCCTCGAGGCCCGACACGATTACCAGGCTTCCGCACGAGAGCACCACGGCCAAGATTCCGTAAATGAACCGATGCGCCCCTCCGCCATCGCTCGTCACGATCATGTCGCCCTCCCAAGTGCTCGCCTGCTCCGCACGCCAAGGCGCCGGTCGTCAGCCGAAAGGATCGGTCATGACGGAGGTCCTCGTCAACGGTTTCTCGGATTTGCCTCGTTCCGTTCGATTCCAGGACCCCGGGGTCCCTGAGACCGGCGGGAAGATCGGGCGGCACCCCGGCCGGGGCGTCGGCGGACAGGCGGGGTGGGCCGCCGGCAAGCCAGAATGAGGCCATGACCGCCTCCGACCTCTTCTCCATCGACGGCAAGACCGCGCTCGTGACCGGCGGCAGCCGTGGCATCGGCAAGATGATCGCCGAGGGCTACGTCGACGCCGGCGCGACCGTCTACATCTCTTCGCGCAAGGCGGACGTATGCCAGGAGGTGGCGGAGGAGCTCTCCAAGAAGGGCACGTGCTTGGCGATCCCGGCCGACCTGTCGAAGGAGGACGAGGCCCGGCGCCTGGCCGACGAGATGGCGTCGCGGGTAGACAAGCTCGACATCCTGGTCAACAACGCGGGCGCGACGTGGGGTGCGCCGTTGGCCGACTACGACGAGGCCGCCTTCGAACGGGTGCTGGCGCTGAACGTCAAGGGCGTCTTCCACGTGACCAAGTTCATGCTCCCCCTGTTGGAGAAGGCGGGGACGCAGGAGGAGCCGGCGCGGGTCATCAACATCGGCTCGATCGACGGTATCGGGGTCCCCGTGATGGAGACGTACGCCTACTCGGCGTCCAAGGCGGCCGTGCACCAGCTGACCCGCCATCTGGCCAAGCGGCTGGCCCCCTCGATCACGGTCAACGCGATCGCGCCGGGGCCTTTCGAGTCGAAGATGATGGCCGCCACCCTCGACGCCTTCGGCGAGCAGATCAAGGCGAACGCGCCGCTGCGTCGGATCGGGCGGCCCGACGACATGGCGGGGACGGCGATCTATCTCGCGTCGCGGGCGGGTGCGTACGTGACCGGGGCGATCATCCCCGTCGACGGGGGCATCGCCACCACGCGCTGACGCCCGCCACACTCACGCTCTGACGTATGCCGCTGACGAACACTGCAGACGTACACCACTGACGAGATCGCCAAGGGGGTCCACCGTGTTGCTGCTTCACGAAGTGCATCAGGTCGCGGGAAAGCTCGAAGACACGTTCGACGAGGCGTATCGCGACGAGTACCTGCCGGCGTTGGCCCAAGAGGGCGACAGCCGTCTGCTCTGGTACCTGCGTCTCGCTCACGGCAGCGGGCAGGCGTACACCGTGGTCTCGATCACGGGCTGCGCTGACGCCGGGGCCTGGGAGGTGCTCGCCGAGCGGGTGCGCGAGGGCGACCTCGCCGCATGGTCGGCCAAGGTCGACGCCATGCGACACTCGATGCGGGCGAAGATCGTCACGCCCGTGGCGTGGTCGCCGCTCCAGGAGATCGACCTCGCCACGGTGCCGGTGAAGGGCGAGACGCACGAGAACTCCCTGTTCATGGAGGACACGGCGTGGCCGTTCGCGGGTGGGCTCCAGGCGTATCTCGACAAGGCCGGCACCTTGTACGACCGCACCTTGAGCAGCCAGAAGGAGTCGGGTACCGGGATGATCGAGCTCGAGGCCGCCTTCCAGCCGGTCTTCGGGACGCATCAGACGACCGAGGTGATCCTCTGGCAGCGCGTCGTCAACACCAAGGCAGTCATGTGGATGCTCGGCCACGACCTTCCGCCGGAGGCCTCGGCGCCGGGGACGTGGCTCCACGACGCGCTCGAGGTGCGCGACCGCTGGGAGAGCCGGCTGCTGCGCAGCGCGGCGTGGTCGCCGCTGTATTGAGTGCAGGTGTAGAGGTTGGAGGCGGTTCACCGCTTCGTCGCGCGCTGATCACCTAAGGGTGGCAACATGACGGTTGATGGCTGAATCCTTCGATCTCGCGCAGACGTTCGTGCACCTCGGCCTCGGCTCGAGGGTGACGTTGCTGCCGGACTTCTCCTGGTCGCGCGAGTACCTCGACGCCTACCGGGAACGCTTCGCGAGTGAAGGTGGCGAGGGACGGCTCGTATGCCTGCTCCCCCAGGAGGCGAGCTGGGACGCTTGGGAGCGGCACCCCGCTGGAGAGGAGCTCGTGGTCTTGATCTCGGGACGGATCGACCTAGTGCAGGAGCTCGACGGGGCCGAACACGTCGTGGAACTGCGGCCCGGCCAGGCCGTGGTGAACCCGCCGAACGTCTGGCACACGGCGCGGGTGCACGAGCCGGGCCTTGCGCTGTTCATCACTCCCGGCGAGGGGACGGAGGGCCGGCCGCTGGCGTGAGCGCTGGCCTTGTGCTGCCGCGTCAACCCCTGGGCGCCAACTCGTGGGGGCCCTGGGCGGGGTACCCGCCGGCGTCACGGATGGCGTTGCCCCACGGGGTAAGCAGGCCGATCAGCTCCTGGAAGCCGTCGTCGCCGAGCGCGTCGAGCATCGGCGTGCACTGGGCGTCGGTCGTCGCCTCGATCGACTCGCGTTCGGCGCGGCCGGCGTCGGTGAGTGCGCCGTCGGCCAGGAGGCCACGGGCGACCAGTCGCTGTTCCGCGGCGTCGAGCTGGTCGGCCGACCACGCCCGCGTGCGCACGTAGGTGCGGAGCGGGAGGCCCCAATACGGCTCGGTGAGCAGGCCTATTTCGGCTGCATCGAGCCCGGCCGACGTCCACGCCGCGGTGTGGGCGTCGCCCCGGTACTCACGCAGCGTGTCGGCCAGTCGCCACGCGTCAGCCATGGGGTCACCGGGGAGCCCGAGCGCGAGCAGCCCGGCGTAGAGGGGCTTGCCTTCGGGGCGCAGGGGTGCGGCGGCGGCGGCGAGGAGCTCGGTCGCCCGGGCGAGGCCGTCGGGCGACGGGCCGAGGATGCGGGTCAGCTGCGCGACTGCGCCGCGGGTACGGGCGGCGCAGATCGTCGGCGCGTCGACCTTGCTCCATCCGAACGTCACCGAGGGAATGACCGCCTCGGGGTTGAAGACCGCGAAGGCGGCGGCCACCACCGCACCGGGGACCTGGCCCATCACCGACCCGCGGCTCGTGAAGTACGCCGGGCCGTCGGGCAGTTGGACCCGCGTCGGCGAGGTGGCGGGGCTCGGCGAGAACCCGAGGTCGGCGTACGCGACGTGGCACTCGGGCGAGAAGTAGACCTGCGCGGCCACCGGCTCGAGCGCCATGGCCAGGTGCCGAGCCCGCGGATCGTGTCGTTCTGGCATGGCGCCCACCCTACGCGTGCGCCGCGGAGATGGCGTTGGGTTCGAGTTCGGCCCGTTGGTGGAGTTCGGCCCTATGCGGTGGTGAATCGCATCGGGAAGTGATCGATCGAGCGGATCCCCGGTGTGTACACCAGGGTGTGTCCCTCCTCGATCTCGTAGTCGGGGATGCGCTTGTGCCACTCGCGCAGCGCGACGCGCAGCTCCATGCGCGCCAGGTGCGAGCCCAGGCAGCGGTGGATGCCGCCCCCGAAGGCGATGTGCGGGTTCACGTCGCGGTCGAAACGTACCAGGTCACCGTCGGGGAACTCGTCCTCGTCGCAGTTCGCCGAGCCGATCATCACCATCACCTGATCGCCGGCGTGGACCGGGCAGCCGCTCAGCTCGGTGTCCTGCACCGCCACGCGGGCGATGCCCATGACCGGCGTCTCCCAGCGCAGCATCTCCTCGATCGCGTTCGGAATGAGCGACGGGTCGGCCACGAGCTGACGCCGATGCTCGGGGTTCTGCGCCAGGAACGAGAACATGCAGTCCAGCGTGGCGGTGACGGTGTCGAGCCCGGCGATGAGGAACAGGAAGCAGATGTCGAGGATGTCCTCGCGCGTGAGCGAGTCGCCCTCGACCTCGGCGTCGAGGAACATCGAGAGGAGGTCGTCGCGTCGCTCGACCTCACGCTGGTCGAGGACCATGTTGAAGTAGTCGTAGACCGAGTCGGCGACCTTCTGCTGGTAGTCGCTGGCCTCCTTGGAGCCGTAGAGCTTGCCCGTCTCGTGGTCGGGGCGGATGATGCCGTCCTTCATCTTGATGAAGGTAGGCAGCTCCTCGAGCGGCAGGCCCAGGAGGGTGATGAAGACCTCCGAGGGGAACGGGACGGAGAACTCCTTGGCGAAATCGACCTCGCCCCGGTCGATGAACTTGTCGATCAGCTGGTTGACGAGCGCCGAGACCTCTTCGTCCATCGCCGCCATTTTGCGCGGGGCGAAGATCGGGTCAAGGAGCTTGCGGTACTTCTTGTGGTCGGGCGGATCGATCTGCAACGGAATCATCGGCCGCTTGTTCTTGAGGTCGACCGCGTCCATGTTCGACGAGAAGACGTCGGGCTGGCGCAGAGCAACCATGATGTCCTCTTTCTTCGTCAACAAGACGCCTTTGACTCCGCTCGGCATGTCGATCGGCATGATCGGCATCTCGGCGCGTAGGCCTTTGAAGAGGGGCTGAGGGTTGGCGGCCATTTCGGGCCCCATCGCCATCATCGGGTCTCCGCCACCACCATCACCCGCCGCGTCGTCTGCGACTTGGGTCTCGGTCACCATGTCATCCTCCTGTTGTTCAGATCTGCAAGATGCGGCTCAAGGACTGCACGAGTTCGGTCTCGTCCGACTCGGGGATGATCCAGCTCGAGGCGAAGAGCCGGACGATGACGTCGGCCAGCTGGTCGCGGTCGAGGTCGCCCTCCTTCACCGCGGGCACCGTGTCGAGGGCGTCGCCCAGGCGCTCGGTGAGCTCGGCGCGCAGGGCCGGCAGGTGGTCGAGCAGGTAGCTCAGGACGAACCCGGGCTCGGACTCGAAGAGGCCGCGCGCCGGGTGGCTGCGGATGAAGTCGAAGGCGTAGGTGACGAACGCCCCGATGCGGGCCTCGGGCGCGGTCACGGAGTCGAGGACCTCGTCGAGGCCGGCGCTGAAGCGGGCCTCGTCGTAGTCGGCCGCGGCGGCGAGGACGTGGTCCCGGCTCGGGAAATACCGGTAGAGGGTGCCCCTCGCTACGCCGGCAGCGTCGGCGATCTGGGCCATGTTGAGGCGCTGGACGCCCTGCCGGCCGATCAGGCCGAGGGCAGCGATGAGGATGCGCTCCTCAGTCGGAGTGAACGTCCGGGAGGCAAAGGCGTCTGCCCTGACCTCCCCGCCCGACGCAACCACCGTCACGGTCATTGCAGTACAGGTTAGACACTTTCTGTCCCTTTTGTCTCATCAGGCCACAATTCCAGGCTGGGCTGGCGCCCGCGGGCTGGCCCGGAGGGCCTGACGCGGTTCCCGCCGAAATTCACGTTCCGTATATGGGGACGGGGCCATTGGTTTCCTCGCGCGGTGTAGGCGCTGGCCTCTCGTTCTGACGCCGAAATGAGAGCAAATCCTCAGTTGTTGAGGAGAACCTGCTGAAAGGGCATCGAATCATGAGGCGGGCGGCAACACACCTCAACTCGGCCCTCTGGGTCGTGCCCATATACGAGCACCCAAATTTCGCAGCGCTGTTTTTTGGGTGGCACCCCTCAGACGCCCGACGGGCGCGCCCGACGACCCCGGCGCACGAACCACCACGGCACCAGGACGAGTGCCGCCAGCGCCAGCACCCCGACGATGGTCAAGAAGTCACCGAGGTAGTCGGCCGAAGAGCGGCCGTAGGTGAGGGTCACGCTGTGACTCGTCGGGACGACGACCATCAGGTTCGGGGTGACCCGGTATGGCCCGTCGGCACCGCTGGCGTGCCAGTTGGGGAAGTACGAGATCTTCACCAACACGGGTGTGCCCACCTTGGACACGTGGAAGCTGACCGAGGTGTCCGTCTGGCTGATGTCGGTGACCCTCGTGGTCGCCACCGTACGAACCGGCGGCCGAGTGTCGCCGACCGTGGTGCGCGGCCACGACGACGGGCCGCCTTGCGCCAGCTCGACCTTCCACCGGCTCGGATTGTCGTACCAAGCGAGCGACTGGCTGAGCCAGCCCTTCGGTGCGGGGTTGACGCCCGAGAGCACGGCCGGGTCGGCGGACAGCGGGGTCACGAGGCTCGAGCTCTTCACCACGTAGATCTCCCACGTCGTGTGGGTGAGCACGCCGTTGTAGGAGTAGGTCCACGGTCCGGTTTTGGCAACGAGCTGCAGCGAGGGATCGGCGCTGGCCTGCTGCTCCACCTCGGGAGTCTCGGCCATGAAGTACTTCACGCCGAGGAGCTGCAGGTGCTGCACGCCGAGCGTCACGTCGACCGGCCCGTACGGCAGCCCGACCTCCGGTTCCGAGGGGCCCTCGGACAGCTCGGCCTGGTTGATGAAGTGATAGGGCGTCGTGGCGGACGACTCGAACAGCAAGCCCTCCATGGAGTCGATGCAGCCGCTCGTCCAGTACGGCAGCAGCATTAGTGCCTCGGGCGTGCCGAAGCGGTTCTCGCTGTCGCTGTACTCCCACATGGCGCGTCCGCAGCCGTAGCGCCGGCTCACGGTCTCCATGGTCTGAATGACGGAGCGGTACTCGGAGTACGACGACTGGCCCTCGTAGCCCTGGTAGTTGTAGTTCGACCAGTTCGTGACCTCGTTCGGACCAACGTGGATCGGACCCCACGAGCTCGACACCACGAACGGCGGGACCACGATCAGCAACACCAGGACCAATCCCGCGATGGCGCCACTCACCGCGCCCGGACCCCAGCGTGCCTTGTGGGGTCGTCGGGGCTCGTACCTGGTGAAGGAAGGCGGGGGCGGCCCCCCCGACTGG
>DATDIE010000436.1:0-12853 GCA_036521235.1 Acidimicrobiales bacterium | reverse complement strand
GTGGATGTTCTGCAGGATCAGCGGGAACCGGGACTCACCGCTGTAGCTGCCATGGGCGTCGGCCACCGAGCACGCCGGCGGCGACCACCAGAAGGAGCGGTAGTAGGCCTTTCGGTAGTAGTAGCAGGTCAGCCGGAATCCGAGCGGGAAGATCAGGATCAGCAGCGCCGGCGAGTAATTCCAGAAGGGCAGCGTGCCGAACGTGTGGCTCCCCGTGATGCAGGAGTTCGCGACGCACGGCGAGTAGAAGGGCGAAATCAGATCCCGGTGCAACGACGCCCCGGCGTAGTAGTCCTTCCCCACGAAGGCGGCCCACGTCGAGTAGATGACGAAGGCGGTCAGGACCGTCACCGTCACCACCGGCTGGACCCACCAGTTGTCGCGCCGCAGCGTCGAGACGTCGGGCCCGCCCCGAGGTTCCCCGATGGCCACCGGCGTGGTGGTTGCGCTCTCGACCGTCGTCGTCACTCAGACCTCCTCGGTGGCCGGTGGAACGTGTCGCGGCCGCCAAATCATTTCAGACCGCTTCCGCAGCGACACAGGCGAACGGCCTACGCACCTCGGCCCAGTTCGGAAGATACGAGCCGCCTACCGGCACGTCAAAGACATAGATAGCATCATTATCAGAGCTATAAGCTCTAATACCGGGTCAGGACCACTAACCTCGATACCTGATGCAGCTGCACCAGCTCGCCTACGCCCTCGCCGTGGCCGAGGAGCAGAGCTTCACCCGGGCCGCCGACAGCCTCCACCTCGCTCAGCCGAGCCTGTCGCGCCAGGTCCGCCTGCTCGAGAACGAGCTCGGCGTCGTGCTCTTCAACCGCGGCCCCGGCCAGGGCCCGGTAACCCTCACCGCCGACGGCGAAACGCTCCTTCCCTTCATGCAGCGCGTGCTCTCCGACGTCGAGGCCACGGGTGCGGAGGCCCGCGCCCTCTCGGGCATGGCCCGCGGTCGCCTCGCCGTCGGCGCCACACCGAGCCTCATCACGAGTGCGCTTGCCCCGGCGCTCGTGCAGTTCCACCGGAGCCACCCCGGCATCGACCTCTCGGTCGTCGAGGCCGGCTCGCACCAGCTCCTGCCCCAGGTCGCCACGGGCGAGGTCGACCTCGCCCTCATCGTCCTGCCGGTCGACGAGCCGCTCGTCGTGACGACCCCGCTCTTCGACGACCCGCTCGTCCTCGCGATCGCCCGTGATCACCCGCTCGCCACGCGCACCCAGGTCAGCGTGCGCGACCTCGACCGCTTGGACCTGGTGATGTTCCGGGAGGGCTACGACCTGCGGGCCGTCACCCTCGATGCGTGCGACGCCGCCGGCGTCGAGCCGCATCTGGTGAGCGAGGGCGGCGAGATGGCCGGTGTCCTCTCCTTCGTCGCCGCCGGCCTCGGCGCCGCCGTGGTGCCGGAGATCGCGCTGCCCGACGACGGCTCGCTGGCCGGCATACCCTTCGTCGCGCCCACGCTGAAGCGCACCGTGGCGCTGGCCCAGCGGGGCGATCGCACCCTCGCCCGTCCGGCCCGCGCGCTCGCCGACCAGCTCCTCGCCGAGTTCAGCGAGGCGACCGCGACCGGAGCCGCAGGCCCAAGCACGGCGCCCTAGCTCCCGCGAGGCGGCGACGCCCGTGATCTCGTGCCCCACTCTCGTCGTCGCAAAGAGTGCTGCCCGCTCTGTTTTCTGTCTCTTCTGGGTCCGCCGCGTGGGAACCATCGGACCGGGCGACGGCGGTGTCACGCCCCCGCACGCCCAAGAGCCGTGACCGCCGCGTCACCGCACAGCCTTCGGGTTTAGGCTTCGTCCATGGCTGGTCCCTCTTCCTTTGATCCCTCCGCGACGCCGCCCCCGGGCGGCATGAAGCCGCCGCCCGACCTTCCGAGCTCCATCGCCGACCTGCGCGCCTCGGGCTGGGAATCGGTGTCCGTGGCCGACGAGATGCGGCGCAACACCCAAAAGGCGATCGCTTCGGGCTCCTCCCTAACTCCCGGCGTCCTCGGCTTCGAGGAGACCGTGGTGCCGCAGCTCGAGAACGCGATCCTCGCCGGGCACGACATCATCCTCCTGGGTGAGCGCGGCCAGGCGAAGACGCGCGTGATCCGCTCCCTGGTCGGGCTGCTCGACGACTGGCTGCCCATCGTCGAGGGCTCGGAGATCAACGACGACCCGTACAACCCGGTGTCGCGGTACGCCCTCGATCGCATCGAGGAGCTCGGCGACGCCACGCCGATCACCTGGGTGCACCGCTCCCAGCGCTACGGCGAGAAGCTCGCCACGCCGGACACATCGATCGCCGACCTCATCGGTGAGGTCGACCCGATCAAGATCGCCGAGGGCCGCTACCTCAGCGACGAGTTGGCGCTGCACTACGGGCTCATTCCGCGCGTGAACCGCGGCATCTTCGCGATCAACGAGCTGCCCGACCTCTCCGAGCGCATCCAGGTCGGCTTGTTGAACATCCTCGAAGAGCGCGACGTCCAGATCCGCGGGCACCGCATTCGCCTGCCGCTCGACGTCATGCTCGTGGCGACCGCCAACCCCGAGGACTACACCAACCGCGGCCGCATCATCACCCCGCTGAAGGACCGTTTCGGGGCGCAGATCCGCACGCACTACCCGTTCGAGACGATGACCGAAGTCAAGATCATGGAGGGCGAGGCCGAGCTGCCCTCGTCCGGCATCCCGGTCAGCGTGCCGCCGTTCATGAAGGAGATCGTTTCCGAGATCAGCCAGCTGGCTCGGCGCAGCACGCACCTCAACCAGCGCAGCGGTGTCTCGGTGCGGCTCTCCATCGCCAACTACGAGACCCTCGTCGCGTCGGCGGTCCGCCGCGCCCTGCGCACCGGCGAGCCGGTCGCGGTGCCTCGGGTCAGCGACCTGGCGGCCCTCCTGCCCTCGACCCAGGGCAAGATCGAGGTCGAGGCGATGGAGGAAGGCCACGAGGACGAAGTGGTGGCGCAGCTGGTGGCCGCCGCGACGCTGTCGGTCTTCCGCCGCCGCGTCACCCTCGACGACCCCCAGTCGATCGTGGGCGCCTTCCACGACCAGGTGGTCGTGCACGTGGGCGACGACATGCCGAGTTCGGCCTACCTCTCGGTGCTGGCGGACATGCCAGAGCTCGAGCCGGCCACGCGCAAGCTGGCCGGCCCCGAGGCCGCCGAGGCGGAGTCGCCGGCTCTCATGGCGAGCGCGCTCGAGTTCCTCCTCGAGGGCCTGCACCTCACGAAGCGGCTCAACAAGGACGCCTCGGGCGCCCGAGCCCTCTACCGAGGCCGGAAGTAACACGAACCACGAACAGGGAAGCCGCCGATCATGAGCGCCCGCTACGACTACAGGGAATGGGACGGCACGCAGGAGTTCGCCGACCTCGATCCGGACGACCTGCTGGCCGGCCTCACCGACGACCTGCTCGCCGGCGGTGACCTCGACGACGCCCTGCGTCGCCTGCTGCGCAGCGGCTTTCGCACCGCGGACGGCGACGAGGTGGCCGGGCTGCGGGACCTGCTCGACCAATTGCGGCGCCGGCGCCAGGAGATGCTCGCCGAGGGCGACCCCGATGGGCGCATGGCCGACCTGGGCCGACGTCTCGACGAGATCGAGCAGGACGAGCGCGCCGCCATCGACGACCTCGTCGATGAAGCGTCCTCCTCGGGCGACGAGCGCCGCCAGGAGGTCACCGACGACGTCGCCACGGAGCGACGCATGGCCCTCGACCTCCAACCCGACGACCCCGCCGGGCGCATCCAGTCGATGCAGCACTACGACTTCGTCTCGACCGAGGCCCGGGAGAAGTTCGAAGAGCTCGTCGAGGAGCTCCGACGTGAGATGGCCGACACGTTCTTCGAAGGGGCGTCCGACGCGCTCTCCAACATGGACGCCGAGCAGATGGCGCGCATGCGCGACGCCTACGACGCGCTCAACCGCATGCTCGAACAGCGCGAGTCCGGCGAGGATCTGGACCCGAGCTTCGAGGAGTTCATGGAGAAGTTCGGCGACATGTTCCCGGGCAACCCCCAGAACCTCGACGAGCTGCTCGAGCAGCTGGCCGAGCGGATGGCGGCGGCCCAGGCGGTCTGGAACTCGCTGAGCCCCGAGCAGCAGGCCCAGCTGCGTCAGCTCATGGAGGCGGTGCTCGAGGACATGGACCTGCGCTGGCAGGTGGACCGCCTGGCCCAGAACCTCCAACGGGCCTTCCCCGAGGCCGGCTGGCAGCGCTCGTACGACTTCAACGGCGAAGGCCCGATGAGCCTCGACCGAGCCACCGACCTGGCCACCCAGCTCGGGCAGCTCGACCGCATGGAGGAAGTCCTGCAGTCAGCGTCGACGCCCGCCGCGCTCGGCGAGATCGACCTCGAGCAGGTCAAGCAGCACATGGGCGAGGACGCCGCACGGGCGCTCGACCGGCTCGCCAACCTGACCAAGTCGTTGGCCGACGCCGGCCTGATCGAGCAACACGGCGGCCAGATCGAGCTGACGCCACGTGGCGTGCGCCGGCTCGGGCAAAAGGCACTGGCGGACCTGTTCGGGCAGATCAACAAGGACCGCATCGGCGACCACTCCGCGCTGCGCACGGGCTCGGGGCACGACCGCGAGGAGACGACGAAGGCGTACGAGTACGGCGATCCGCTGAACCTGCACCTGTCGACGACGGTGCACAACGCGGTGCGGCGAGGCGGCTCGGGCGTCCCCGTCCGGCTCAAGCCCGAGGACTTCGAGGTCGTCGAGGTCGAGGCGCTCTCGCGTTCTGCGACCGTGCTCTGCCTCGACCTGTCGATGTCGATGCCGATGCGCGACAACTTCGTCCCGGCCAAGCGGATGGCGATGGCGCTGCAGACGCTCATCAGCTCGAAGTTCCCGCGCGACTTCCTCGGCATCGTCGGCTTCTCCGAGATCGCCCGCGAGATCCGCCCCGACGAGATCCCCACCGCCATGTGGGACTACGTCTACGGCACCAACCTCCAGCACGCGTTGGCGCTGTCTCGCCGCATGCTGGCGCACCAGCACGGCACGAAGCAGATCATCGTGGTGACCGACGGCGAACCGACCGCGCACGTGGACGACTACGGCGAGGTCACGTTCAACTACCCGCCGATCCCCGAGACACTGCGGCGCACCATGGCCGAGGTCATCCGCTGCACGCGGGCTGGCATCGTGATCAACACGTTCGCCCTCGACCTGCAACGCACCCACTATCCGTTTGTCGAGCAGATCGCCCGGGTCAACGGTGGTCGCACCTTCTACACCACCCCCGACGCCCTGGGCGGGTACGTGCTGGTCGACTTCCTGCAGCACCGCCGCGTGCTGCGCCCGGCCGGCTAGTTCCCCTCGACGGTCCTAGTCGCCACGCCCAGCGGGCAGACTGGAAGCGTGAACGTCGACCTCGACGAGCTGCGCCGACTGCGTCGGGCCCGCGACCAGATGGACCGCGAGTACGCACAACCGCTCGACGTCACGGCACTGGCGCGCACCGCCTTGATGTCGCCGGCCCACTTCAGCCGACGCTTCCGCGACACCTACGCGGAGACGCCGTACTCGTACCTGATGACCCGGCGGATCGAACGGGCGAAGGCGCTGTTGCGACGCGGCGACCTCACCGTCACCGACGTGTGCTTCATGGTCGGCTGGTCCAGCCTGGGCTCGTTCTCCGCCCGCTTCACCGAGCTCGTCGGTGAGTCACCGTCGGCGTACCGCGCCCGCGACCACGACGAGCTGCGGATCGTATCGCCGTGCCAGCTGATGGTGTTGACGAGGCCCCGCAAGGACGGCGGCGCCGAAGTGCGCAGTTTCGAAGAAGCATCCTTCGCCGCCCCCGTTTAACGTCGACGGCATGACCGACGTCTCACTCAGCACCGTGCACATCACCGTCGACGACCCCGAGGCGGCCCTCGCGTTCTACCGCGACACGCTCGGCATGACCGTGGCCATGGACGTGGCCAACGAGGGCTACCGCTGGATCACGCTCGTCAGCGACACGCAGCCCGAAATCGGGATCGTGCTGTCCCAGCCGCACGGGGGCCGCTCCAAGGAGGACGGCGACGCCCTCGCCGCGCTGCTGGCCAAGGGTGAGCTCTACCCGGTCCACTTCCGGGTCCAGGACCTCAACGGGATGTTCGAGAAGATCGCCGCCACGCCCGGCGTCGAGGTGCTCCAAGAGCCGATGACCCAGCCGTGGGGGAAGACGGACGCGGCCGTGCGCGACCCTGCGGGCAACCGGCTGCGCATCGAGCAGGCCTAACGCCGGGCCTCGCCGGCGGCCAGCCGCGAGGCCTCCGGACAGACAGAAGCTGGCGACGAAGGGCAGCGGTTTCCCGGGGCCTGTGCCTGGAGCTGGATCGGAACGGTGCCGCGTCAGAAGGGTCCATCGCGCACCGATTGCTCCTGAGAGTTGCCTGAACGGCGGTTCCGTGGATTTATCCACACCTGCTCAAGCAGCGAGAACACACGTTTTCTGCCCGGCATTGAATTTGGCCCTTGCGTCGCCGTGCCTGGGTGGTCAAAGATGTTGCTTACATCGCTGTAACTACAACGGTGCCACCCAAGGCGAAGAAGGGGGGCGAACCAAAGTGCCGATGGACATCATCACCACGCTCTACGGTCGCCAAGAACGAAGCTGGCAACTACAGGCAAACTGCATGGGAGTCGACCCGGACCTGTTCTTTCCCGAGCGAGGCGCGTCGACCCGTGAGGCCAAGGAGGTCTGCCGCGGCTGCGTCGTGCGGGAAGACTGCCTCGAGTACGCCCTGGCGAACGGCGAGAAGTTCGGCATCTGGGGTGGGATGAGCGAGCGGGAGCGCCGCCGCCTCCGCCGCGCCCGCGCCCTGGCCCGCCGGGACGCCGCCGCCTCCTGAGGCGACGGTCTGCGCTTCTGCGGTCAGCCGCCGGCTGCCGCCAGTCGTAGCTCCACCGTCGCCTCCTCGCTGAGGCCGAGCTCGCCCCAGCGGGCACGGGGTACCGCCACCAGCACCCGCTGGGGGACGAGGCCGACCAGCTCGGCGCCCTCGACGGCGCCACCCGCCTCGGCGACCAGGGTGCGGACGGTCTCGTAGAGGCGGTCCGGCCCGTAGGCGTCGGGCTCGATCAGGTTGCAGGAGACCTGGGCTCGTTCGCCCACGGCCAAGGCGAGCGCCCGCACCTGCGGGCCGCGGACGAGGGGGGCGGCGTGACGGGCCGCCTCGAGGGTGGAGACCCAGACGTTGTGGGCCACGAGCACCCGACGAGCGCCGACGGCGGTGGCCCCGGCGCTCGGGTGGGCGAGAGGGGGGCCGAAGTCGGGCACCAGGCCGTCGGTCAGCTCGAAGGCGTGGCGCCGGACTTCCGGCAAGGCCCGGCTCCGGCCGCCGGGAAGGGGCCCGTAGAGAAAGCTCGGCACCCCCAGCTCATCGGCGAGCCAGCGGGCGAAGTCGTCGCGGAGCGCGACGGCGGTCGTGAGGTCGGTCGGCGCGGCGTGGTGCGGCTCGTAGGGGACGAAGGGGACGACGTCGAGGACGCCGAGGCGGGGGTGGACGCCGTCGTGCGCACGGAGGTCGAGGCGTTCGACGGAGGCGCGGGCGAGGGAGCGGGCGGCGGCGGCGAGCTCGTCGGCTGGTGCGGCGAGCGTGAACACGGCCCGATGGTGGTGCGGGTCGCGGTGGAGGTCGAGGAGGGCGGTGCCGGCGCTGGCGGCCAGCGCGGCGAGAACGGCGTCGTCCTGACCCTCGCTGACGTTGACGACGCACTCGAGGACCTTCTCTCGCCGGGTCACCGCGCCAGCGTGCCAGCGTCGCGGGCGCGGTGCAGCAGAGGTGGCGAAGCGGCGGGTCCCGGGGGCCGCTACTACCCGGCCCGGGTGGGGTGGCTACTTGGCGGCGACGGCGTGCGAGAGGCGGCGGCGGCGCAGGATGCGTCGGCGTTCACGCTCGGAGGCACCACCCCAGACCCCATGGTCGATGTGGTGCTCGAGTGCGTACTCGAGGCAGGACTGGGCGACGGGGCACTCAGCGCAGATCCGCTGCGCTACCAGTACGCCCATGCCATCGCTCGGAAAGAACAGGTCGGGTGCAACTTCCTTGCACTTCCCCCGGGCCATCCAATCGGTATTCATTGTTCGGCTCCCTTTTCACGCACCATTCTACGGGAGGTGCCTCTGCGCTCCTAGAGTCTTCGGATAGGAACTTCGTAAGAATCCTCGGTCAGATTTCGTCTCTACCAGGGAGGACGTTCGTAAAGCGACCGGGGCTACGCTGACGCCGGTCGCCATATGCAGGAGGTGCCATGGCCCCCGACGCCGAGGAAGTCGTTGTCGAAGAGGAAGAGCAATTCGAGCCCATCGGCCACGTGCGCGTGGTGTATCTCGGCCCCGTCGCACCGCACTGGGAGGTCCAGAGCGACTACGGGCCGCCCGAGGTGATCGATCAATTCCGTGACCGGGTGCTAGCCCGCCTGGTCCTGTTGCCGCCGCACGACCCGCAGTTCCGGCGCAACAGCGAGCGCGTCGTGCGTGACGCCGAGCGGGAGCAGCTGGCGCTCGAGTGGGTGCTCGACTACGGCGAGGACGCCGAGGGCTGAGTCGGGACGGGGGCCGGGCCGTCGGCCCTGCTGCCTGCACCCATATTGCATCTCGGGGGCCACTGGGCCGACACCACGGCGGTGGGAACATGGCGCCGTTGACAGGACTGCGGCGCCTCCGGGAGCCGCAGCGGGGGAGGCAACACATGGGGGAGATCCACACGTTGGACGAGGCACCGATCGTCCGCGAGATCGCCGGGCTCATCGGCCCGCTGAGTGACGACGAGGCCGCGCTGGTGCGCACGCTGACGCCGGCGGACCTCTCGTGCACCGACACGATCCAGCATCTGTTCCGGATCGTCGACTTGCTGGCGACGGTGCGCGGCGACGAGGCGATGGCGGACTACGTGTACGCCATCGCGCCGGAGTGGGACGGCAGCATCGAGCTGCTGGTGCTGGCGGGACGGCTCTCGACCGCGGTCGAGCGCTACGAACTGACGCGCGCCGCGTAGGCGCGGCGGACGGGGAGCGCCCGGCTCAGTCCATCAGGCCGATGCGCGCCAGCCACAGGCCGGGCGCGTCGACTTCGGCGGGCGTGGGCAGATCGAGCTCGTCGGACCAGAGGCGGGTGAGCGCGTCCTCGCCCTTGCGCTCGACCACGCCCTGCACGAAGGCGCGGCCGCGGTCGACTTCAACCTGGCCGACGTCGAGGCCGAACAGGCCGGCGAAGGCCTGCTCGCCCTTCCCCTCCTCGATGCGGTAGCGGTACCACGCCTCGCGCAGCGCGCCGGGCGACGAGGTCAGCGTCTCGGCGATGGTGCCGGTCACGTGGTCGACGTAGGCGCCGAGCGCCGTCGTCTGCGCCGTGAGCGCGGCCGAGATGTTCCGCTGCTCGGGGCTGATGAGATCGGCCAGCAGAGCCTCGGGATCCCCCAGGGCCTGCTCGATGGAGACCTGGTCACCCATGTTGTCGCCGAGGCGCTCGACGATGTTGCGCTGGGCGGCGGCCGCGTGCGCGGAGGCGTCGCCCAGCAGCGTGTTCAGCGAGGAGCGCACGCCGGGGCGGGTGAGGACCGCGTGCATGGTGAGCTCGCGCAGGCACACCCACAGCTGCACCTCCTGGAGCGGCAGGCTCCAGTCCTCGGCGAAACGCGCCACGTTGCTCGGCACGAGCAGCAGCGTCGTCGACTCGGGCCACGGCAGCGGCAGGGCGTACTGGCCGAAGGCGCGACGCGCCAGGTGCCCGGCGGCGGAGCCGAACTGCATGCCCAAGAAGACGGGGCCGAGGGTGAGCGCGAACTGCCCGAGGAGGCCACCGAGGCCGGCAGCGTCCTCGAGGTTCATCTCGCTGAGGTCGGTCGACGGCACGGCGGCCGCGCCCTGCTGCTGTGCCTCGACCATCGACTTGAGCACGGGGCGATAGGCGTCGAGGACACGGAAGGACCACTGCCCCGGGCCGACCGCCTCGAAGGAGACGCCCGTCGCGCTCGAGCTCGGCGTGATGCCGGTCGCGGCGGCGACGTGCAGCTCGGCCACGCGCGCCAGCTCCTCGAAGGCGATGCGCACGAGCGGGTCGGGGTTGTCGTCCTCCCCGCCGTCGGTGGCTACGCCGAAGGCGAGCGTGCGCGCCGCCTCGAACCAGCTGTCGCCGGCGCCCGGCCCCGACCCGATGACCTTCATCAGGTCGCCGAGCAGACCCCCCATCGGGTTGTCGGGGTCGATGTTTCCGAACATGCTCACCCCTGCATGCTAGGAGTCGCTCGTCAGCGTGACGACCACGGCCTTGGTGCCCGAGGCCCCCGGCACGCCCTCGACCGAGAGGTGGACGCTGGAGCCCGGGGGCTCGACGTAGAGGCGCGAGCGCAGCTCGGCGAAGCTGCGCACCGGCTGTGTGTTGATCGCGACGATCACCTCGCCGGCCTGGAGGTGGGTCGCGGCCGGGCTGTTCGCGTAGGTCCCGTCGACCTTCGCCCCGGCGCCGCCGCCGGCGTCGCTCCCCTTGACCCCCAGCCAGCCCGGGACGACCCGGTTGCCGGAACGGAGGTCGTCGGCGACGCCCACGACGAGCTGCGTCGGCAGGAACGTCGCGGTGGAGGGCGTCGTGGACGCGCCGGACGCTTGGGGGTCGCACAGGAGGCCGACGACCGAGCCGCCGGCGTCGAGGAGCGGGTCGCCCGTGGCCCCGGCGGTCAACGCGGGCGACGACACGATGGCGTCCATGCCATTGGCGGGCCCGGACGCGATGTCCGTCGCCACGGCGGTGACCGAGCCGGGCGTCGCGCGGAGCGCCAGACCGGCGGCGTCGCCGGGCGTCCCGGCGAGGCCGAGGACCATGTCGGGCGCGCCGCCGGCGAGGCTGGCGTCATCGGCGAGCGGCGCCACGGGCAGGACCGCCGGGACCTCGACCAGCGCGACGTCCGACGTCGTGTCCGTCCCGACGACGGAGGCCTGCTCGAGCTTCCCGTCCGCACCCACCATGGCGATGCTGCGCACGCCGGTCAGCAGGTCGGCGGTCGTCGCGACCATCCCGCCCTCGGCGACGGCGACACCGAGGAGGTGCACGGTGCCGTGTGACGTGTCCGCCTGGAGCTCGACGACGGACTTGGCGGCGGTCCGTGCGGCCGGCGGGACGTCGCCGGCGGGTCCGGTGTCGGTGGTCAGCGTGGCGGCGCTGTCGGCGTCGCGCCCCGAGCTCTGGGCGGGAGGCTGCGAGGCGGGGGAGAGGAGGACGTAGACGAACGCCCCGACGGCGATGACGGCGGCCGCGCCGACGGAGATCATGAGCGGGCCCCGCCAACTGCGCTTGGGAGGGGGGGTCAGGATCGGCCCGGCGCCCGCCCCGGCGCCTGCCCCGGCGCCTGCCCCAGCGGCGGCCACGGCCGGCACCTGCTCGCTCGGATGGCGCCACAGGCGGTCGTCGGGGTCGATCCAGCCGCGCAGCGGCGACTCGGGCTCGTCCGGGTCCGCTCCTCCCTCGTCGCGTCCCGGATTGCCGTTTTCCGGCTCCTCCGGTGGGCCACTCACCTGGGCGAGGCTACCGAGAACGCCTCGCAAAGTGCCGTCGCACCAGCGAGCCGCCGTACCATGGCACCTTCATGTCGCGGGACTTGGCCATCGACCTTGGCACGGCCAACACGCTGGTCTACGCCAAGGGGAAGGGCCTGGTGCTGAACGAGCCCACCGTGGTGGCGCTCGACACGCGCAGCCGGGAGGTCCTGGCGATCGGGACGGACGCCTGGCAGATGATCGGCCGCACGCCCGGCTACATCGTGGCGGAGCGCCCGCTGCGCGGCGGCGCCATCACCGACTTCGAGGTGACCGAGCGCATGCTCAGCGTCCTGTTGCACCGGGTGGGCGTGGGACGCCTCAACCGGCCCAAGGTCCTGATCTGCGTTCCCTCGGCCATCACGTCGGTGGAGCGCCGGGCGGTCAAGGAGGCGGCGCGGCGGGCCGGCGCGTCGTCGAGCTTCTTGATCGAGCAGCCGATGGCGGCGGCGATCGGGGCGGGCCTCCCGATCCACGAGCCGGTGGGGAACATGGTGGTCGACGTCGGCGGCGGCACGGCCGAGATGGCGGTGATCTCGCTCGGCGGCGTCGTCGCCGTCCGCGCGTTGCGCTGCGGCGGCTTCGACTTCGACGCGTCGATCCAGGCCTTCGTGCGGCACAAGTTCGGCGTGGCGATCGGGGAGCGCACGGCGGAGGCGGTGAAGATGGCCATCGGGTCGGCGTCGCCCTACGACGGGGAGCAACAGGCCGAGATCCGCGGGCGCGAGGTGGCGACCGGCCGGCCCAAGACGGTCTTGCTCTCGCCGATGGAGGTGCGCGACGCGCTGGCGGACAACGTGGCGAGCATCGTCGGGACGGCGGCGGAGTGCCTCGGCGAGGCGGCGCCGGAGCTGGCGCAGGACATCATGTTCGAGGGCATCCACCTCACCGGGGGCGGCGCGCTGCTGCGCGGCATGTCCCAGCGGCTGGCCGACGCGACGGCGGTACCGGTGCACCTCGTCGACACGCCGCTCGAGTGCGTGGTGCAGGGGGCAGGGATCTGCCTGCAGTCCTTCGACCGGTTGAAGCGGCTCTTCACCGAGGACGACTGAGCACCGCACCCGGACCGGCGGGGTCGTCGCCCTTGCCGGGGTGGTCGGGCTCGGGGAGCGGCTCGTCGAGCAACTCGGCGGCCGCCTGGCGCACCTGCCAGTCCCGGTCCTCGGCGGCGCGGTGCAGGGCCGGCTCCACCCTCGGATCGTCGAAGCCGGCCAGGGCGACGGTGGCCCGCCGCCGCACCGTCGGCTTGTCGTCCAACGCGGCGAGGACGGCGGTCAGTCCGGCCAGGTCGCCGATCGCACCCAGCGCGGCTACCGCCGCCTCGCGGCAACGGA
>DATDIE010000435.1:0-10867 GCA_036521235.1 Acidimicrobiales bacterium | reverse complement strand
GCGATGCTCGCCGCCGGGAGGGCGGCCAACTGCGCCAGGGTGGTCACCCCCAGCCGCTGCAGGGTGACGGCCAGGTCGGGCCGGGCCAGCGTGGCCACCGACCACGGGGCCAGGAAGTCGGCCGAGCCCCCCGGCGGGACGATCAGCTCGGAGCGAGCCGCCAGTGCCGCGGCGAAGAGGCCGTCGGCCACGCCGATCGTGACCTCCTCGCCCATCTCGTCGAAGAGCTCGTCCAGGCGCGCCACGACCGCCTCCTCGCCGCCGAAGAACCGGGCGGGGCCGCGGGCCGGCAACGCGCCGACGCCGAGCCGGACCGGGTGTACCCACGGACACAGCTCGCCGGCCCGCGCCAGGACGCGGGCGAACCGCCGGGCCTCCTCACCCCGTGGCCCCTCATCGAGGAGGTCGGGGCACCAGATGACGACAAGCCGTTCCACTTCTCCACCGCTTTCTGCTTTCCACCGCCCAACTCATGCCGCGTCGTCCCCACCGTCCGCCGTCGCGACCGCGCCCGAGTCGGCCGGCAGCCACAGCGAGCACTCGGTCGCCCGGCCGGCGGCGCGGCGACCGCTCACGCGCACCTCGGCGCGGCGCCCGCGCAGGTACCCATGGCCGCGGCCGACGCCCTCCCACTCGACCGCCCCCACGGTCAGGGCCAGGTCGCCGCCCTCGGGCCAGCTCCCGGCGCCCTCGAGGAGCACCACGAGCGCGGCCTGGCGGTCGCGGGTACGGGCCACGAGATGCCGCGCCGCGGTGAGGCGCGCCCGGCCGGGCGGGCGGACCAGGACGGCGTCGACGCCGGAGAGAAGGTCGCCGGCCGCCTCGGCCCATCCCGTGCCGGGGTGCGGCACGAAGACGACCCGACGCAGATCGAGCCCGAGGCCGGCCGCCGCCACCACCCCCGGGTCGGGCAGGCCGACGGCGGCACACCAGCTCCCCGACGCCGACGCCGCGCCCAGGAGGGCGAGAGCCAGGGTGGTCGCGCCGTGGCCGGGTTGCCCCGTCACGGTGGTGGTCGTGCCGCGGCGCAGCGAGCCGTTCGGGAAGAGCGGGGCCAGCGGCGGGGGCACCGGCAGGGTCCGCCCGGCGACCGGTGTCGTGGGCCGGACCCGGTCGGCCAGCCCGGCGGGGACTTTCCGAGGCCCGCGGCGGGAGGGCCGGGCGGGCGGGTCGGGGTAGGGAGATGGCTCCGCACCGGTGGGAAAAGCGAACATATGTTCGTACCTTATCCAGGTGGTGCGTCGGCCGCTCGGGGCGCCGAACTCGCAGGTCACGGTGTGTACAGCCCTGATCGGGCTGCGTGGGTCACAATCTGGCCGCATGTGCGGACGCTTCGCTCTCTATACGCCGCCGGCGCGGATCGCCCGCTACTTCGACGCCACCTTGGCCGAGGGCGAGGACGCCGAGCACGAGCCCAGCTGGAACGTCGCGCCCACCGACCAGGTCCTGGGCGTGCGGGACCTGCCGCAGAAGGACGGGGGCGAGCCGGTGCGCACCGTCATGACCTTTCGCTGGGGGCTCATCCCGTGGTGGTCCAAGGACGCCAAGTCGGGCAGCCGGCTCTTCAACGCGCGCTGCGAGACGGCGGCCACGCGGGCATCCTTCCGTGAGGCGTTCCGCGAGCGGCGCATCATCGTGCCCGCCGACGGCTTCTACGAGTGGCGACGTCTCAAGACCGGAGGGAAAGTGCCGAACTACTTCACCCGCGCCGACGGCGCGCCGTTGGCGTTCGCCGGCCTCGCCGAACGCTGGCGCGACAAGGCGGCGTCCGAGGGCACGCCGTCGGTACGGAGCTGCACGATCATCACGGCGCCGGGTGGCGCCGACATGCACGGCATCCACGACCGCATGCCGGTGATCCTCGACCCTTCGACGTTCGACCTGTGGCTCGACCCGGCCAACGAGGACGTCGAGGAGCTGCGCGCCCTGTTGCGGCCGCCGCCCGAGGGGACGGTCGTGCACCACACGGTGGGGCCGCGGGTCGGCAACGTCAAGAACAACGACCCGTCGTTGATCGAGGACGCGTGAGCCCCGGCCGCTTCGACCGGCGCACGCTCTTGCGCGTGGCGCTGGCGACGGGCGGGGCGGCCGTGCTGGCGGCGGCGGAACGGGGTGACACCGCCAGGGCCGGAGCGGCGCTCACCCGGGCGGCCGCCTCGACGAAGGCGGCGGGCTCGGACCTCGGCGCGGTCGAACACGTCGTCTTCTTGATGAAGGAGAACCGCTCGTTCGACCACTACTTCGGGACGTACCGCGGGGTGCGCGGGTTCGACGACCACCCGGCGGGCGGGCTCGGCGTGTTCGCGCAGCGGTGGCCGGGTGGGCGGGAGCGCACGCTGCTGCCGTTCCATCTGGACTCGAGCAGCGCGATGGGCGAGTGCACGACGGACCTCGACCACAGCTGGCGGGGTGAGCATCTGAGCCGGGGCCCGGGCAACAACAGCGCCTTCGTCGCCACGCACGTGCAGCCCGAGTTCGAGGGGCCGGAGCAGGGCGTGTTGACGATGGGGTACTACACGCGCAACGACCTCCCCTTCTATTACGCGCTGGCCGACGCGTTCACGCTCTGTGACAACTATCACTGCTCCGTGCTCGGGCCGACGCACCCGAACCGGTTGATGTCGCTCTCGGGCATGATCGACCCGGACGGGCGTGCGGGCGGGCCGGTGCTCGAGACCAACTCGTCGCCCGATGCGGTGTACAGCGTGCACTGGGACACGATGCCCGAGGTGCTCGAGGACGCCGGGGTGAGCTGGAAGGTGTACACGCCGACGGGGGAGATCTACGAGCCGGCGTTCGTCGCGCAGCACGGGATGGGCACGACCGACGCGATCCTGCCGTACTTCTCCCAATACAAGAACCCGTCGTCGGCCTTGTACCAGAAGGCGTTCCTGCCGACGTACCCGAACGACTTCGTGGCGGACATCGCGTCGGGGTCGCTGCCGGCGGTGTCGTGGCTGTTGCCGCCGGCCGGCTACGACGAGCACCCGTCGTCGCCGCCCGCGCTCGGCGAGTACTTCACGAACCAGGTGCTGTCCGCGCTCGTGTCCAACCCGGCGGTGTGGTCCAAGACCGTGCTGTTCCACATGTACGACGAGAACGACGGCTTCTTCGACCACGTGGCGCCGCCCGTGGCCCCGAAGGGGACGGCGGGTGAGTATCTGGCGGGGGCGCTGCCGTCGGACGCCCACGGCATCCGCGGCCCGGTCGGGCTCGGGTTCCGGGTGCCGATGCTGGTGCTCTCGCCGTTCGCCCGTGGCGGCCACGTGGCGTCGCAGGTCTTCGACCACACGTCGCAGCTGCGCTTCTTGGAGGAGCGCTTCGGGGTGCGGGCGCCCAACATCTCGGCGTGGCGGCGGCGGACCGTGGGCGACCTGACGTCGGCGCTGCCGGCGCTGCGGGGCGGGGGGAACGCGTCGGTGCCGGTGTTGCCCAGCACGGCGGGCGACCAGATGGCCGACATGACGGCGCTCGGGTGCTCGAGCGCGGCGATCTACGAGATCGCGTCGGACCTGCCGGCGTACCCGGTCCCCGAGCACCAGTCGATGCCGCATCAAGAGACGGCGACGTAGTCGGCGCTCGGTGACACGGGGGGAACGGCTTGGGCCGTGGCTACGGCGCGCCTTTGCGTTGCCCGCGGCGGCGGTGTTGCTGGCGGTGGGGGCCGTCGGTGCGGCCGGTGCGGCCGGTACGGCGACGTCCACGACGTCCACGACTTCGACGACGGCGCCACGCGCGGCCGACGGGCTGACCCGCCCGCTCGTCGGGGCGTACTACTACCTGTGGAACCCGCAGAACATCGCGACGGGGGCGCTGCGCGCCCACCTGGTGCCCTCCCAGGCACCGCCCTCGTCCCTCGTCAACTCATCGAGCCCGCAGACGGCGGCGCGCGACATCGCCAACGCCCACAAGGCGGGGATCAACTTCTTCGCCATCGACTGGTGGCCCTACGTTGCGGGCTCCTCGGGGGCCGACTACCGCCAGGCCGACAACAACATGAAGGACTTCCTCGCCGCGCCCGACCTGCACGAGATGAAATTCGCCATGTTCTCCGAGACGTGGAACCTGGGCTTCAACCCGCCGTACGAGGCGACGCCGGTGACGGGACCGATGGAGCTGCACTTCGACTCGGACATGCTGAGCTTCGCGCAGCGCTACTTCGCCAATCCGTCGTACCTGCGTATCGAGGGCCGGCCCGTCGTCTACCTCTACCTGACCCGCACGCTCACGGGCGACGTCGCCGCCATGATGAGCGGGGCGCGCTCGTATCTCGAGGCGCACGGTTACCCCGACCCGTTCTTCATCGGCGACGAGGTCTACTGGCGGGTGACGCCCGAGAACGAGCCGCTGAGCGGGTACAAGGTCTTCACCGAGGTCCCGCAGGTGGCGCGGATCGAGGCGTTCGACGCCGTGACGTCGTACACCCTCTATTACGGCGACCCTTCGCCGGTGACCGGCCCGGCGGCGGACGAGGCGGGCTACCCGGGGATGACCAACATCGCGGCGGACCAGCGCTTCCTCCTCGCCGTGTACCGCAACGCGACGAACAATCAGGTGCCTGTCCTGCCCCAGGTCCAGCCGGGCTTCAACGACCGCGGCTACCGACTGCTGACGAATCACCCCGCCCTGCCGCGCCAGTGGCTGCCCGGCGAGGGCCCGTCCTCCACGCTCGACGAGTTCTTCCGCTGCGTCGCCATCCCCGGGCTCGACCCGACGCTCCCGGTCGTGATGGTGACGTCGTGGGACGACTGGAACGAGGACACCGGGGTCGAGCCGATCCCGGGCAAGGCGACCACCAAGGACGACAGCCCGACCGGGAACGCCTACACGCAGGGCTACCAGTACGGCGGCGAGGGCTCGAGCGAGTTGGGCGTCTTGACCCAGGACATCGCTTTGCTGGACCGGGACTTTGCGCAGGGCGAGGTCGGTGCGGCCGCGCCGGCGGTCGGCGCCGACTGCAAGCAGTGACGCTGGCGCCCCGAAATCCTGACGTCGCCGTTTTCGGGGCCCCTACGCGTACGGGTTCAAGATCACGCAGGATCTCGACGTCTGCGTTCAGCCCTTGAACGCAGACGGTGCAGTTTCGAAGCAATTCTGAACTCCAACCGTGAGTCGTTTCGAAAAGTCGTAGCGCCCTTCTCGCGCCGATGCGTGCGACTCAGCGACCGGCCGCTCGAGCGACGATCACATCCGTTTCGGCTGGCCGGTGCCCGAGCATGACCCGACGCCCGGACCAGCCTGTCCGAGCGAGAGCCGTGTCGAAATAGCGAACGTCGAATCCGAGCTCCAGCCAGCCGTACGTGCGGCTCGACCACACCGATAGGCCGTCGAGGCGAGGGCCCCACGGATAATCGAGCCGCTGCACCGGCTCGGCGGCGAACAGCACCACGCCGCCGGGACGCACGACGTCGTGCAGGCGCCGGAGCAACGCGAGGTGGTCGGAGCAGTGGTGGAAACTCTCGAAGAACACGGCGGCGTCGAACGGCTCGGCGGCGGTGAAGGCGAGCATGTCGCCCTGGTGCACCGTGAGCTCGCCTGGCCCGGTGCACCGCGCGCCGATCAGCGAGCAGAACTTGGAGTCGAGCTCGACCACGGTGACGTCGAGCCCGGTCGCGATCAGGTCCGCCGTGAGGTTGCCCCACCCGGCACCGAACTCGACGACCCGAGGGCGCTCTGCGCCCGGGTTCTGGGCCCCGCCCAGGGCCTGCCCCAGGACCTCGAGCAGGTGCCCACGCGCGACCAGGTCCCGGCCCACGAGCGAGAGCGAGCCGCTCTCGTAGGGGAACGGTCGGGTCAACGCACGCTCGAGGTCGAACGGCGAGGCCTCGTGCGACGTGTCGTAGATGGCGCGCCCCGAAATGCGGCGGTACACGTCCCAGGTCCATTCCCGATAGGCGTCAGAGAACGGGTCGGGCGGAGGGGCGTCGGGCAAGGCGACGACGATCTCGGCCAGCCGCGCCTGGGCCTGCTCGGGCGACGCCCCCATCTGCGCCCCGGCGCGGGCAAGCTCCTCGTCGAGCGCAGCGAAGGAGACCTCGCGCGGCCCGGGCCGGCCGGCCCACGCACGGACCCGGCGGCGCACACCGGGGGGCAGGGCATCGACGGTGCGTCCAGCCACGCGCCGCACGGGACTGCTCAATGGCTCAACCGAGTCAACCCGGCGGAAGTGCCGACGCCTCGAACATCGTGGCCGTCGCGCCCGTCATGCGGCCGAGGTTGCGCTCGCCGAACGCCGTCTCGTGCGGCTGAGCGAGGTGCGCGTCGAGGAGGTCCTTGGACTCCCAGCACTCGAAGAAGGCGAACGTGTTCGGCTGCTCGAGGTCCTCGGCCCACCAGTACTCGACGCACCCCGCGTCCCGCCGGCTCGCCTCTGTCACCTCGGCCAGGCTGGCCAGCACGTCGGTGCGGTCGGCGGCGGCGAAGCTCATGGAGCCGGCAATGATGATCATCGGCCCGGACAGTACAGGCGCTCAGCGATGGGGATTGGCGGCGGCCAGCCCGTCCAGCTCGTCCTTCACGAGCGTCCCGCCCTTCATGATGGCGAGCAGGCGGTCCGTGTCCTGCAGCACACCGATGTCGCCGAGGGGATCGCCGTCGACGACGAGGAGGTCGGCCAGGTAGCCCTCGCGCACCGAGCCGAGCTCGTGGGCGCGGCCCATGACGTCGGCGCCGTTGCGGGTGGCCCAGCGGAGCACGTCGAGCGGAGCGATCCCCGCCTCCTTCACATAGAACTCGAGCTCGTCGGCGTAGCGGCCGTGCGGCAGGCTGATGGCGCCGTAGTCGTCGCCGCAGAGCAGTTTGATCCCGGCCTCGTTGGCCACGGGCAGGATGGCCAGCGCCCGCTCGATGTCCTCGGCCATCGTCGCGGTGAAGCCGAGGCCGCCGCCGCCCATCATCTCGGCGAAGCGGGCCGGGAAGACCTGGCTCGGCACGAGGAACGTGCCCAGCTCGACCATCCGCTCGATGGCCATCGCATCGAGGCCGTCGCCGTGGTCGACCACGTCGATCCCCGCGTCGAGCGCCATGTGGAGCGCGTCGCGGTTGGCGATGTGGCCGCGCACCAACGCGCCGCGCTGGTGGGCCGCCTCGATGCCCGCCGTGATCTCGGCGCGCGACATCTCCGTCTGCTCGCTCGGGGCGACCGTCCCGTGGCCGCCGGTGACGAACATCTTGATGATCTCCGCGCCGCGCTTGATCTCCTCGCGCACGGCGCGACGGAACTCGTCGGGACCGTCGGAGCGGTTGACCGCACCGGCCGCACCGACGTCCCAGTACCACGGGAAGCTCTTGTCTCCGGCGTGCCCCGTTGTGCTCACGTCGCGGCTCCCGGCCATCAACCTGGGCCCCGGGAAGAGACCCTCGGCGATAGCGGCCTTCATGGACGCGTCGATGGCGAAGGGTGCGCCGGCGCTCACCGCGCCGGTGAAGCCGCTCCGCAGCAAGAGCTCCAGGTGGTGCGCCGCCCGCACGGCCTGCAGCGCCGGCGGCTCCTCGAGGCCGAACGGCGTCATCTTCGAGCCGAGCTCGTGGTACGTGGCGTGGAAGTGGCTGCTGACGAGTCCCGGCATGACGGTGCGGCCGGCGAGGCCGACGACCCGGTCGTCGGGCTGCGCGTCGAGGGCGGCGTCGGCCACGCTGTCGGAGCAGACGATCGTGATCCGGCGATCCTCGACGACGACCGTCGAGTGAGGGCGGGGACCGTCCGCATCGAGCACGGTCGCACCAGCGAGGATCAGCCGTCCCACCTTCGCCCGCCCTACTTCCAGCCCTGCAGCACGTGCTCGAACCACCACGCCGGGGCGGCGGCGACCAGTGCGGCCATGTCCCAGTAGTCGGTCCAGCGGACGATGCGGCCGTCGGCCAGCTCGTGAACCGACAGCACCGGGAGCGCCATGGTCTCCCCCGTCGGCCACTCCCACGTCTCGATGTGCTCGGTCATCACGACGCGGTCACCTGCCACGAGATTCAGTCGCTCGTCGTGCAGGCCTGCGAGCTTGGTCCAGGCCAACGTCAGGCGCTTCACGACTTCGTCGGGCCCGCGGGCGACGTCATCGTCGGGCGTCCCGACGTCGGTGTAGGTGCCATCGGAAGCGAAGCGGGCGGCGGCGGCCTGCAGGTCCTGGCGGTACAGCTCCTCCCAGAACCCCTCGATCAGTCTTCGGTTGTCGTCGGCTGCGCCCAATTCGTCACCCCCGACGCGCCTCGCACGCCGTCAGAATCTCCCGGTCGGAACTTACTGCCCCGACCGGTGCCATCACCGAGGTGACCTTCAGTCCGGGCGCCGGATGGCGTCGAGGAGCCCGTGTGGCTTGGCGGATGCCTCCAGGGGCCGGCGCCGCAACGACGGGTCGGCGATGGCCGCCGGCACCCAGCCGATGTCGGTCTCGTTGAGGTCGACGCCCGGCGGCACGATCTCGTCGATCCGGTCGAGCACGTCCGTGCCGAGTCGCGCCTCCGCCGCGGGCAGCTGCGACTGCAGGTGCTCCATCGTGCGCGGGCCGATGATGGGACACGTGACGCCGGGGTGCTCGAGCACGAACCCGAGCGACAGCTGAATCAGCGACAGCCCCGCCTCGTCCGCCAGCTTGCTCAGCTGCGCCACCGCCTCGAGCTTCGCCTGGTTGCCCGGCAACTCCACGTTGTAGCGGTCGGGCATGAACCCGGAGCGCCGGCTCGTGTTCTCCTTGCCCGGGCCGAACGCGCCCGAGAGCCAGCCACCGGCCAGCGGACTCCACGACAGGACGCCCATGCCGTAGCGCTGGCACGTCGGCAGCACGTCGCGCTCGATCCCGCGCACCAACATGGAGTACGGCGGCTGCTCAGTGACGAAGCGCTCGCGCGACCGGCGCTCGGCCACCCACTGCGCCTCGACGATCTCCTGGGCCGGGAACGTCGAGCTGCCGAAGTAGCGGATCTTCCCGGCCCGCACGAGGTCGGTTAGCGCGCCGAGCGTCTCATCGACGTCGGTGTCGGGCGACGGACGGTGCACTTGATACAGGTCGATGTAATCGACGCCGAGCCGGCGCAGGCTCCGCTCGCACTCGTCCATGATCCAGCGCCGCGAGTTCCCCTGCGAGTTCGGGTCCTTCCCCATCGGGCCGTGCACCTTCGTCGCCAGCACGACCCTGTGGCGCTTCGTCTGCGCCAGCGCCTTGCCGACGATCTCCTCGGACTCGCCGAAGGAGTAGACGTCGGCGGTGTCGACGAAGTTGATGCCGGCGTCGAGCGCGGCGTGGATGATGCGGATGCTGTCGTCGTGGTCGGGGTTGCCGAAGGAACCGAACATCATCGCCCCCAAACAGAGGGGACTGACCTTGACGCCGGTACGGCCGAGGGTGCGGTAGTCCATGGTGCCGAGGCTAGCGAGAGGCCTGGCGGCCCGCCCCGCGCCTCCGCCTCAGCCGCCGAGGCGGGTGCTGGCGTCGGCCGCCGCCCACAAGAGCACGGGATCACCGCTGCGTTCGTAGCTGCGCAGCGCTGCCTCCGTCAGCTTGATGGCGTGCTCGTCACCCGAGGCCAGGGCGCGGTCGATCAGTTCGTCAGGCGACAGGGCGGCCGGTTCGGCCACGTCGCTCTTGCGGTCGATGTCGTACGCCACGTGCAGCGCCGCCACCGCCTGCCAGACGTATCCGAGCGCGGCGTCGCGGTCCTCGACGGCGAGCCAGGGCAAGACCAGCTCGGACGCGAGCGGCACGGTCACCGAGTGCAGCAAACCGATGGCGCCGCCGTCGTCCCCGTTTCGCAGATACGCCAGTGCGCCGCCCGAGGCGAGCTGGTCGAGCAACTCGACGGGGCCGCCCGCCCACCCGAGCGAGGCCACGGCCTGCTCGAACTCGTCGGCGATGTCGTTCACCTGCGCCACCATGTCGCTGATCAGCAACTGGCGCGGCGCGTCCTCGGGAAGATAGGGCAGGTCGGCCAGCGCGTCCGTCACCCCCTCCCGCCCGATCAGCAGCGGTGGGCCGGGCAGCTCCTGATACGTCGACGCCCAGAACGCGAGGCCGTTCGCCAGCTCGAGGCGCCGGGGCGGTGTGTCGGTGGCGGTCAGGGCGCGCACCGCGTGGGCGGTCCGGATAAGCCCGTGGCCCGCGGCACCGATTGTGCCCGGCAGCAGCCGGGGCACCCACTCACCCACCACCGCGACCGGTGGCCGGTCCGCCACCTCGCGCTCGAACAGTGCGAGCCAGTCGGGGAAACGGGACTCCTCGCCCAGAGCGCCCGGCCAGTCCTCCTCCGAAAGCGGGCGGTCGGCGGGCGGCGGCGCCGGGTCCAGGCGACCCTGGTAGTGCTCCACCCAGCCGGCGATGGCGTCGGCGCGGCCCAGGTGATCGAGGGCCTCCGCGGCCATCGGCCCGTGATTGGCCAGCCCGAGGGACCCGTAGCTGGGCGCGGTGGCCGCGAACACGGTCAGCGCGTCGTCGAGGGGTGACGACTCCATCGCCCCAGTATGGCCAGGCGGGGCCTCCGGCGCCCGGGCCGGCGACCGCTACGATCCGGCCTTCACGAACTGGAGGTGCGATGGCCACCACGCCGCCGCTGCACGGGTTGCGGATCATCGAGTGCTCGGCCCTCGGGCCGGCTGCCATCACGACGTCCCTGGTCGACCTCGGCGCCGAGGTGATCAAGGTCGAGCCGCCCGCCGGTGACTACATCCGAGAGATGACCTGGCCGATCGTCGAGGGCGTCTCGCTCATGCATCTGCACCTCAATCGCGGCAAGCGCTCGCTCGTGCTCGACCTGCGGACCGACGCCGGTACCGCCATCCTCAAGGAGCTGGCGACGTCGGCCGATGTCGTCATCGAGGCGATGCGACCGGGGGCGCTGGCCCGCCGCGGCGTCGGGTACGACGACCTCAAGGCGATCAATT
>DATDIE010000434.1:0-12396 GCA_036521235.1 Acidimicrobiales bacterium | reverse complement strand
CGTGCGGCGTCGACGCCGGCCCCGAGCCGGGTGATCCGCATCTCGCGAGCGACCAGCTCCCCCGCCGTCCCGACGACGAGCAAGCGCGTCGAATTCGTCCCGCAGTCGAGGGCGGCGACGGCCGGCTCGCTCATGCCGCGTGACTACCACAGCGGCGAACGGCGCTCACTTGCCGGGACGGGTCAGCCCCAGACGCTCCGCCGCCCAGGCGCCGACCGGGTCGTCGCCCCCCGCCATCCACCAGGCCACATGGGCGTGGAGGCACTTGACGCCCCGGCGGGTGCCGCCGACGCCGCCGCTCGGGCGCGGCCCCGGCCTTCCCGGCGGGATCAGGGCGTCGCGGGCGGCCGCGTAGCGGCGGTGGCAGTCGTCGAGCTCCCCGAGGTCCACCTGGCGCTCGGCCTCGCGGACCCCCCCGGATGCCTCCAGCCGGCTGACGTCGGCGCGCAGCACGGGGTCGACGAGCCAGTAGCGGGTCGGCATCGGCGTGCCGTCGCGCAGGAACGGCTCGTTCTCGATCACGACCGGCGCGCCGTCGTCGCCGCGCACGACGACGGTGAAGTTGCCGCCGGGGTCACGCCCGAGCAGGGCCGCCACGGCTTCGTCGTCATCCATGGCCGGTGTGGTCAGCGCCAGAATTCGAGTGCGTGCAGCATGCGTGACAGGAGGCCCGACTCCGGCGCCGGGTCCGAGGTGGCGCCGTGCGCGGCGCGTCCGGCCGGGGTGGTGGTCGTCGTGACGCTCCCGGGCGGGAGCTCGGGCGTCGCCGACGGGGTCGTCGGAGCGGCGGATCCGGGATCGCCCGCGTACGGCGTGCCCGCCGCCGCCGCCCCGGACGGAGGAAGGACCTCGTAGGCCTGCTGGCCGGGGTTGACGAGCTGGTACTGCTGGCGCGCGATGCGCCCGATCTCCCCGTCGTCGCTGAGGTTCTTCTTCTCCTGGGCCAGCGCGGCGTCCTGCTTGTGCAGCGCCGAGAGCTCGCTCTGGGTGCTCGAGAGGTCCGAGCGCTGCGTGAGCAGTGCGCTGGCCGGGAACCACGCCACGAGCACGACCGCCGAGGCGGCGAGCGCAGCGAGGAACCACAGGCGGGAGCGGCGAGCCGCCGTCGAGGCCGCGTCGCCCTGCGGCCGGCGGGGCCGCTTGCGCCGCGCGTCAGGCGCCGCCACGCCCGGTCCCTCCGCCGGCCAGCGCGGCACGCCCCGGGTACGAGGCCGACTCGCCCAGGTCCTCTTCGATCCTCAGCAGCTGGTTGTACTTGGCGACGCGGTCGGAGCGTGCGGGCGCACCGGCCTTGATCTGTCCCGCGTTCACGGCGACCGCCAGGTCGGCGATCGTCGTGTCCTCCGTCTCCCCCGACCGGTGCGAGATCACGGGCCGGTAGGACGACCGCGTGGCCAGGTCGACGGTGTCGAGGGTCTCGCTGAGCGTGCCGATCTGGTTCAGTTTGATCAGGATCGCGTTGGCCACGCCCTCGCTGATGCCGCGGGCGAGGATCTCCGCGTTGGTCACGAAGATGTCGTCGCCCACCAGTTGGATCCGCCCGCCCAGGGCCTTGGTGTGCGCCGACCAACCCGCCCAGTCGTCCTCGGCCATGCCGTCCTCGATGGAGACGATCGGGTAGCGGTCCACCAGGTCGACCCAGTAGTCGGCCAGTTCCGCCGACGACAACGTCCGGCCCTCGCCGGCGAGCACGTACACGCCGTCCTGCCACAGCTCGCTGGTCGCCGGGTCGAGCGCCAGGGCGATCTCGTCGCCGGGCACACGGCCGGCGAGCTCGATCGCCTCCATGAGCAGCTTCACGGCGTCCTCGTTCTTCGGCAGGTCGGGTGCGAACCCGCCCTCGTCCCCCACCGCCGTCGACAGCCCCCGGTCGGCCAGGACGTTGCGCAGCGTGTGGTACGCCTCGGCCCCCCAGCGCAGGGCCTCGTTGAAGGAGGCGGCGCCGACCGGCATGAGCATGAACTCCTGGAAGTCGATGGAGTTCTTGGCGTGCGCGCCGCCGTTCAGCACGTTGAGCATCGGCACGGGCAGCGCGTGCGCGTTCGTTCCGCCGATGGAGCGGTAGAGCGGGATCTCGAGGTCGTCGGCGACGGCCTTGGCGTTGGCCAGCGAGACGGCGAGGACGGCATTCGCCCCCAACCGGCCCTTGTCCGGCGTCCCGTCGAGGTCAATGAGCGTGTGGTCGACCGCCCGCTGGTCCAGGGCGTCCAGCCCCGCGACGGCGGCGGCGATCTCGCCGTTGACGTGGGCCACCGCCCGCGTGACGCCCTTGCCACCGAAGCGGTCGCCGCCGTCGCGCAGCTCGACGGCTTCGCGGGCGCCGGTCGAGGCGCCCGAGGGGGCGATCGCCCGTCCGCGCGCACCGGAGTCGAGGAGCACCTCGGCCTCGACCGTCGGGTTGCCGCGGGAATCGAGGACCTCGCGCCCGATCACGTGCTCAATGGTGCTCACCGACGTCACTCCTTCGGCGTCCGCCCTGGTGGGACACCGGTTATCCAGACTAGCGGTTGCCCTCCGCGGCATCGGGGACGCCCTCGGCGCGCCGGATCTCGCCGCGGAGCGTCAACGCGCGATCCCGCAGTGCCTGTTCCGCATCCACGCCGACGCGTTGCGCGAGGTTGACGACGGCGAAGAGCAGCTCGCCGACGCGCCGCTCGACGTCCCGCGCGTCGCGGGTGAGCGGGTCGTCGGAGTGCGGCGTGGCGCGCTCGGCCAGTTGCGCCAGCGCGGTCAGCTCCGACACCGCCAGCGCCGACGCCTTCGGGTCGTAGGGCTCGACGCCGACGGCGCGCGCCTTGCGGGCCAGCTTGCTCGTGAAGACCAGGGCCGGCAACGCAGCCGGGATGCCCTCGGTGACGCTGGCACGGCCCTTCTCGTCCTTCTTAATCTCCTCCCAGTTCGCCACGACCTGGTCGGGCTCGTCCGCCACGACGTCGGCGAAGACGTGCGGGTGCCGGTGCACCAACTTGTCGTGCACGGCCTTGGCCACACCCGCCATGTCGAAGGCGCCCTCCTCGCCGGCCAGCCGCGCGTGGAAGACGATCTGGAACAGGAGGTCGCCGAGCTCCTCCTCGAGATGGGCGTACGCCGCGGCGCGGTCGGGCGCGTCGGCCAGCGCGCCGAGCGCGTCGAGCACCTCGTAGCTCTCCTCGACCAGGTGGGGCATCAGCGACGAGTGGTCCTGGGCGCGGTCCCACGGGCACTCCTCGCGCAAGGTGTCCATCAACTCGACCAGGCGCGCCACCTGCACGCCCGCGGCGGCCCCCCCGGGGCCGGCCAGCCGGGGCACGTAGAGCGAGGTGAGGTGGTCCGCCTCGACGGTGCGATCGAGCTCCCACCAGTCCACCGCGGCCACGACCTCGTCGCCGAGCCCGAGGTGGTGCAGCACCACCGGCCGGGGCAGCGCCGCCCCGTCGTCGGCCAGCGCCAGCTTGACCTCCGAGAGGAGGTGACGCGACCAGCACTGCGCCACGAGGAACGGCCCCCGTTCCGCCGCCGCCGTGGCGGCGAATTCGGTCGCGTCGACCAGCCGGACGCCCTCCGCCAGCGGGTCGACGGCCAGCGCGAGCCAGGCCAGGTCGAGGAACGAGAGGGCGGGCACGATCGTCACCTGGACGCGCGGCTCCGCGCGCAACAGGTCCACCGTGCGCTCGGCCACGAGGGGGGATCCCGGGACCGCGTAGACGACGGGCTCGGGCGACACCGCCTCGGCCTCCCCCACCAGCCGCTCGACGATGGCGTCGTAGACCTCGTCGAACGTGTCGGCCGCGTCGTAGGCGTCGTCGAACGTGTGCGCCCCTTCGAACGCCGCGGCCGCCGGGTGGCGCCGGGTCCGCAGCCAGAGCCGGCCGTGGTCGCGCAACAGGTCCGCGGCGCCCTGGCCGATGAGGTCGTCGCCGGCCGGCCCGAGGCCCACCACGACGACGTGGGGGCGGCGCGCCACGCTCAGCCGCTGAAGGGGCTCTTCGAGGACGAGGTGGCGGACTCGTTGGCCGGCGGGTTGAGCACGTCCGACGGCTTGGGCACGAACGGCGTGAGGATCTGGGCGGTCGCCGGCTGCCACTCGCCGTAGCGTGGGTCGACGGTGACCGAGGAGCGCCGCTCGGCCGCAGTGATCGCGGCCTGCGCCTTCTGGGACCCCAGTTCCTGCACCTCCTGGGACACGTCAGCCTTCACCGAGGCGTAGGGGGTCGGGCTCCGCTTGGTCGGCTGGAGCACGACGTAGTTCCCGTTCACCGAGATGGGCGCCGAGGCCTTGTTGAGCGCGAGACCCTGCAGCGTCGCGAGGTCCGTGCCGAGGTCGCCCGCGATGGCGACGAGCGGGCTGCAGGGGAACGTGCCGCTCTGGGCGGCCGCGCTCACCGCCGCGCTGAAGGCGGTTCCGGAGTTCACCGCCGCCTGCGCCGTCGCGGCCGCCGACTGGCTCGTGAACTCCGCCGCGTTGAAGCAGACCGTGTCGAACTCCGAACGGTGCCGCTCGTAGTACGCCTGCAGGTCGCTCTCGCTGGAGCCGACGCCCGAGAGGTCCTCCTGTAGGGCGCTGGCGGTGGCGACGAACTGCACCTGCTGGTCGACGAAGGACGCGGGTAGCGAGTTGAGCACGTCGTCGCCCGTCAGCGGCGCGGTGGTCGCCCCGCAGGTGAAGCTCTTGTTGCCGCCCTGGGCTGTCTGCGCGACCTCGCTCATGACGCTGGAGATCTGCCCGGTCAGGCTGGCGCGGGCCGAGGTGAGGTCGTCGGAGGTCACAGTGACGTTCCGCCTGTCCGCGAGCTGCAGCACGATCTGGTGGCCGATCACGGTGTCCAGATACGTCGCGACGAACGTGGAGTTGGCCGTGGGGGTGTCGCCGGGGCTCTGGCCCTGGCCCGCCCCCGTCACCGGCGGCAGCCCCTGCTGGCTCCCGTTGGAGGACAGGTACTCCTCAGAGTTCAGGTAGCACTGGTAGTCGGCGCTCCCGGCAATGGCCGTGATGTCCGAGTTCAACGCGTCCTGGGAGATCGTGGTGCCGTTAACCGTGGCCGCGTTCGTGGGCACGGCGAACGCCGCCCAGGCGACGCCGCCGCCGAGAAGGACGAGGAGTGCGAGGAGCCACTTCACGCGCCGCACCCTACAAGGTGCCCTCGCCGGAATTGGAATCGCCCTGCGCCACCGGCAGGAGTTCTTCGATCACCCCGCGCACGCCCTCGGCGGCCGCCGCGCCGGCGGGGACGGGGAGCAGCAATTGCGCCAGGTCCTCGCGGTAGGTGGCCCCGGGCGCCACCCGTCGGAGCCGCACCTGCGCGCTGGCCGGCAGCGTCACCGGCGACAGGCGGACGACCGGGCGCTGCGTCCCGCCGGGGCGCACCGAGCTCATCGCGACCTCGCCGATCCCGCGCGCGAGCGCGCTGGCGCGGAGGCGACCGACGGAGAGCAGCCCCTCGGCCGGCACCGGCAGGGGGCCGTACCGGTCGGCCCACTCGGCCCCGATGTCGTCGACGTCTTCCAGCGACACCGCGGCGGCCAGCCGGCGGTACGCCTCGAGGCGGGCGTCCTCGGCCGCGACGTAGTCCTTCGGGAGGTGCGCGTCGCCGGGGACGTCGATCGAGACGGACGGGGGCGCGGGGCGCGCCTCCCCCCGGGCCTCGGCCACCGCCTCGGCCACCAGCTGCACGTACAGGTCGTAGCCCACGGCGGCGATGTGCCCCGACTGGTCCGAGCCCAACAGGTTGCCCGCCCCCCGGATCTCGAGGTCGCGCATCGCGATCTTGAAGCCCGACCCCAGCTCGGTGTGCTCGCCGATGGTGCGCAGTCGCTCGTAGGCCTGTTCGGATAGGACGCGGTCGGCCGGATGGAAGAGGTAGGCGTACGCCCGCTGGCCGCCCCGGCCCACCCGGCCGCGGATCTGGTGGAGCTGGCCGAGCCCGAGCAGGTCGGCCCGGTCGACGATGAGCGTGTTGACCGACGGCATGTCGATGCCCGACTCGATGATGGTCGTGCAGACGAGCACGTCGTAGCGCCGCTCCCAGAAGTCGAGCACCACGGTCTCGAGGGAGCCCTCGTCCATCTGCCCGTGGGCGATGGCCACGCGTGCTTCGGGTACGAGGTCGCGCAGGTCGCGCGCGACGCGGTCGATATCCGACACCCGGTTGTGGACGTAGAACATTTGGCCCTCGCGCAGGAGCTCTCGGCGGATCGCCTCGCTCACCGCCGCCGTGTCCTGCTCGCCCACGTAGGTGAGGATGGGTCGCCGGTCGGCCGGCGGCGTGTTCACCATGGACAGGTCCCGGATGCCCGTGAGCGCCATCTCCAGCGTGCGCGGGATGGGGCTCGCGGTCAGCGTCAGCACGTCGACGCCCTCGGAGATGCGCTTGACCGCCTCCTTGTGCGTGACCCCGAAGCGCTGCTCCTCGTCGACCACCAGCAGTCCGAGCTTCTTGAACTGCACGTCCTGGGCCAGCAGCCGGTGCGTGCCGATGACGACGTCGACGCTGCCGTCCGCCATGCCCCGCACCACCGCGCGCTGCTGTGCCGGGGAGAGGAATCGGCTCAGGAGCTCGACGCGCACCGGATACGGCGCGTAGCGCTCGGCAAAGGTCTGCGCGTGCTGGCTCGCCAGCAGGGTGGTGGGCACCAAGATGGCCGCCTGCGTTCCGTCCTGCACGGCCTTGAAGGCGGCCCGGATGGCCACCTCGGTCTTGCCGAAGCCGACGTCGCCGCACACCAGGCGGTCCATCGGCCGGGGCTCCTCCATGTCGGCCTTGACGTCGGCGATCGCCGTGAGCTGGTCCTCGGTCTCGACGTAGCCGAACGACGACTCCATCTCGGCCTGCCACGGGGTGTCCGGGCCGAAGGCGTGGCCCTCGACGGCCAGGCGACGCCGGTACAGCTGGACCAACTCGGCGGCCACCTCGCCGGCGGCCGCCCGCGCCCGCGCCCGCGTGCGCTGCCAGTCGGCGCCGCCCATCTTCGACAGCGTCGGCGACTCGCCGCCCGAGTACGGCGTGATCGCCTCGATCTGCTCGACCGGCAGGTACAGGCGATCCGACCCGCGGTACTGCAGGATCAGGTAGTCGCGCGTGGTCCCGCCCATGGTCCTGGTCGTCACGCCTTCGAAGCGGGCGACGCCGTGCTGGCGATGGACGACGAAGCTGCCGGCCTCGAGGTCGTCGAAGAACCCGTCCGCCGCCCGCGCCCTGGGCCGGGCCCGCCGGTGCGGCATGCGGCGCCCGGTGACGTCGGTCTCCGAGAGGACCGCCACCTTCGCGTCGGGGAGCACGAAGCCGTTCGTGATGGGCGCCACCACGACCACCGCGCCGGGCGTGGCGGGCGCGACGTCGAGCATCGGCGCGTGCACGCCCTGCTCGGCCAGCGTCGCCGAGAGACGCGCCGCGCCCCCGGTCGTCGCGGCGCACAGCGTCACTGCATAGCCGTCGCCGACCAAGCGGGTCACGGCGCCTGCGAGGCGTCCCGGGTCGCCCGCCACCGGGTCGAAGCGGCCCACCCGCAGCGTCGCCGTCGAGGGCCCCTCGGGCACCGGCGGGAGAGAGACGACCCCGGCGTCGCAGTCGCGCAGCAGCCGCTCGAACGGCACGTGGAGACGCGGGAACGGATCCTCGTCGCCTTCCTTGGCGCCCCACGTCGCCGCCAGCGTCTCGGCCAGCGCGGCTTCCTCGTCGAGCAGCTGCACGGCGCGGTCGCGGATGCGCCGCGGCTCGACGAGAACCACCTGCGCGCCGGCGGGCAGCAGGTCGAGCAGCACGTGCGGCTCGCCGTCGAGGAAGGGGAGCCACGACTCCATGCCGTCGAACTGCTCCCCGCGCTCGAGGCGTTCCCAGATGGACGCGCCCCACGGGCGCCGAGAAATGAGGGCCGCGGCCGCCCGGCGCATGTCGTCGGTGAGGACGAGCTCGCGGCAGCCGTAGAGGATGACGGCGTCAATGTCGCTCGACGATCGCTGGTCGCTCACGGCGAAGGTCGTCAGCCGGTCGACCTCGTCGCCCCACAGGTCGATGCGGACCGGCGCATCGGCCATGGACGAGAAGACGTCGACGATGCCGCCGCGCACGGCGAACTCCCCGCGGTGTTCGACCTGGTGCTCGCGGCGGTAGCCGAGCGCGACCAGCTCGTGCAGCAGGGCCTCGGAGTCGACCTGCTGCCCCCGCGCCACCACGAGCGGCACCGACGCCTCCTGGGGGGCGAGGCGTTGCAGGAGCGCGCGCACGGGGGCGACGATCACCCTGGGCGGAGCCGACACGCCGGGTTCGCGCAGCGAGTGGAGTACGGCGAGCCGGCGGCCCATCGTCTCGATCTCGGGGCTCACCCGCTCGAAGGGCAGGGTCTCCCACGCGGGCAACAGCGCCACGGCGCCGCGCCGAACGCCGAGGACGACACCCTCGTCGTCGCTCGTCGCCCCCGCGTCGGGTGAGAGGAGGCAGCTCACGTCGTCGGCCAGACGCTCCGCGTCGATCCCCGTCGGGGTCACGACGAGCAGCGGCGCCCGCGCCGTGAACTCGGCCAACGCGGCTGCCACGATCGCCTGCGCCGACTCGGGCACGGCGACGGTGGCGTCGGCCGCGCCCAGGAGGACGCCCAGCACCGGGTCGGACCGCAGCAGGCGCGGGACGCGGGCAAGGCTGCCGGCGGCGGGCGGAGTGGTGATCGGATGTGCGGTGGTGGTCATCGGTGTCAGCTCGGGAGCGAGTGGCACCACAGCATGGCGGCGTCGATGCCGTCCGTCACGATGCGCTCCACGGCGTCCGCTGCAGTCTCCACCGCGCCCTCGAGCGCCTCACGCACCGCCCGCGGCGGCTTGCGCAGGACGTGCGCCGCGCCCTGGGCCGCGCTCGCCGGCTTGCCGACGCCGATGCGAACGCGGAGATAGTCCTGCGAGTGCAGGTGCGACGTGATGGAGCGCAGCCCGTTGTGTCCCGCCAGGCCGCCGCCTGCCTTCAGACGCACCGCGCCCGGCGGCAGGTCCAGCTCGTCGTGCACCACTACGATGCCGGCCGGGTCGTCGACGCCGAAGCGGCGGGCCAGCGCCCGTACGGCGAGGCCGGAGTCGTTCATGTACGTCGTCGGCACGGCGAGCGCGACGCGCCGGCCACCGATCGTGGCCGTCGCCACCCGCGCCGGCACGCCCTTCTCGGCCCGCAAGGAGGCGCCGTGGCGCCGCGCCAGCAGCTCGACGGCGTCGGACCCGGCGTTGTGCAGGCTGCCGGCGTACTCGGCGCCCGGATTGCCCAACCCGACGACGAGCAGGTCGGCGGGAGTGCCCCGGTGCTCCGACCGGGCGAAGGGGCGGCGCAGGGCCTAGCCCTCTTCGGACCCGGAATCCGTCGTGGTCGCCTCGCCCGTCGGCTCGCCCTCGGCGGCTTCGCCCTCGACGGCCTCGCCCTCGGCGGCGGCCTCTTCCTCCACCGTGACACGCGGCGGCTGGCCCAGCGCGACCGCGCTCTCGGGGTCGACGTCGGTCGTCACGCCTTCGGGCAGGACGAGGTCCGAGACGCGCACCTGGCCGCCGATGGTCAGCGCGCTGACGTCGGCGTCGATGCCCGACGGGATGTTGGCCGGCAACGCGTTGATGCTCAGGGTGAACATCTGCTGCTCGACCAACCCGTCACCGTGGTGCACCTCGGTCGCCTCGCCGACCAGGGTGATCGGGACGTCGGCGCTGATGACCTCGTCGCGCCGCACGATGATGAAGTCGACGTGTGTCACGGTCTGGGCCACCGGGTGCCGCTGCATGTCACGGGCCAGGGTGAGAAACGTGCCCGAGCCGGTGTCGAGGGAGAGGAGCTGGTTCGCCCCGGCCTCCCCGTTCAGCGCGACGCGCAGTTCCCTCGCCCCGACGGCGATGGGCAACGGGTCGGTGCCGTGCCCGTAGATCACGCCCGGGATCTTTCCCTCCCGCCGCAGGCGGCGGACGGCACGCGACCCCAGGGGGCGCCCAACCTCGGCGGCAAGAACGATTTCGGCCATGACGGATCTCCTCGGGTACGGCGAGAGCGGCGTGCACGGGCTGCCGACGAGGCGCCCGGCGAACGGCGTGCCAGCGTAGCCGCCCGGTCGGCGGCTCCACCACCGGGGCACGCGACCAGGCCCTCGGAGGCGGCGCCCCATGCCGGTGGCTTAGTCCGACGTCTCCACGTCCAACAGCCAACGAGGGGGTCTGACACCGGGCGGATCGTCGTAGCCCTGGTCCCTTAACCGGGCATCTTCCTCCTTCAGGCGGAGCCGGTCGGACACCTTCGCTCTGGTCTTGGCCTCCTGATCCGCCTGGAGGGCAGCCTCGTGCTCGTTGACGAGTGCGGTCAGACCGCGCTCCTCCTCCTCGAGCCGGGACTGGGCGTTGACGACGTCGTGATCAGAATCGAGGGTCCCGCCGTGCTCCCCGAGCGCGGGCTTGTCGTCCCCGGGCTCCTCGTCGTCGCCCTGATCCCCCATTCCGTCTTCCTCGGGGCTTGCCGTCGGTGGTCGGGCGGAGAGCCACTCCGTGTCGGGGACGTCAGGCAGCGAGAGTTGCTGCATGCGTTCGGCCAGGGAGTGCAGCTGCTCGGCGAGCCACTCGTTCATCTCGGTGACCTGCTCGTTCTCGTAGCGCTGCCAGCCCAACTTGTCGACGTAGTACGCCTTGAGCTCGCGGACCCGGCGGTCTGCGTACGAGAGGTACCCGCTCGATACGTCCTGCATCTTGACGAACTGTTCGTACAGGTCGAAATAGAGCGCCTCGGTCGGCGTCGCCGCGGGATGGCTCGGCTCCACGCGGTTCGCCGGTGCGAGCTCTTGTGCACCGAGGACTTCGGACAACGTGTCCCGGGTCGTCTCGAGATACGCACGACCCCAGAACGCATCAGGTTCCAGATGCGCGCCCTCGGCCCACTCGTTCCAGGCGTTCACGAAGACGACCCCTCTGTCCCCTTCGCCCTGCTGACGCGTCGCCGCCTGGCGGAGCCATTGGCTATATCGCTCGGGCGTGGAACCCTGGAGGATGAGGGCTTCTCCCGTCTGACGCCGGGGCGAATTGTCCCAAGCGGTCGGCACGCAGGGGTACCGGAGCCACGGAACTTGTGGGCGGTTGAGATACGCGTCGGCGACCTCGGCGTAGTCGTACATCCTGTGTGAGCGCTCGGACCCGAATCGGAATGGCTTCTTCTTCATCAGGTGGGGCAAGTGGTGCGGGACGAACTCCGCGCTGGCGTCGAACCCCAACGAAGCCGGATCCACGATGTCTTCGCCCGTCTCGAACCCGACGAGCCAGGGCGGCTCAATTCCTTCCTTTTCGCATTCGGTCCGCCAGATCTCAACTGTCCGCTGGGGATCCGGGAGATGGTGCGGACGGTAGACGGCGAGCAACGGTCGTCCCTCGATCCGGATGTACCGAGGATCCTTGAAGCACTTGATCAGCCAGCGGATGTGATCGATGTCGTCTTCGGCGCTGAAGACCTGTTCCATGATCATCTCGTCGATCGATCCCTGCCAGCGGCGATACCAACTCTCGTTGGCCCAGCAGAGCGCGAAAGGAAAGTCCGGTTGCCCGCTGTCGAGGACCTCTTGAAATGGCCGACCGAGCATTCGCCGCCCGCCGAACCAGTAGTGGTAGTACAAGAAGCCCGATATCCCGTGATCCTGCGCCAGTTTGGCTTGTTGGTATCGGGTCTCGGGTACCCGTAGGTCGTAGAACCCGAGCTCGCCCGGAAGCTCCGGCTGTCGATGGCCCGGGAACAACGGGTTGCTGCGCGCAACGACCGTCCACTCCGTGAAGCCACGGCCGTGCCAGGCATCGTTCTCGGGCACCTGGTGGAACTGCGGAAGATAGAACGCCAGAACCAGCGGGGAGCGTGCGTCGGCGGCAGAACCTCTTTCGGTGGACGTCGCTGGATCCACTTAGCTACTCGTGGGCCTTTGGGACAAGGAGCCGTACATGCGTCGCAGAGGTGCCAGAAGGCGCTGCGCCCTTGAGTTCACCACCAATTGGTACTTGGCCTCACTCGCCGCCAGGGACTCGGTGAGGACTTCGATGTTGTGCTCGAGGCCGCCCACGTGACCCTGCAGCGCCTCGATGTAACGCTGATGCTCACGCAAATGCATGTCCATGACCCGATCGTCCCGAATGCCTTTGCGCATCAGGGCGATCCGCATCTTCTGGTGGTGGACGCGATCGGAGAGCTCGTTGATCCGCCCCTCCATCTCCTTCACCGCATGGGACCCGTTGTCCAGGACCGACTTCATTACGAACTGGTACGACTCGACTTCCGGGTCGGCGTGCAACTCGTCGAGCGTCTTGTGATTCACGTCGCCGCGCTTCACGCCCAGCTCCGACTGGAAGAGCGGGACGACAACTCGTTTGGTGTCGACGACAACGAGCCCCGCTTCGTGCAGGAGCGTCCGAATCGACTCGAGCGTGAAGAACCGCATGTG
>DATDIE010000433.1:0-5472 GCA_036521235.1 Acidimicrobiales bacterium | reverse complement strand
CGTCGCGCTCGATGTGGTACGCGTCGTCGGCGAACTTCGGCAGGTGCCCGGTCGACGTCATCGTCTCGGTCAACACGACGGTGGGCGGAAGGATCTCCTCGTACTCGGGGGAGTGCCGGTCGATGGCGAAGGCGGTCAGCGCGCGGACCAAGCGAGCCCCCGGGCCGCGATAGAGCGGGAACATCGAGCCGGCGAGGCGCGCGCCGCGCTCCATGTCCAGGATCTGGAGGGCCTCGCCGATCTCCCAGTGCGGCACGCGCTGGTGCTCGAGCGGTTGGGGCTCGGGCTGGCCGAGGTCCTGACCGGGCCACCAGCGGCGGAGCTCGACGTTGTCCCCCTCGCCGGTGCCGTCCGGCGCGTCCTCCGCCGGGATGTTGGGGAGGTACAGCAACCCGGTCCGCACCCGTTCCTCGAGGACGTCGGCCTCGGCCGCCGCCGAGCGCTCCTCCTCTCCCAGCGCCCGGCTGCGCACGGTGAGCTCCTCGGCGCGCGCGGCGTCGCCACCCTTCCTGGCCTGCCCGACCTCGCGCGAGAGCGACTTGACCTCGGCCCGCAGGTCCTCGGCGTGCTTGACCCGGGCGCGCCAGTCCGTGTCGGCTTCGATCACGACGTCGACCTCGGCCGCCTCGACCCCGCGGCGCGCCAGCGCGGCCTTGACCGCGTCAGGGTCCTCGCGCAGGGCCCGAATATCGATCATTCCTGCTCACGGTAGCCTGCGACGCCATGTCGGCAGTCCGGGTCAGCGGCCTCACCGTGCGCTACGGGACCCCCGACGCGCCGCCCGCGGTCGACGACATCGACCTGTCGGCCGAGGCGGGCGAGGTGCTCGTCGTCCTCGGGCCGAACGGCGCGGGCAAGACGACGACGGTCGAAACGCTCGAGGGCTACCGCCGCCCGTCGGCGGGGCAGGTGCGCGTGCTCGACCTCGACCCGATCGGCGATCACGCCGCATTGACCGGGCGCATGGGCGTCATGCTCCAAGCGGGCGGCGTCTATCCGATGCTCGGCCCGAGGCGGGTGCTCGACCTCTTCGCCGACTACTACCCCGACCCGATGGGGACCGAGGAGCTGCTCCACCTGGTCGGGCTCCGCGGCGCCGCGCACACGCCGTGGCGCCACCTCTCGGGTGGTGAGCAACAACGGCTCTCGCTGGCCCTGGCGCTGATCGGCCGGCCCGAGGTCGCCTTCCTCGACGAGCCGACCAGCGGCGTCGACCCCGTGGGTCGCGTCGCCATCCGTGACGTCGTGGCCGGCCTGAAGGACCAGGGCGTGAGTGTCGTGCTCACGACGCACGAGTTGGCCGAGGCGGAGCGCATGGCCGACCGGATCGTGATCCTCGCCGGCGGCCGCATCGTGCTGGAGGGCAAGCCCCACGAGCTGGTCGGGTCCAGGGCCGACGGCGAGCGCAGCCCCACCGAGGTGTCGTTCGGGGCGCCCCCCGGGCTCGACACCGCAGCCCTCGCCGCCGTGCTCGGCCAGGGCGCCACGGCCGCCGAGATCACGCCCGGCCGCTACCGCGTCGAGGCGCCGGTCCAACCGGGGTCGGCCGTCGCCGCCGCCGTCACCGCGCACCTGGCCGAACGCGGCGCCGGACTGACCGACCTCGTCGTGGGCCGGACGCTCGAGGACGTCTACTTCGACGCGGTCGGGCCCGAAGCCGCCGCTCAGGCCGAGGACGCCGAGCCGTCCGCCGGCGGGCGCCGGGGCCGGCGTCGGGGCCGGAGCCGTCGATGAGCCACGCCGGCACCGTGCCCGCCAACCCCAACGCCAACGCCAACGCCGCGGCCGCGCGCAGGGCGCCGCTCCTGCGCCCGCTCTTCGGCCAGACCGGCGCCGAGATCTACATGACGCTGCGCCGCGGCGAGACGCTCCTCCTCACGATCGGCATCCCCGTCGTCTTCCTCGTCTTCTTCTCGAAGGTGTCCGTCATCTCCACGCCGACCGCGAACCCGACCGACTTCTTCGTGCCGGGCATCCTCGCCCTCGCCGTGATGTCGACCTCGATGGTCTCGCTCGGCATCGCCACCGGTTTCGAGCGGGGCTACGGCGTGCTCAAGCGGCTCGGCGCGACTCCGCTGGGCCGGCCGCGGCTCCTCGGCGCCAAGATCGTCACGATCGTCGCCGTCGAACTGCTGCAGGCGGCGGTGCTGCTGCCGGTGGGGCTCGCGCTCGGCTGGAATCCCGGCGGCGGCGCGGGCACTGCGGTCGCCGGCGCGATCGGTGCCATCCTCCTCGGCTCGGCGGCGTTCGCCGGCATCGGGTTGCTGATGGCGGGCACGCTCCGGGCGGAGGTCAACCTGGCCGCCGCCAACGGCCTGTATCTCGTCCTGCTGCTCCTCGGCGGCATGATCGTCCCCCTCGGCAAGCTCGGCACCGGGCTGGCCGACTTCGCCAAGCTCCTGCCGGCCGCCGCGCTCTCGACCGCGCTGCACGCGAGCCTCGGCAGCGGCGCCACGGTGCCGGCGGAGTCCTGGATCGTGCTCGCCGTCTGGGCGGTGGCGGCGCCGGTCGCGGCGGCGCTTACGTTCCGCTGGGAATGAGGGCGCGCTCGTCGGCGGTTAACGACGACGGCGTCAACACGTCGCCCCGCACGATCCGCGCGATCTTGCCGTCGCCCTTCACGAACACCGCGTATGGATCGCCGGTGAAGTAGAAGAGGCCGTTCGTCACGCTCGTGTCGTAGTCGTACGCCACGGGGAACGTCACCCCGGCGGAGTGGATGAACGACTTGGCGTGCGCCACGGTGTCCTCGCTGTCGACGCCGACGACCCGGATGCCCGACAGCGCGCCGCCGGCCTCGCTTTGGCTGCGGACCGCGGCCGCCAAGGGCGGGAGCTCCTGGTGACAGCTCGGGCACCAGTTGCCGAAGAACAGGAGCACCGTCGGCCGGCCCCCGGTCCCGCCGGGGGACACCGTGACCTGGGACCCACCGGTCGGTCCCACGTTGGTCCGGGTGAACGTCGGCACGGCGCTGCCCGCCTGGGGCGCCCCACCACCGCCGGAGCCCGAACCGGATCCGCCCCCGGTCGACCCGTCGCTCGTCCCCAGCCCCGTGAACAAGAAGATCCCGAGGACGAGCGCGAGCACCACGCCGACGACGAGGAAGATCTTGCGCGGCTTGCGGGGTTCGAGCGGCTGCGCCGCGTCGCCCGACTCACCCGACTCACCCGCAAGCGGCCCGTCCGAATCTCCCGGCCCGGCCGGAGTGTCGTTCGTCATCGCACCAAGACCGTCGCCGTCAGTGGATGTGCACGTGGGCGGAGATCAGCACATCGGCTGCCATCGCCACGAACAGGACCGTCAGATACGTGATGGAGAAGCCGAAGACCCGCATGGCGTCGCGTCCGCCCACCGTGCCCGCTTGCGCCAGCCCCCAAAGCCGCGTCACGAAGTACAAGAACGCGGCTCCGCCCACCGCGGCCGTGATCATGTAGATCCAGCCCAGGTGCGCCACCGGCCCCAACAGGAACGACACGGCGACCAACGCGACCGTGTAGTACACGATCTCGGTGGTCGTCCGCTTCATGGAGGCCACGACCGGCAGCATCGGCACGTCGGCCGCCTTGTAGTCCTCCTTGTAGCGGACCGCCAGCGACCAGAAGTGCGGTGGCGTCCAGATGAAGATGATGGCGAACATGATCACCGGCGTCCAGGCCAGCCGGTCGGTCACCGCCGCCCATCCCACCAGTACCGGCACCGCGCCGGCCGCGCCACCGATCACGATGTTCTGCGTCGAGCGGCGCTTGAGCCAGAGCGTGTACACGAAGACGTAGAACAAGGTCGCCGAGATGGCCAGCACGGCGGAGAGCAAGTTGACCGCGAGCCACAGCTCGACGAACGCCGCCACCTCCAACGACAACGCGAACACCAACGCCGCCGTGGGCGTCATCGCCCCGGTCACGAGCGGACGGTTCTTGGTCCGGTTCATCAAGCGGTCGATGTCGCGGTCGACCACCATGTTGATGGCGTTCGCCCCGCCGGCCGCCAACGCCCCGCCGGCCAGCGTCGCCACCATGAGCCACACCGGCGGCACGCCGCGCTGCGCCACCACCATGGTGGGCAACGTCGTGACCAGCAAGAGCTCGATGATCCGCGGCTTCGTCAAGGCCACGTAGGCCCCGACCTTTTGCCGCGCCCCCGCTTGCCGTTCGGCGACGGCTGGTGGTTCGACGGACATGCGCCGACAGCCTACGGCCGGACCCACGCCCCGGACCAGGCGGTGGCCCGCCGGTACGCTTGGGCCACGTGTCGCAGCACCGCCTCCCCACCGTCTCGCCCTCGCTGAGCCACCGACTCAACCAGCTGGCCCTCCTCTTCACGGCGCTGATCGTGCTCACCGGCGGCGCCGTCCGCCTGACCGGGTCGGGGCTGGGTTGCAGCAACTGGCCCGACTGCACGGCGGGCCACCTGACCCCGCCGCTCCAGTTCCACAGCCTCATCGAGTTCGGCAACCGTTTGGTCACCGTCCTCATCGTGATCGCGGTCGCCGCCGCGTTCTTGGGCACGATCTTCCGCTCGCCGCGGCGCCGCGACCTCATCTGGCTGAGCGGCGGGCTGGTCGCCGGCGTCCTGGCCCAGGCCGTAATCGGCGGCATCGTCGTCTACACGAAGCTCAACCCATATGTCGTCATGTTCCACTTCTACGCGACGATCCTGCTCCTCGTCGACGCGGTGGTGCTCGTGCACCGTTCGACCCGCGACTACCGGGCCGGCTCGGGACACCTCCTCGTGCCGCGCCCGCTCATCCGCCTCTACTACGGCCTCCTCGCGCTGCTCGCCGTGGTCATCGCCGCCGGCACCGCGACGAGCGGCGCCGGCCCGCACGCCGGCGACAGCTCGGGCCAGCAGGTGGCCAAGCGGCTCCCGATCGCCCTGCGCGACATGGCTGAGCTCCACTCGAGCCTCGCCCTGCTGCTGATCGGCGTCACCATCGGCCTCGTCGTCGCGCTCCACCTCGGCGACGTCCCTGAGCGCGTCCGCCGCGCCGCGCGCGTCCTCATGCTCGTGATGTTCGCCCAGGCGGCCGTCGGCTACACCCAGTACTTCACGCACTTACCGGCGCTGCTCGTCGAGGTCCACCTGCTCGGCGTGACGGTCTTGGTGATCGGGTCGGTGCAGACCTTCCTCGCCTGCACGTACCACGCGCCCGAGCTCGTGGCCGCCCCGTCGGTCCCCGACGCCTCGTCGGCCGGGATGCCGGTCGGCGTCTCCTAGCAACCTAAGCTCTTCTGTCCCGGGCAGACTGTACGGACCCGCCCCCATCGTCTAGCGGCCTAGGACACCGCCCTTTCACGGCGGCAGCACCGGTTCGAATCCGGTTGGGGGTGCTCATGTGATCTGGCAAGACATCGGAGAGCGATGTGGCAAGACATCGTAGACCGCCAATCGGTGCAGGTCACGGCTGAGGCTGGTAGTCCTTGCTCGGATCGAGCACGAGGCGGCGCAGCGGGGACCCGTCCAGGGCGACGATCT